>CAZHUP010000026.1:0-21592 GCA_964535495.1 uncultured Rhodohalobacter sp.
AGCGCATAAGAATATTAGTAAAAATGATCGAAAAAGCACAACTATTATTGAAAAGGGCTTTAAATAATCATGGAAATGGCAGAAAAATCAATTATAACAGTTTGTTAGAGTGGGAATATGTGCCTAAGTTTTGATCGGGCTCTTCGGAAATGAAACATTTACGATGTGTTCAACTATATGTTTGAGAGTATTAAATTTATCACTGAGCAAATTCTAAAATTTTAAATTGTATCACTATGAAAAAGCTACTATTTGCCATATTAACCGTCGGTTTCATGTTTGCTTTTACAGACCAGGCTAGCGCACAATGGTCTCTCGGCGCCAGCTATGAAATTAGAAATGAAGATCCGACTAATGGATTTGGCCTTCGGGTTGAAAGAGGAATATTGTCTATGGTTCCGATTGTAGATTTTAATATGAGAGCTCATTTCAGCTTTTTTAATGATGATGCGGAATTGAGTGGCGACAATCAAAATTTTAGCGGCGAAGTAGATGCTTACGACTTTGGTCTTGCACTAACAGCCGGTGCTCAAGTTGCTCTCGTTAAACCATACATTGGTCTAGGAGTAGGAGCAGAAACTTATGAATTTGATGGTGAAGCTAACAGCTTTGATGAAACAAATCTGTTCTGGAATGGTTTTGGCGGCTTGGAGCTCTCTATTCTGCCAATGATTAAGCCATTTGTTGAGTACAGAATAAGCCGGATTTCGGGATCAGATCAGATTGATTTCAATAACGTGAGCAGAGTAGCATTTGGAGTCTCCCTGAGATTCTGATGCAATAATAATTACCGGAATGTAAAAAGGCTCCTTTTCTAAGGAGCCTTTTCTGTTTTGGAAATAAAGATTAATTCAAGCGTGAAATCCAGGACTGAGTTTCGTACTCGTTTGAGAGTTTATCCTGTAAATTTTTTGCCATTTCTCTGTTTTCTACACGCCCAATTCGAACACGGTACCAAACATCTCCGGTCTCTTCATTACCGTATTGAATAACAAAGGCATTTTCAAAGCCGCGATCTTTCCACATATTCAATTCTCGATTGGCCTTCTCTTCAGATCTCCAGGATTGAACCTGAACAGCATAATCTCCACTGTCGCTATATATGATTTGGCTTTGGCGTTCCGCTTCGGCAATACTGTCTTGTTGAGCCCGGGCAATGCTATCTTGAATCATCTGCTGCATTTGTGCTTCATACACTTGCTCTAAAGAATCTCGTTCTGCTTGCTGCCGCTCAAGCTCCTGCTGGCGAAGCTCCTCTTCACTTGGTCCACATCCTGCAATAAGGGTTATTGCTAAAATGGAGACGCCTAATAAAGTCAATAGTGTTTTCATAATGATCTGAACTGTATTTAAACCGCCTTAAATATTTATCTGTATAACTAAGTTATCAAAAAACTTAATTCATTCATTACTCTTTAACAACATCTTGGAAACTTTCTGATGGATAACTCTTTAAAGCTTCAGTAAAAATGCTTAATTTAAATAGACTGAATTTAAATAAGACAATAATTGTCTGTTTATAGTCTCCTATAGAGGTTTATGCATGTTACTAGAAGTAAAAAATATTGAAAAATCCTTCGAAAAAGGGAATCCGGTTGTTGATAATGTCTCTTTTTCAGTAGGTGAGAATGAAATTTTCGCACTGCTTGGACCCAGTGGATGTGGTAAAACAACAACTTTGCGCATGATTTCCGGATTTGAACGTTCTGATAAGGGAACAATCGAACTGGAAGAAAAAGTAATCTCATCAAATAATATTCATACACCTCCGCAAAAAAGAGGAATTGGGTTTGTTTTTCAGGACTATGCCCTATTCCCACACATGTCTGCCCTGGATAATGTAGCTTTTGGACTTACAGAATTGCCGAAATTTAAACGCAAGGTTTTTGCTGAAGAGGTTTTGTGCAGAACGGGGATGGGAGATTACAAGCACCGCAGCCCTGCTGAACTGTCCGGTGGTCAGCAGCAAAGAGTAGCATTGGCAAGAGCAATTGCACCTGAACCGAAACTGGTTTTATTGGATGAGCCATTTTCAAACCTGGATGCCATGCTGCGGGACATAACCAGAAAAGAGGTTCGTTCTATTATTAAAAAAGCCGGAATGAGTGCAATATTGGTTACTCACGATCAGGAGGAAGCACTCTCTTTTGCCGATAGAATAGCTGTTATGAATGAGGGTAGGATTGAGCAGATTGGTACTCCTGAAGAAGTCTACTATAAGCCAAAAACAAAGTTTGTAGCTCAATTTTTAGGGCGCACAAATCTCTTTGAGGGTATTGTTGACAACTCAGATAAAATTGAAACTAACCTTGGATTACTTCAGCTTAACTGCAAAGCAAAAGGGAAAGTTACCTGCTCTATTCGTCCGGAGCATTTAACGATTGAACGTCCAAACGGCGCGGTAAATACCTGCAATCGTGGAATAGTGATAGGCCGTGAATTTAAAGGGCACGATATAACATACCATGTGGAGTGTGGTGGAGAGAGATATATTGTTCATACCGATAACAGAGTTTTGTTTGAGACGAATGATGAAGTTATGGTAAAACCTCTGGAACCGGCCGTTATTTTAACCAATCCGTAAAACTCCTCCTTTCCTCCGATCAGCTGCTGCCCCTTCTGCCAAAAATTTTTTCAAAATTTGCTCTCCAAAATGAAGTTTAAGTGAAACGAAGCGTCTGCTTTCCACGTAATGTGTTTAAAAGTCTATAAAATGGAAAGTTGATGCTTAAATATTTTATTCAAATCTCGCTGCTACTCTTACTGATACCATTTCAATCCTATTCGCAGGTTGAATTGACAGGCAGTGTATTAGATGATGAAACCGGTGAGTCACTTCCAGCTGCAACAATAGTTATAGAAAATACTCTTAAAGGCACCATAACCAATCCGGATGGGCGCTTTTCAATATCTGTTGCAGAACTGCCTGTCACTTTGCGAATTACCTACATCGGTTATGAGCGGGCTCAAATAACAATTGATGATATCAGTAATGCCGATAATATCATGGTTCGATTATCGCAATCTATAACAGAACTTGAGGAGTTGGTGGTAACCGAAAGAGATCCCGGGCTGACTATCATGGAGAGAGTAATTGAGAGGAAAAAATTGTGGCGCGCAAATTTAAAATCCTATCAGGCAGATGCATACACACGTCAGGTTCTTCAGAATGATACATCCATCGTTTCGATTTCTGAAAGCAGTTCTGAACTGTATTGGAATTATGAACAAGGCCACAGAGAAATTCAGAAATCAGTACGGCAAACTTCAAACTTATCAGCTGATCAAAACTTTGCCGGAGTTCGATATTTACCGAACTTTTATGATGACAATATAGAGATAGCGGGGTATGATGTAGTCGGGATTACTCACCCAAATGCGCTCTCCTACTACCATTTTTCACTACTTGAAACCCTGCAGATGGATGGCGTACCGGTTTACAAAATTGAAGTTAAACCACGCCGTAAGCTTCAACCTACGTTCGAGGGGGTTGCCTATGTACTTGGCCGTGATTATGCACTAATCGATGTCGACTTGAAACCGAATGATGTAGTTAACTTCCCACCTCCTGTTCAGGATTTTAATCTCTCTTATAAGCAGCAGTTCAGTAACTATGGGAGGGATTTTTGGCTACCGATTGATATGAGAATCGAGGGAAGAATTCGTATTGGCATAGTAGGTTTGCAATTTCCGCCCATTCAATTCCGCCAGGTTTCAAGGATTTCGGACTACCGTGTCAATATCTCAATACCCGACTCTGTGTTCCAGGATCAAACAATTCTTGTTCAAGCAGACTCAGTTTCAACAACCGGGATCTCACCGAATGAGATTCCGCTTACAGAAAAGGAAAAACTAGCCTACGAGACGATAGACAGTACTAAAACAATTGAGGACGCATTTAAACCTGAAGGATTTTTAGCAAGAATGGTTGAGGATCGTGAGAGTAGAGAAAGCTCTGGGTTATTAACCCGATTTGGTGATTGGATTCCAGGTGGGGTCGGAATTCGGGGGCGCTATAACCGAGTAGATGGAGTGCATCTCGGCTTGAACTATCGGGAAAGATTTACGAATACAGGTTTGAATTTAAGATTTTTCGGCGGATATAGTTTCAACAGTGAATACTGGGACTATGGAGCTGAGGCTGATAAAAGGCTGGGTAAATTTGGCGAAACTGTGCTATACAGTTCACTGTCATATAAAAACAGTACAGATACACAGTACAGCTCTGCTATTTATTCTGTCGGGATGAACAGCATTCCAACAATACTTGGCGGAGATGATTACTTCAATTACTTCAGAAATGAAGCAGTGTCTGCTGGATTTAAATTGACAAACATCATAAATAAGGTCGACCTGGAAGTTTCGGGGAATCACGAGGTGCATCGTTCATTTAGTCCGGGTAATGAAATTGATTTCAACCTCTTTAACTGGGTGAATAACCGAAGAGAAAACCCGGAGATTGAGGAGGGAACTCTTCGATCACTTTCTGTGAGCATTGGGTACAATATGCAGGATCGAAATTTTGGATTTGCAGGCTCCAAACAAGTTCAAATGAGTGGAGAGATCAGTCGTCCGGGTTTGGGAAGTGATTTTGATTACTCCTCTTTCCAAATGAGTTTGGATTGGAATTTTGAAACGTTCTATAAGCGAAGACTATTTGCAAATACCTTAGATATACATCTCTCCGGTGGAGTTGTGGAAAGTTCGGCGCCAATTCAAAAGTTAGGTGCTGTTGATGGTTCTCTATCCAGATTTACTCCGTTTTCTGTTCTAAAAGCACGGCCATATCTACCCTATGTTGGAAATAGGTATGGAGTGGTTGCGGTTGAGCATAACTTCAGGACGATTCCATTTGAAATACTTGGTCTGAATTATTTTGTGAATAAAGGTTGGGGAGTTATTCTTTTTGGCGGTGCCGGAATATCAGAGTTAAACAATGAGAGCTCTTTCCTGATGATGGATACAAACGGGGTTCATACCGAAGCCGGAATCAGCCTGAACAGTATATTTGGGATTTTAAGGCTTGATTTTGCCAAACGCCTTGATTCCCCGGGACACTTTATAGGATTTAGCGTACCGCGTTATTTTTAAACGGCGAAGTGTTAAAACGGAAAAAGTTCAGTAAATAAAAAAAGCGGACTGATCAAATCAGTCCGCTTTCGTTTTAAGAAACTTAAATTGTGTTAGTTTCTTGGAGAAAATGGATATGGATTCAGAGGGTGAGACTCTGCACGTCGGTTTTTCTCACAACCGGGAGTGTTAGCGTCCATTTCAGCCTCGGCACATTGCACCGGAGCTTTTCCTAATCCTCTGTACTCGATTCGATCTTCTGCAATTCCATTCTCTTTGTAGAAGTCTACTACAGCATTTGCTCTTCTAAGGCTAAGTCTCAAGTTATACTGATCTCCACCAACGTGGTCAGTGTAAGCGTCAACTCGCACTCTGAATGCTTCAACTTCCATCAATCGCTCAACGTTTTCTGCCAACATTCTGGCATCACGGTCACGAATGTCTGATCGGTCGAAGTTGAAGTTAATTGTGTTCAACTCATGGATAAATGGAGGATCGTTTGGATCGAGTGGGTCTGTTCCCATTTCAATCTCTTGTCCGTCAGTAAATCCGTCGCCGTCAGTATCCGGGTTGAGTGGATCTGTTCCGTAAACGTTTACTTCGTCGCCGTCAGATAGGCCGTCGCCGTCAGTATCGGGGTCGAGCGGATCTGTTCCGTAACCGCCATCAAACGGTCCTTCAAAATCCGGATCTTCACATTCAGATTGGACGGTGTGCTTCACTTCCTGGCAGTCGGTTAGCCCGTCGCCGTCGGTGTCTGGGTTGAGCGGATCTGTTCCATAAACGTTTACTTCGTCACCGTCAGAAAGTCCGTCACCATCGGTGTCCGGATTCAGCGGGTCAGTTCCATAAACATTTACTTCTTCGTAATCAGTTAGTCCGTCGCCGTCAGTATCCGGATTAAGCGGATCTGTTCCGTAGACATAAATTTCGTCGTAATCGGAAAGACCATCTCCATCACTGTCACGCTCCATAAGCTCTTCGTCAGAAAGGCTCATAAGATATTCGAGTGTTAATGGATCTGGATCCCCTTCAGGTTCTCCCGTACCACAGGCTTGAAATACAAGCACTGAAGCAAGTAACCCAATAATTAAGTAAGTAGGTGATTTAAACATTGTTATTCTCCTGTACAGTTAGTGTGAGGTTTTAAGTTAGAAATTTTTCCACTTCAACAAAAAATACATAACCATCAATCGCAAACAAAAATGTTTTTTTGACAAATGCTTACGAAAGGTGATATATTCAGCCTCGATGGGGCTATAGCTCAGCTGGCTAGAGCGTCGCGCTGGCAGCGCGAAGGTCCGGGGTTCGAATCCCCGTAGCTCCACTTTGGTTGATAAGCAATGGTATGTATTTGATGGAAAAGAGGGAGCAAACGTTCTGTTTGCAAAGCTAACATAGTTGTACTTTTTCTCCATAAAAGTTTTTTGTTTTGCATGAGTAGCAATTATCCCATAGTCCACTTCTTTTTTTGTGAGAAAGCAAACTAAATCAGCCATTGTGAAACAAATCTGTATACTGCTATTCTCAATTCTTGTTCCATTTGCTTCACTGTTTTCTCAAAGTTCAGATTTTGGCATAGAAATTATCTCTGAGCCTCTGATCAACAATGCTCAAATTGTTGAACTTTCAACGCTCATAAATGCGGATGGAAACTCATCTGTTCGTTTGATAACCATTCAAATAACAAACTTTAC
The DNA here is from genome assembly GCA_964535495.1 of uncultured Rhodohalobacter sp. GTDB lineage: Bacteria > Bacteroidota > Rhodothermia > Balneolales > Balneolaceae > Rhodohalobacter. Next base: position 6,768 of record CAZHUP010000026.1, read on the forward strand.
AGAACAAGAGGCTGATGATCTCTATCTCGATATTGATGTTTTCAGCTCCCGGGAAGGTTTGTTGATGGAATCCCATCAAAGAAATGATGTGCCCTTTGGTCTTCTGCCCGGTCAAACAGCATCGGTTTCTAATATTGACCTCTCAATGGGCAGACTACCAAATACCCGTAACAGAGTTGTCTTTAATGGCAGATTAACGTCTGACGGGCGAGCACTTTTTAATAGACTGCGGGGAGTAACTTCTCTGCCCGCCGATGAATACACTATTGAAGTTCGCTTATATCAGAGAAATAACAGCGTGAATGGAGGGATATTGGTTGGATCATCTTCGGTAACCTTAGGCGGTAATTTAATCGACAGTGATTTATCAATCTATCTTCTATCACCCGGGGAGACGGTTGGCTCGGGAGTTACTATTTCAAATCCATATCCCGAATTCAGATGGGAAGGGCAACAGGGGCAGACATATCGACTGGTATTGGTAGAGGCAGTAGCCGGAGAAGATCCGCAAGCGTTATTGGAAAGTGCAATAAGTACTGCGTCATCCCGTGGAGGGGCTGAACGGCTTCTTGAGCATGAGTATTTAGACGTTCAGGTTGATGGAACCAGTTTTTCTTATCCGTCTTTCGGCACAAAATCGCTTCAACCGGGTAAGAGATACTACTGGCAAGTTTATACTGAACTTCAAACGACTTCAGGCGTGCGTGAGAGAGCATCTGAAATATGGTCATTTACGATGCGAGACAGCCGTGAGTCGGTAGCGGGAGTAGAAATAGATGATGAATTGAGTGAGCTTTTAATTTCAGTTATCGGAGCTGTTAAAACAGAGAGAATTATTCGAGAGGGTTTTTCTCTTTTTGAAATCGAAATAGATGGAAGAGTATTGAGTGGGGAGGCCGCAAAAGAAGAGCTGTTGCAGCTTTTGGATATGATGCGAAATGAGAGAATTAAATTAAAGGATTAGTTATTGGAATTGAATATGAAGTATTTAAATAAATTTACACCACTTCTATTTGTCATTCTCTATGTGGGTAGCCTTATTGGATATGAATCAGGAAAGATTATAAATCCGGAAAGAGAAATAGCAATAGTAAGAAAGTATCTGCCCACTGTTGATGTAAACGGGACTGAGAGAGATACGATCATTGAAACCGGTACATCACTTTTTAGCGGGGATACACTCAGCACGGATGAAAATGGTTATGCACTTGTTCTTTTTATGGATCAGAGTGTGGTAACAGTTCGGCCGCTATCGCAGTTGATTATTCGTGGAGAAATTGATCGTAATCAAACGGCCAGGACACGAATAGATTTGAACAGAGGCGGTGTTTTTATGAATGTAAATCGCCGGGGGGATAATGAGTTTGAAGTCACAACTTCTTCAACTGTTGCAACTGTGAAAGGAACAACATTTGGAGCTCAATCAGGAGGGTACTATTGGGTTGAAGAAGGTGAAGTGGAAGTTATGGCCCTGCAATCCGGTCAGGCGGTATCCGTCTTATCGGGCATGTTTGCTCAGGTTGATGAAACTGGAACAGACATCATCACCGGTCAGCTTAGTGATAACGAATTGGAGCAGCTGGGCAGGGAGTATAAAACACTGGATGAAGAACTGATTCAAAAAAGGCTGATTCTGAGATTCAGGGATTCAAACGGGCAGGTTATTGAGGAAAACGTAGAGTATTTTGAAAGGAGTGATCAATAAGCATTCCGAATGACTTTCTATACAGTTATAAAGCGACATATTTTTTGCTTTTCCCTATGGGCAATTGTTTGCTTTTGGCTGATGTCGGAGACGGTATTGGGGCAGCAAAACATCAGACATAATCCCCCGCCTTTTATTGAGCGCGGTGAACAAACACTTCTTCGGTTTGAAACTACAGATATTCGTGAAACGGAAGTTCTGGAAGCACTCCTTTTTTACAGAACGGGCGGGAGTGGGAGTTATAATCAACAGGAGGTGAGATTTCGGGAAGGTATCACAGAAGCGTCTCTTCATATTCAAGATCCACTGGCTTACTCGGTGGATTACTATTTTGTTGTTCGTACAGTTTCCGGCCGTCAGTTTCTCTATCCGAATATAATAGCAGATGAAGCTCCGGTTACCGTAGAGATCATTTCTCCACGTGTCGAATCATTTCCAGTCACAGAAAGGGCTGATGTAGCAATAATTACGCCTGCTCCGGGTGAGGTTATATCAAATGATGATTTTTTGTTAACGGCAGCTCTTTTTTATGATGACGACCTGAATGGGGATTTTAAACTTTTTATAAACGGAGAAAATATGACCGAGCAGGCAGAAATCTCACCGTTTTTAATAAAATATAGAAGTGAATCATTCCAGTCGGGAGAGTATACCGTACAGATTTTACTGGAAGAGGATGGAGTGTTGTTTGAGGCGAAACAGTGGTCTTTTATTGTGGTGAGAACACCAGTAACTGGCAGGGATTTCGTTATTTCTGAACAGGGAAGGATACTTGCCGGTGATGTTGAACTGGGGGCAAGTAGTCACTATATAGCCGGTTCGTCGACTGATCAGATGACGGGTAGGTTAAATATAAGGGGACGTGAGGGGAGCCTTCAATATTCTGCCCGCGGTTATATGACAACACGTGAATCTTCCCGGATTCAACCTCAAAACAGATTTAATCTGGACCTGTTTTATGATCAAAAAGTTTTTTTCCGTTTGGGCGACGTGAATCCATCGTTTAGTAACTACTCAATCAGAGGCAGAAGGGTAAGAGGAGCATACACCGGAATACATCTATGGGATGAAAAGTTCCAGTTGGAACTGCTGCGAGGATCGCTTCAAAGGACCATTTCACATCGATATAACCAGATTGATGTTGAAGAACGCCAAACGGATTTTGGAATGGAGGAACTCTTCTTTCTCACCCTTGAAGAGAACGGTTCCGGTGCGTACCGACGCGAACTTACGGGGGGCAGGCTGAAAATCGGGAATCCGAATAATTTTCAATTTTCACTGAACGCTTTGCGAGCCCGGGATGATTCTACCTCTGCAACCAGAATTAGAAACTACACGGATGTTCTGGATCGGGATTCTTCACTGCTTGAATCGCTAAACTCTCAGCAGAGAACATATTTGGCTCAGAATCCGGAAGATCTTCAGGTATCGGCTTCAGTGCCGACTCCAAAAGAGAACCTGGTAGTGGGAACAGAGTTTGAATTTACTGCAGACCGTCAGAGAATTCGCTTTCACACGGAGCTTGCTGCGAGTTTATTGAATGAGGATATATCACCCGGTGTGCTCAACAGAGAGAGGGCAGAGGAATTGGGCCTCGATCTCGATGATAATATTGAAAACCTATTCAACAGCCTTTCCTGGTTGATTATTATCAATGAGAGAATGAGCACACTCCCTTTTAAATATCGGGAAACTGACAGCGGGGCTACCGAAGTAGATCTGTTTTTACCATCATCAATTTTTGCTAACGAAACACGCGTTGATCTCAGATACGGAGATCACAGGGTCAGAATAGATTACCGATGGATTGGGCCGGATTTTCAATCTTTGGCGAACAGTACTATTCGCAGAGACATTTCCGGCTTCACTATAACAGACCGATTCAGAACAATGGATAACAGGTTGATATTTACTGTGGGAGCAGAACTGTTACGCGATAATGTAAACAAATATAAAAATTCAACCATGAGAACGAGGATGGCCCGCGCTTCGGTCGGCTGGTATCCTTTTCAGTTTAATTTACCGAGGGTAAATGCAGGAGTTCGATACCGAAACCGCAGCAATGGTGTTGAGCGTTTTAACCCTTTTGTTGACGAAGATCTGGCTGCTTCGGCTGTAAGAAATTTTACGATCATTGACGATGAAGTTGTTGCAACAACATTACCCAGAAGCAATGAGCTATTTGCATTTAATTCGTCGATATCTCAAAAGTTTAATTTACTGGAAGCTGAACATGAGGCTGGACTGTCGTTTAACCTGTCTGATTCGAAGAGTGATGTGAATCGTTATGGGGATTATCGACATCAATCGCTTGCAGTGTCGTTACGATCCAGATTTTCGGGGCGGCCCTTTGAAACCAGAATCTCGTGGAACAGCACTAATAGTGCTGCACTTAGCGGGTTAAATGAAGCATCTATTCGTTCTATAGAAGCAGGCACGAATTGGCAATTAATGGATAACAAACTCATTCTGAATGGCACTCTATCATTTGCTCGTTCCAACTTCGAAAATATTCCGTTAGTTGTTCAAACCGGTAGTTTGGATAACAGCCGTGATGATTTATATATACCGGACGAGTCACAGCGTGAAAGTACAATTGCCAATACGTATATGATTCGTTTGCAGGCGGAGTATTCTATTTACAGCAGCGGCTCTCTACAGGCTACGGTGAACTACTCAAATGTTGATCGGCGAGGATCTGATTTTGCAGCATTGCCAAATGATCGTATAATGCAGATGCGCTACATCCACAGATTTTAGATTATGTCAATGAGTAAAACTCTATCATCAGTACTGACTCTCGCTCTGGCTGCTCTACTGATGCTGTTTATCTTTTTCTTGCCTCCAATAAAAACAGCAGACCTCAATTCAAGAGATCTTTTGTTTGAAATCAGAGGGCCTCTGGATCTATCTGAAAGCGATATTGTAATCGTAGAAATTAGTTCAAGAGCTGATGATGAAATACCGTATAAATATCCATGGCCAACCTATGTTTATGCGAAACTGATTGAAAACTTAAACCGGGCCGGCGCTAAAGTTATCGCTTTTGATGTCCTTTTTGATCAGCCCGATCTTTATGATCTGAACAACGATACACTGTTTGCAAAAGCTGTTGAAGAGGCCGGTAATGTGATTTTTTCAGGCAGGGTTAGACAGGAGCCGGAACGTCGCTTTTTAGGCGGTGTGGTAGCAGATCAGCGAACCCCGTCATTTCCGAGGCAGATGTTTCTGGATGCGACGCCCTGGGGAATTGGGTTTGTAGATATGAGGCCGGATCTGGATGGATTCATTCGCAGTTATCCTTTCCAGTTCAACTATTTGAACGAAACCTACTATTCGTTCGCTTTACAAATTCTGCCACTGTTATTTGGGGAATATGTGACCCTGCAAAACAGTGAAGACTACTATTTAGCAGCAAATCAGGCGATACCCAAAACGGAGCGCAACCGAATGCTCATTAACTATCACGGAGGGTACCGCTCTTTTGAGTATGTGAGCTTTGAGTCAGTTATAGACGATGCTGATTTTCAGACTACAACGGAGATGCAGGCGTTTGAGATTAACGAATTTGATGATCCGGATTACGGCTTGCTCTACAAAGATATTTTGCGGGATAAAATTGTACTGGTTGGAACTACAATGCCGGAACTGCAAGATTTTCACTCAGTACCGTATCCCGATCGGAGCGGTGAGTACTCTATGGCCGGTGTTGAGATTCACGCCCACGCCCTGCAAACCATATTGGGAGGGAATTTTCTGCAAGAAGTTGGCGGGCTGAACAGTTTATTAATTACTATGATCTTGTTAATTGTAAGTTATCTATTAACGAGCCGGTTTGTGGGATGGTCAGGGTTAATTGTAGCACTGATAATTGGTTTTTTCTGGGTAATTGCTGCAGCTCTGTTCTTTATTTATGGCAGCCTGTTTATTCCCATCATTCCTGTTCTGCTGGCTGTAGTGGTTGGGTATACCGGATCGGTAACACATAATGTGATCTATGAAGAGCGAGAGAAGAAAAAAATCAAGTCGATGTTCTCCTCCTATGTATCCCCAGAGCTGGTAGATAAAATGATATCCGAAGAAATTGAGTATACACTGGGAGGAAGGGAAGATGAGCTAACGGTCATGTTTTCAGATATAGAGAATTTTACAACACTTTCTGAATCACTTGCCCCGACAGAGTTGGTTTCGATAATCAACACTTATTTGAACGCATTTACTGAAGTAATAAACGAGGAAAAAGGCACGCTTGATAAATATATCGGCGATGCAGTCATGGCCTTCTACGGTGCTCCGGTTCCTATCGAAAACCAAGCTGCATGTGCCTGTAGAACCGTCCTGAAAGTTGAAAAGCGATGGGTGAAAGAGACGGATAAATTGGACGGTATACGATTTAAAACCCGATTTGGAATTAATACTGGACTCATGCTGGTGGGGAATATGGGTTCAGAAAGGCGTTTTAATTACACGGTGATGGGAGATCATGTGAACCTGGCTGCGCGGTGCGAATCGGCCTGTAAAATATTTGGTGTGTACGCCATTGTCTCTGAGAGTACGAAAAGACAGGCCGAAACTACCGGGGAATTTGTATTCAGGCAGCTTGGAAAAGTTCGGGTAAAGGGGCGTTACAAATCAGCTGATTTATATCAGCTTGTTGGATTTTCTGATCAGTTTGACCACTCATCCCTGAGCCTGATAGAACAATTTGAAACAGCGCTTCAATTCTATTTCGACAGGAAGTTTGAAGATGCCCTGGCCATTTTTAAAAAACTAAGCACGAAAGAATCTGAGAACTTTCATGTAAATGAATTTCTCAATCCCTCTCTTTTCTATTCAGAGCTGTGTCGCGATCTGATTGAGAATCCTCCTGAAAGTGGCTGGAACGGCATTATTGAACGGTAAATTTCTTGAGATTTACCGTTTATATTTAGTGACAAAGCCCTTATATTTATGACTCGGGGCAAGTCTCATACAGCCAGCTCCCTATGAACTCCGTCAGGGTCGGAAGGCAGCAGCGGTAGTAGGTCGTAGCGGCGTGATATGAGTAGCTTGCCCTCTTTTTTTATATGCTCTTCTCGATGTGGTTAGCGATATGCTCGGCATGAATTCGGCTGTTTTCTATGAATAAACTGCTTGTGTCCATACCACCGCAAACTACACCTGCAACGTACAACCCCTTTCGATTGGTTTCCAGCGTTTTTTCATCATAAACCGGCATCTTTTTTTCATCATCAGTAAGCTCAATCCCCATTTTTTTCATAAGGTCAAAGTGGGGACGGTAGCCGGTCATCGCCAGAACAAAATCATTAGGGATAGTTTTTTCCCCATCAGGAGTCTGAATATCTACCTCTTTTTCCCGAATTTCTAAAACCTCTGAGTTAAAATAACCGGTAATTGACCCTTCCTTGATTCGATTGTCAATATCCGGCTTTACCCAATACTTAATTGATGGTTTTAGTGTATCATGCTTTACCAGAATGGAAACGTTGGCATTGCAACGATACGTTTCGAGTGCAGCATCTGCGGCTGAGTTGCCGCCGCCAACCACCAGTACATTTTGCCAGGCGTATCTGTGGGGATCGTCGTAGTAGTGAAGCACTTTCGGTAACCCTTCACCGGGTATATTCATCATATTTGGCTTACCGTAAAACCCTGTAGCCAATACTACTTTTTTGGCTGAATAAGTATCTTTTGTGGTTACTATCTCATATTTGCCATCATCACCGTTTACATTTTTTACTTCTTCGTAAAGATTAATATTCAGATCGTAGTGTTCAGCTGTTCGTCTGTAATATTCAAGAGCCTCTTTACGAGTCGGTTTAGAACCGTGAGAAATAAAAGGAATGTTTCCAATCTCAAGCTTATCTGAGGTGGAAAAAAAGGTCATATTGGTGGGATAGTTATAGATTGAGTTCACCAAACATCCCCGTTCAATGATGAGTGATTCAATTCCCTTCTTTTTCAGTGCAATTGCGGTTGCAAGCCCTATAGGGCCTGAACCAATAATAATAACCATAGTTAATTGATATTATGAAAATGTGTGTTTTTAAAGAGATTGAATGGGTATTTAATTCTCACCCGGAGGTAGCACAAAATAGTCGCCAATGGTTTTATTAACCCACCCCGATGGAATACTCCAAAACCCAACATGGCCGCCCTCTTTCGGATAGCTTGATGTTAAAACTGAATTTTTTTGGATATCGTTGACGGGAGTCCATTCAAACGGGCAAAGAGGGTCGTCCTGGCTGTGAATAATTAAAGATTTTGTTTTGATTCTATCCATGAAAAATGCACTTGAACAACTCTCATAATAGTGATCGGCACCCTCAAAACCGTGAATGGGTGCGGTTACTTGATCATCAAATTCATAGAGGGTGTTACCGGTAAAATCCGGAAGATCTGAGAACATCTCTTTTTTAATCTTCAGCTTCTTTTCAAGTGTGACTAAAAAGCTTTTTGAATAGAGCCTGTTGAACCCTTTTTCAAGGTTTAAAGAACCTTTTTTGAGTTCGAAAGGAGTGGATACAGCGACTACCCTGTCGAGCAGATGGTGGCTGCCATGTTTGTTCAGGTAGTTCAAAAGAGTACTTGCACCCAGCGAAAACCCGGCTGCAGTATAATATTCGGCATTTGGAAAGTGTTGCTCTATCCACTCAAAAACGGTGTGAAGGTCTTCGGTTTCTCCAGAGTGATACGATCTCTTTTTCCGATTCATGGTGCCGCTGCAGCTCCTGAAGTTGACGGCAACTACGCTGAAGTTTCTCTCAAGTAAATGTTCAGTCAGTCGTTTAATGTAATATCTCCTTGCGTGGCCTTCTAGACCGTGAAACAGAACTGCAACCGGTGATGTCTCACTTAATTCAGTTACATCAAGATCTAAAAAGTCACCGTCCGGTGTGTCAATACGAACTTCCTCTGCCCGGATATGAGGTGCCTGAAAAAAGAGCGAGCAGAGAATTGTGTGAACATGTCCGTTAACACACCAAGGCGCTGATTGAAAGCCGTTTGAGTGGATCTCTGTATCAGATTGTAATGAGTTCGTCATTGCGTAGAATCCCAATTATTAAAGAAATTGCCGTGCACATTCTGTATTATTTCAAGATAAAATATAAGGAAAGTTAACAGATGATGAACCAATCAATTCCTCGACGGCCTGTAAAGAGAATCGCTGCAATAGATCTGGGAACAAACTCATTTCATGCGTTGATTGTGGAGATCTTTTCAGATGGAAGTTTCTATACGGTTGATAAGTTAAAAGAGATGGTTCTGCTGGCTGAAAAGGGTTTGGGGGACAGGCTTTCCGGTCAGGCAATGGATCGGGGAATTGAAGCATTAAAAAAGATAAAGGTACTTGCCGATAATCAGCAGGCCGAAACGATTCTGGCCTATGCCACAAGTGCAATTCGGGAAGCGGAGAACGGTGGGGATTTTATTCAGAGAGCTATTGATGAGGTGGGAGTTAAGATTAATGCCATTCCCGGCCGCATTGAAGCAGAGTTGATTGGGCTTGCTGTTCAGCATGGAATTCAGATGCCGGATAAACCTGCGGTTATTATGGATATTGGCGGAGGAAGTGTTGAATTTATCCTGGCCGATCAGGAGAGATTTTACCATCTGACCAGTAAAAAATTGGGAGTGGCCCGAATGACGGCCAACTATATTGATCACGATCCAATTTCGAGTGAAGAAATTGATAAGCTGACAAATCACTTTAAAAGTCAGCTCACGGATGTGGCAGAAGCATTTGCCATGCATCGATCTTCCATGCTGATTGGATCTTCCGGCACGATGGAGAATATAGGCCTGATGATTGCTCATAGAAATAATAAAACACCAAACTTAACGATCAACGAGCTTGAGTTTACGGCTAAGGAGTTTTTTGAGTTTTACGATGATGTAATCGGGATGAACGAGAAGGAACGCACTAAGCTGAAAGGTTTGGATGAAAAGCGGGTCAAACTATTGCCGGCCGGGTTAGTATTGGTTCACTATATTCTTAAGAATTTTGGAATCAAGCGAGTAAAAATATCATCACAAGCCCTTCGGGAGGGAATTGTACTTAGATACATCAAAAAAGAGATGAGTGAAGGTATCCGGTTACATCTGGATGAAAGTCCCCGCAGAAGGAGTGTATTGGAACTGGTTCATAAATGCGACTGGCATGAAGAGCACTCTACGCATGTAGCCAAACTCGCGCTAAAATTATTCGATGAGCTGTTCGATGAGTTGAATCTTGAGAACGATGATCGTGAACTTCTGGAGTATGCGTCATTGATGCACGATATTGGTTACCATATCTCACACCGAAAACATCACAAACACGCTCTGTATATTATCAATAATGCTGATTTGAAAGGTTTTAAAGAGGAAGAGATTGATTTGATGGCAAACGTAGCAAGATACCATCGAAGATCCACTCCTAAATCGAGGCATCCCCACTTCAAAAAATTGGATAAGAGTGTAAAAAAGAGAGTGGAGAAGCTGAGCGCTATTCTGCGGATTGCAGATGGACTGGATCGCAGTCATTTTCAAAACGTAAGGGCTTTAGATGTGATTCGAAACAACGGGCAGATTAAGCTGAAACTTGAGACAGAATCTGACCCGAATCTGGAGATTTGGGGCGCGATGAGAAAGCGATCTCTTTTCGAGGAAGTAACAGGAAAAGAGTTGGTAATTATCGACTCACATCAGGCTGAATAGAAATAAGTTTTTCGCTCAAAAACTTAAAAATATTTTGCGAATCCGAGACTGACCGAAGTAAATTCTTTAATCTTTTTTCTTTTTAAGGCGATTTCACTTAATAGATTAGTCTGGGGGAATTTACTTTTTTACCCCTTTCTATTTGGAAGATTTATTTTCTCTGTATCGGGTAAAATTATCTCTAAATCTGAAACCTTCCGTATCTTTAAATCGTTACAATCTACTCAATTGCAGGCCGGTCAAAACTAACAAAATCAACTGATGAAAAACCCGGCATAAAGAAAAAATAAATCAGGAAAATTTAAACACGTTATTAAGAAGAAAAATGAAGTTCATAAGTAAATTAATCCTGAGTTCGGTACTGCTATTTACTCTATTTGCAGGAACTGCTCAATCCTCTACAACAGACGTTGTAAAGGAGAATATTTTTGAAGCGATTCAAAACATCGACATCGTGAGTCTAAACGTTCTGCTTGCAGAGGGTGCTGATATCAATGAAGTTGATGAAAAAGGAAACACAGCATTGATGCTTGCTTCAAAAGTTGGAAATCCAAGAATGATTAAAATTATCCTGGCTCATAACCCAAACATCGATATGCAGAATAATGAAGGTTATACAGCACTGATGATTGCATCGGAGCAGGGACAAATTCATATTGTTGAACAATTGCTTAAAAAAGAAGCCGATAGCTCTATTAAGAATAATATTGGGCTTACAGCTTCCGAGTTGGCAATACGTTTTGGACAACCAGAAGCAGCAAATCTGCTGAATGGCAAAGCTTTTGAAAAAATAGCCAGATAGACTCTGGTTCTGACCGATTAAATGAAAAGCCCCGGATTGCACTGCAGTTCGGGGCTTTTCTGTTTGTGTGTTGCTGTACATGAAGTTACATTATCAGATAACATTTACCGTTCACACGATCTGAAGAAAAGATGATTCAATCCTGTAGATTTTTATCTGTTTTACTTCTCACCACAATAGGCCTGATTATGAATGCATTCTCTCAATCCAATCAGTTTGACAATGAATGGCGAAACGCTGAAACACACTTTTCAGAAATGTTGAACGAATACGAGGTTGTTGGCGGTGCCATGATGGTTCTAAATAACGGTGAGATAAGTAAGGAGCACTATCACGGGTATGCAGACCTTAACGTAGAGCGAAACGTAGATAGTGAGACAATTTTTCATTGGGCTTCCATTACAAAAACTCTGACGGCAATTTCTATCATGCAACTTCGTGATAGGGGATTGTTGAAACTTGATGATCCCTTACTGAACTATTTACCCGAACTGAGTAAGATTTACAACCCGTTTGGGGATATGGATGAGTTGACCATTCGTATGGCTTTGAACCATTCAACCGGGCTGAGAAATCCAACATGGCCCTGGGGAGGGGCAGAAGATTGGCACCCGTTTGAGCCGACCGAGTGGAGCCAGCTGGTTGCAATGTTTCCATACACAAATGTAGAGTTTGAGCCCGGCACAAGGTACAGCTACTCAAATCCTGCAATAATCTTTCTAGGCAGGATAGTTGAACAGCTTAGCGGAGATCCGTGGGAGGTTTATGTAGATAAACATATCTTCAAACCTCTTGAAATGTACCGGTCTTACTTTAATCATACACCGAATCACCTGATGCCCTACAGAACCAACAGTTACCAGTTTAAAGAGGGAGAACTGACGGCAAGGGGTTTTGATTTTCACACCGGTATAACAACAGCAAATGGCGGATTAAATGCGCCGTTAAGCGATATGGCAAAATATCTCAAATTTCTTTTAGGTTACGGCGACGATGAGCAAGAGATCCTCAAACGCTCATCACTTGAAGAGTTGTGGGTTGAAGAGCTTGATATAGAAGAAGATGGCGAGGTAAAATCGTCCGTTGCACTATCGTTTTTTATCGAAGAGTTTGACGGGATGCGGGTAATTGGCCATACAGGTACACAATTTTCTAATTACTCGTGGTTTTACATACATCCTGAATCCGGTTCTGCTATAATTTCTGTGACAAACACAGACGGCAAACATGACATGTATGAGTTTAGAGATCAACTTACCCGGTATATGTTCAAGAATATTTTTACAATATTATGATGATCGCCAGACTTTAAAGGGAAAACGTTCTTTTCTATACAGTGAACATTTCGTTTATTCAATGGAACCCAAACAAAAAGACATTGGATGAAAAATTTACTACTACTGCTCTTTGTGCTTCTGCTCTCGCCAATCGGAATTTCAGCTCAAGATAGTATAGATGAAAAAACCTCAGGAATGGAAAAATATGAGGGTTTCTTCAATTTTTGGTGGGATGATGACAGCGGTAAAATTTGGCTCGAAATTGACAAACTTGACCAAGAGTTTATTTATGTAAACTCTATGGCTGCAGGCGTTGGTTCAAATGATATCGGCCTGGATCGCAGCCAGCTCGGAAATACTAGGATTGTAAAGTTTGTTCGTGTCGGTCCGAAGATATTGATGGTTCAGCCAAACTATGATTATCGGGCATCCTCAGAAAATCGTCTTGAGCAGAAGTCAATAGAGGAGGCTTTTGCAAAATCTACACTTTTTGGGTTTGAAATAGAGGCGCGCGAAGGAGCGCGTGTTTTAGTAGATATAACAGACTTTTTAATGCAGGATGCACATGGAGTAGCTGATCGTCTTAGAAGTAATAATCAGGGGAATTACTCTGTAGACCAATCCAGATCTGCCATCTATTTGCCGGGAACGTTTAATTTTCCAAAAAACTCTGAATTTGAGGCGATGCTCACATTCACGGGTTCAGGTGCCGGAGGCTGGCTGCGGTCGGTTGCTCCTTCATCTGACGCCGTTACCGTTCGTTTGCACCACTCATTTGTGGAGCTTCCCGACGATGGTTACAAACCGCGAAAGTTTGATCCGAGGTCCGGGTTCTTTCCAATATCATACCAGGACTACAGCACGCCGATTGGAGAAGATATAACGAAAAGGTATGCTGTTCGTCACAGGCTCGAAAAGAAAAATCCGGAAGCTGAAATTAGTGAACCTGTAGAACCGATTGTTTTTTATCTGGACAACGGAACGCCTGAACCAATTCGCACCGCCCTTCTTGACGGTGCACGATGGTGGGATGAGGCGTTCGAAGCCGCCGGTTATAAAAATGCTTTTCAAGTGAAAGTTCTCCCTGATGATGCTCACCCGCTTGATGTGCGCTACAATGTGATCAATTGGGTTCACCGATCAACGCGCGGATGGTCTTATGGCTCATCCGTTGTGGATCCCCGTACAGGAGAAATTATTAAAGGAAATGTGCTTCTAGGTTCGCTTCGCGTTCGGCAGGATTATATGATTGCTGAGGGATTGCTTGCACCCTATGAAGAGGGCGTTGAGCCCGATCCCGTGATGCTGGAAATGGCACTCAACAGAATACGACAATTATCAGCTCATGAAATTGGCCATACGCTTGGGATTGCTCATAATTTTGCGGCCAGCGTCAATGATCTGGCATCCGTAATGGACTATCCTCACCCGATGGTTTCGATCAACGATGACGGATCCCTGAATTTGGACGAGGCTTATGATATCGGAATAGGCGACTGGGATAAACGGGCCGTAATCTGGGGTTATCAGGATTTTCCGGATCGTGTGAATGAGGAAGATGCCCTGGAAGAAATTATTCTAGAAACCATAGATCAGGGGTATCTCTTTTTATCGGATGAGGTTGCTCGTCCGCAGGGCGGAGCTCATCCCGACGCGCACCTTTGGGAATACGGCTCGGATGTAGTGGCTCAGCTGGGACATATTATGGAAGTACGTGAGAGAGCCCTCAATCAGTTTGGTGAAAAAAATATCCGAATGGGCAGGCCAATGGCGGATCTGCAGGACGTTCTGGTTCCAATCTATCTTTTTCATCGCTATCAAACGGAAGCTACAGTGAAACTGATAGGAGGGATGGATTTTGCGTATCAAATACGTGGGGACGGACAGCCCGGGCCAACCGTTGTAGATGCCGCAGTTCAGCGCGCCGCACTGGACGAAATGTTGAAAACATTACAGGCAGAATCTCTTGCACTGCCGGAATATTTACTGGATATGATTCCTCCAAAACCGGCGAGAATTTCTCCTACTCGCGAAAACTTCAGGGGATACACCACTCCAGCTATAGACCCGATTGCAATGGCAGAAGTTGCGGCAGATCACTCTGCATCGTTAATTTTTAATCCTGAGCGAGCAGCGAGATTGGCGCTTCAGTCAGCCCGAAACAGTGACTACCCAGATTTGCATGAAATTATCAGGGGCGTGATTCACAACACCATTCTGGATGATGAGAGAGAAGGCTATCTCGGGTCTGTTCAGAGAGCGATCAACATGTCTGTACTGAGAAACTTTATACAGCTGGCAGCAAATGAAAATATTTCACCTGATGTGCAGGCATTAACTC
>CAZHUP010000027.1:0-21520 GCA_964535495.1 uncultured Rhodohalobacter sp.
CCTCTAACCTGGACATCGATGTTCAGCTGCACAGAGGCCTTCGCATGCACTTGCGAACCTATCTTTCATCACGAAATCACACAGAAGCATGGGTGAAGGGTGGTTATCTGCAGGTAGATCGTCTCGATTTTATACAGGATGGATTCCTTGATAACCTGATGAACAAGGTAACCATGAAAGTCGGACACATGACGCTGAACTATGGTGACGCACACTTCAGGAGATCAGACAATGGTCAGGCGTTATACAATCCTTTTGTAGGTAACTATATCATGGATTCGTTCACAAACGAGGTAGGTGGTGAAGTTTACTATAAAGACAGTGGTTTCATCGCTATGCTTGGTCTTTCTAACAGTAAGACAAACCAAAGTACCGTTAAACGCGACATTGCAACGAAACCTTCACTGTACGGTAAAGTTGGATATGACACCCAGGTAAATCCGGATCTCAGAGTTCGTCTCACAGGTTCTTTTTATAACAACCCGGGAAGTGAAGCAGTTAGACTCTATGGAGGTGATCTTGCCGGAGCACGTTATTACAATGTTGAAGGTACCGGAACTACCACCGGTAGGTTTAACCCTGACTTTACAGTTAGCCAGTTTGCACCGGGTGGCCCTATTGGCGGCGAAGCAACTTCATTCATGATCAACCCATTTATTAAGTTCCAGGGACTGGAGTTCTTTGGCCTTTTCGAAAGAACAAGTGGCCAGCGAGCAACCGAAACCGAAAGCAGATCTTTCAACCAATATGGAGCTGAGCTTCTGTACAGATTTGGTTCAAATGAAAGTTTCTACATCGGCGGACGTTACAACTTAGTTGAAGGTGAACTTGCCAATGGCAACGAGATCGAAATCACAAGAGTTAATGTTGGCGGCGGTTGGTTCTTGACCAACAATGTAATGACCAAGTTAGAATATGTAAACCAGACTCGGGATGGATTCACCGGCCCGCTTGAAGGTGCAGGATTCAGCGGTCTGATGCTCGAAGCCGTAATTAGCTTCTAAATAAACTTACAATCTGCAGGGCAAACAGCCCTGCAGACTTTTTTAATAACGGAGAATTGTTATGTATTTCAAAAAACTTATCACGACCACATTTTTAATGATGTTCTTAGCCGGCTCGGTGCTTGCTCAGGACGTAACCCTGAACATTCAGGGACAACCACAAATGCACATAGACGGTGAAGCCAACGTCCGAAGCTGGGACGCTGCCGTTGAGCAAGTTGAAGGACGACTTGTTATGGCCCAAGTTGAAGAGATGACCCTTGAAAATATGACACCGGACCTCTTCAAAGAGATGACCCTGACTATTCCGGTTAAGAGTATTGAATCCGGTTCAGGCGGATTAACAAGAAACATTCATAAGTATTTGAATGCAGACGATCATCCAAATATTACCTTTACCCTGAATGAAGTAAACGAAATTGAAGTGCAGGGCGAATCAGCGCTAATTACTGCAACCGGTACTATTAATGCGAATGGAGTTGACCAAGAAGTAACCATGCAGGTAACAGCATCACTGAATGCAGATGGTTCCGTTAACTTTCAGGGAGAGCAAGATCTGCTTATGACAAGCTTTAACATTGAGCCTCCAACAGCTGTATTTGGAACCGTTCGTGCAAGAGACGAAATGGTTATCAGCTACAACGTGAACTTTAACTAGGTTTAAATCCATAACATGAAGCTTCTTCAGATTTTGATATTTACTAGTCTGTGGGCGCTTTCGCTCACCGCATCTGAAGGGGACATTCTCTCTCAAGACCGGTTCACCGCTGATGAAGAGGTGAGCCGGCTTTGGATTGAGGGAAGTTCAAACGTAAACACGTTTGATTGCATAGCCCATGAGTATGACGGAGAAGCCATTGCACAACAAAACGGCAGTGGAGAATCCAAACCAAAAATCACAATGAAGCTCGAAATAATTGTAGACGGCTTTGACTGTGGCAAAAGAAGAATGAACAGCGATATGAAAAAAGCCTTGAAGGCCGATTCGTATCCTAAAATCATATTCAGCTATAATAGTGCTGAATCCGTCAACTCTAACGGAGTAAACCAATATTTAGTAAATGGCGAGTTGACAGTCGCAGGGGTAACAAGAGAGATTAGCTTTTTAGCAGATGGAGAAATATTGGAGAGTGGAAGAATGAGAGCGCGTGGCAGTAAAAAAATATTTATGACCGATTACGATATCGAGCCACCGTCGGGGCTATTCGGCCTCATTAAAGCTGATGATGAACTAACTGTTCACTTCGATCTAACCGCAAAACGTATCTGAGCGTAACGTAACAATGCTGAAAATCTGGGTCGAACAAATCAAAAAAAAGCCGGATCACTACGGCGTGGCTTACTGGAAGTATAACATCTCCGGTAAAATTCTGGAACTATCAGTTAAGAAGGAATTTTTAAAACAGGAAGGTGAGTTTCGAGAAGCTGTAATCAGTATCGGGAAAGTTCTTCAGGCACTTCGCCAAAATCTAAATGATGAAGGATATCAACATCATGTCCAAACATTCCCAAATCTGGACGACTCTGCATTAATCGCAGCCATCCGAATTCTATCAGCTCCCGCAACTAAAAAAGATACATCACGGTCCGACGAAACTACACTGGATTTAGAACTAATGCCTCAAACCCTGGAAAGATATGCCAGGGAGAATCAATTGGTACTATATAAAATCAATTCGTCCGATTTAAAAGATGTTGTTATACCTGCCCCCGATAAAGATTTAGATTGGTACGCACTATGTGCAAACCACGACAATCCCTTTATCTGGTTAAGAGTTGGATACTGGCAGGAGTATATGATTA
Source organism: uncultured Rhodohalobacter sp. (assembly GCA_964535495.1). Classification (GTDB taxonomy): domain Bacteria; phylum Bacteroidota; class Rhodothermia; order Balneolales; family Balneolaceae; genus Rhodohalobacter. Next base: position 2,808 of record CAZHUP010000027.1, read on the forward strand.
ACCTTGAGGATGATTTACAATCAGGCTTAATCGTTGTGACTGATACAGCTATTAGCAATAATCGGCTCATTCTAAACGGCTCCGTAAACAACCAATTTGTTCAACTGCTGGTCGGAATACCAAATGAAACCACTGCCTCCTCTTGATTTCTGCAAATCTGAGTTCCATTTATAATCATTTCCAATTATAAAAAAGTATTCAGCCGGCTGCTGGTGAGATCCTGTGAAGGATGTACACCCCTCACGGCTTCGTTGTACTCCCCGTCTTAGGGGAGATTTTTATTATTTACAGTCGAACCCAAGTTACAAGTAAGAGATTTCAGACTGCTCAAATTGCAAAATAAAATCAGCGCCATAAACAATTGAGGGCGTTTGATATCCGGATTTAAAATCTCCATCGATGCAGTTTTTCGCAATTTTATAAGCCGTTTCCGCCGTTAGCTGATACCCCTCTTTAGTTTTAAGTAACGCAGTTACTGCTTCAGCTTTTGAGTTCGAAACCTGACCCCACAGCAGTGACTGACCCTCTTTTCTCTCCCGCTCTGTAGGTCCCGGCTTTCTCTCCTCCACTTTAGATTTCAAATAAGACTTTATCCTATCGTTTTTTACGATTGGTCCTAATCGGTTTAGCCATTTCATCTTCTTGATACTCTTTGGTGGTACTGCAGCATATACAACAATATTACCTATCCCGGTTGAAGTGTAAGCCGTGGAAATATCTCCCCAGGGAATCGATACCACATCTTTCCAGCTGTCACCAAACCGAACTTTTCTTTTTAGATATGCAGCCGGAACTTCCTCAATTTCACCGCCCCTTCGCACGGCACCCCCACTGCCAAGGTTTTCGATCATTGTTTTCGCTGTACCCCTGGAAAGTCCGCTTCCAAGGCCGGAAATGGCCAACTCCAGATGGGTGGCATCCGGCATCTTTTGATGGAGCAGTGCAGCAAGGCAGTCGCTGGGAACCACATCGAAACCAACACCCGGCATCGCCATCAGACCATTTTTTTCGAACTGCTTCCCCATTCGCTTTAGTGACTCAAAAACTTCTATCTCACCGGTAATATCCAGGTAGTGGCTGTTATTCCGAAGGCATGCTTCGGCCATAGGTTTCCAGGTGTGTATAAAAGGCCCCGCGCAGTGCAGAACAACATCTGCATCCCGTAGCAACTCGTCCATCTCTTCGGGTTTTTCCAGATCTGCCGGCCTGCTTTCTAACTCAAGTCTTTCAGATTGCTCACGGAGTTTTTCTTTATTTCTTCCGGACAGTATCACATTGTTTTCTTCCAAAGAAGCCGCCAGTTCTGCAATCAGATTCCCTGTATAACCGTAACTGCCGTATATAACCCACTTTTTCATATTTCTGCATCCATTTATTCTTGCAAACTTACTCAAGGTAATCATTCAGTAACAATTGCATCATCAAAAGCTAACGATACCAACATGTTAGCATAACAGTATATAAAGAACTTTCATGCAAAAAGTTACATCTGAATGAAAAAACGCCCTGTTGAAATTGTTGTACTATCCGACATCCATCTCGGAACTGTTGGGTGCCACGCGCTGGAGCTGCTTCAGTATTTAAACTCGATTGATCCAAAAGTCATCATCCTAAATGGTGATTTTATTGACATCTGGAATTTCAAAAAATATTACTGGCCAGATTCTCACATGATGGTTCTGCGTACACTTCTCACCAGTATGGCAAACGGTACAGATATCTACTATCTCACCGGGAATCATGATGAAGTGCTCCGAAAAGTTTCAAGTTTACAGTTAGGTCCTCTTTTTATCAGAGACAAGCTGGTGTTAAACCTAAATGGAGAGCGCGTATGGATTTTTCACGGAGACATATTTGATGTTACAATGAAGTACAGCAAGTGGATTGCAAAAGCAGGCAGTCACGGATATGAATTGTTGATACTTCTAAACCGGCTGATCAATCACATCTCTGTGAAGCTTGGGAAAGGTAAATTCTCTCTAAGCAAAAAAATAAAGGACAGTGTAAAGAAAGCTGTTCGTTTTATCGACGATTTTGAGACTACTGCAATGGATCTGGCCATTGAGGAAGGTTACGACTATGTGATATGCGGACACATCCATCAGCCCAAAATCAGAGGCTACGAAAATGATAAAGGATCTGTGATTTACATGAACAGCGGCGATTGGATTGAGAATCTCACGGCACTTGAATATGATGGAGAGGAGTGGAGCATGTACCGATACTCTGAAGAAGAGTTTGAGGCCATGCACCGTATCGAGAAAAAGATTAAAAAACGAAAAATTGGCGACGAAATCGTAATCGGATGAAAGTAATTTACGGAATACAGGGAACCGGACACGGACACATAAGCAGAGCGCGGGAGATCATCCCCCATTTATCAAAGTACGCTTCTGTAGATGTTTTGATAAGCGGCTACAACTGCAAAATGCAACTCGCCAACCTGCCCGTTTCACATAAACGCGGAATCAGTCTTACTTACGATAAAAATGGCAGTGTATCCTATTTGAAAACAGCGTTGAACATCAAACCTGTCACATTTTTACAGGATGTGAACTCTGTTAAACCTGAGCGGTACGATCTGGTTATTTCGGATTATGAACCTGTAACAGCCTGGGCAGCTTTAAATTCCAAAACACCAACTGTTGGATTAAGCCACCAGGCATCTTTTTTATCAGACAAATGCCCCCGGCCGAAAAACCAATCCCTTTTTTCAGAATCAGTACTGAAATATTTTGCACCTGTGAACCGTCCTATTGGTTTTCACTTCAAAAGATATGATTCATTTATTCTTCCGCCTGTAATCCGGCAGGAAATACGAAACCTCAATCCCGTTCAAAAAAACCACGTCACGGTCTATCTTCCTTCTTTCGATCATGAAACTCTTGTTTCTATTTTTTTACAATGCAAAAAAACTGAATGGCATATTTTCTCACCTCTTTGTGATGAAGAGTATCACAAAGATAATGTTTGGGTTCGTCCGGTTGGGAATGAGCCGTTCCTCAAAAGTATCGAATCTTCCCACGGTGTTTTGACCGGTGCCGGATTCGAAACCTGTGCAGAAGCAATGTATTTAGGAAAAAAGCTGCTCGCTATCCCTATCAAAAATCAGTATGAGCAGTACTGCAATGCTGCTGCACTCACAAGAATGGGAGTAGTTACCGTTAATCGAATTGACCCAAATTTCATAACGTTGGTGAGGCAGTGGCTTGATGGAGCAAAAATCGTCCGCCTAAATGAGTCGGCAGATATTGATGAACTGGCAGAACTTCTGTTCAGATTTACCTCTCTTCGTTCTACAGCTCGTATTAAAGCAGGTGCACTATAGTTTAACTGATTCTCTATGACGAATCGCGATCAATCAAAAACAAAAAAGGCCGGATAACCCGGCCCTTTTTGAAAATCACTACTTCGTCTGTTACTTAGTCAACCAGTGAGTGTGAAGTTACTACCGTTCTGGAGATTTGATTACCATCGGAGTAGCCAACGGTTTCGTAGGCCATCATAACGCCACTCGCCTCTTTCCAGTCACTGTATTCCAATGTAACGGTTACTCGCTGACCCTGCTGCGGATCCATCTGACGATACTCTGCCTGAGCCGGCAGCGCTGTATCAGGATTGATGTAGAGTTCGAAAGGCATCTCATCATTGATACGAATATGGGCATATTCACTGCCATTCAACTCTTTCATTCCTAAAAACTCTACATCCAGCTGATCCCGATTTAGAGCAAGGTATAGATAGTTTCTGTAAAGCTCTGACCTTGCCTCAGCAAGCTGCTGTGGAGGCATTCTCATCTCATTACCACCCATCCGCATTACGCCCTGTCCATCAGCAACCTCAACCGTTATCTGACCCATTGGTGCATCGACTACCGATGTAATACGCTCCTCTTGGAAATTAATCGTCTGAGCAACATTCATAGTAACTTCTCCTGCAGGACTTTGTACAATATTATCTGCCTCAAAAGACAAATCAGATTCAAAAGCTCCGTTTGGTAGCAGAGCCGTTGCCATTCTGTCTAACCACTGTTTACCCATTTCGGCATCTCCTGCCACAACCTCTCTGTCGTCAGCCGGTTCGGGAATTGTAATATCGATTTCGTTGATATCGCCATACTTGCCAAGCTGATCACCGATTTCGTTGGAGTTACCCACAACCAAAATCTGAACATCCTCAGGTCTCAGGTAATTTTGAGCAACTTCCATGATATCCTCTACGGTTACATCACGAATCTCCTCAACCAAACGATCGAATGTATCCTCAGGCAGACCTGCATAGTCGTAACCCAATCTTTCATTCAAAATTCTCGCCCGGCTATCATACCTGAAAACCAGTGAGTTGAGAAATTGATCTTTCGTTTGCCGCAACTCTTCGTCTGATACAGGCTCGTTCTGAAGACGCTCAATCTGACCGATGATGGCGTCAATCGCTTCAGCTGTTGTTTCACTGGCGGTCATAACACCGGCCGTAAATGTACCGGGATAGAAATTCCCGCTGCCGTAAGAGCCAAAAACAGAGTAAGCAAGCCCCATATCAGATCGCACTACCTGAAACAGACGGCTTGAAAAACCACCGCTGAGTACCTGGTTCATCACCTGAAGCTTAGCGTAATCGGGATTGTCTCGCATTCCACCAATATGACCCAGTAAAACGTAGCTTTGATTCACATCCTGTTTGTCGATGAAATTGATCGTACTCTCGAAGTCGTAATTTACATCCGGAATCTCGATCTCAATTTCTTCTCCTGCAGGAATATCAGAAAACGCGGCCCGTAGTTTCTCTTTCATCTCTTCCTCATCAAAATCACCCAGAACACCAATCATCATGTTATTCCCAACAAAGGAGCGCTGATGGAGGTTTACCAAATCTTCCCGAGTGATATTATCGATCGTTTCGTACTCGGTATGTCGGGCAATTACTGAATCATCGCCATAAATCAGCTTTCGAAATTCACGATTGGCAACACTCCCCTGGTCATCATTTCTGCGGGAGATACTTGATTTGGACTGAGTTTTTGCCAGCTCGATTTTGTCCTCCGGAAAAAGCGGGTTTCTAAGCAGATCGATAAATACCGGCAGCAGCTCATCAAAATCTTCCTCAAGCACATTCATTGAAGCAGAACCTGAAGTTAGACCGATCCCTGTTTCCATTCGTGCCGCTCTGTTTTCGAGGAGTTCGTTCAGTTCATCATCGGGATACATTTCTGACCCACCGGTTCTCATAACCGTACCGGTCATTGATGCTCTACCGATTTTATCGGCCGGATCAAGAAAAGAACCGGTTCGAACTCTGACATTGAGATTGATTAAGGGAAGCTCTCGATCTTCGACCAGGTAAAACCGAATCCCGTTATCAAGTTCAAAGATCTCGACATCAGGCATTTCAAAGTTATTGATTTCGGGGAACTGGATTTCATCCCATCGGCTTTGGGCATCCACTGCCTGTAAGCCTGCAAAAAGTAAAATAAACGTAGTTAAAATTATTTTTTTCATGGTTATGCCCTTTAGTTTTCTTCAGTATTCATTGCCACTTCATCTTCATCGGCAGATTCATTTTTTATCATACCCACAGTCCGATTATTTTTCACAAAATAGGTCTGTGCTACCCGCTGAAGGTCATCTAATGTCACTGCTTCAAGTGCATTAAGGGCTCTGAAAGATTCTTTCCAGCTTCCTCGCTGTGCGTGGTTTTCCGCAAAACCGAGTGCCAGTCCCATATTACTGTTTAGACTTCTCACCTGGCTTGCACGCGCATTTGTAATGGCCCTGTCCAGTTCTTCCTGGGTAATATCGCCATCCTTTACTTTTTGAAATTCCTCTTCGATAACCGCCTCTATTTCGTCCAGAGATATTCCCTGGTTTGGCACGGCAAGAGTCATAAACAGTCCCGGATATTTTGTGCCGGGGAAACCATTAAAAGCCTGTACAGCCAAAGCCATCTGCTCGTCTTCAACCAGTCGCCTGTATAATCTGGAGGTTCTACCCTGAGATGTAATAGCTCCAACAAGTTGAAGTGCCGCAAAATCAGGATGTGTTTGTGAAACCGTATGATAACCAGAAAGGAAAAAGGGCTGAGACTCTTCAATCATTACAAATCGCCGTTCACCGCGCTGCTCAGGCTCTTTTGTTATCACTTCGGGTGCAGCGCGTCCCGGCGACATTCGGCCAAAATACGTTTCAGCAAGTTCTCTCATCTTCACCGGATCAACATCACCTGCTATTGCAATCGTTATGTTACTCGGAGCGTAGTACTGCTGGTAAAATCTTCGGGCATCCTCAATAGATGTACCCTGAATATCCGAGGCCCATCCAACAACAGGATTTTTATAAGGATGTGCAGAGTAGGCAACGCTTAAAAACTCTTCTATAAGCCGTCCTACAGGGTTAGAATCCGTACGCATTCTTCGCTCTTCCATTACAACATCTTTTTCTGCGTAGAACTCACGAAATACCGGATTTAAAAATCTGTCAGATTCTAATGAGAACCACAGCTCAGCCCTGTTTTGAGGCAAGCTGTAGAAATATCCCGTTGCATCTGCACTTGTAAATGCATTTAAACCGGTGCCGCCATTTTGTTCAATAATCTGAGTAAACTCATTGCTCACAACATATTGATCGGCCTCTTCAACCAGTTCATCAAAGCGTTTTTTTAACCGCTCCAATCTTGCCTCATCGGGGTTAGGCTTGCTTCGCTCCCGCACCCACTGTCTGTAAACATAGTCGGCTCTTGATATCGCCACACTCTCTTTCTCCCAATCGGTGGTTCCTATCTCTTTCGTACCCTTAAATGCCATGTGTTCAAAAATGTGAGCAATTCCGGTGTTACCAACCGGCTCGTTTACACTTCCAACGTTTACAAACGTCACAAAAGAGGCCACCGGCGCCACCGGTCGTTCAATGATGATGAAGTGCAAACCGTTGTCCAGAGTAAATTCTGTCACCTTCTCTTCAAATGTCTCCAGCCCTTGTGCGAACAAAATCGCAGGCATGGCCAGGACACTTAACAGTCCTATTAGCAGCTTATTTTTTATGGTCATAACAATTTGAATAGTTTATGGTTAATGAACGGGTGCCTTTACGAAATGCATTTAAAAAAGATTCACCCCCTCCCGAAATTTTCTCTTATGAATAATGTTATCATCTTCATACAAAATCAACACTTAGTGTTAAATTTTGTGAAATTAACATAATAAAAAAGGCCAGGCGTTACTTAACGGCTGGCCTCCATGCACTTATGATCTTATAATAAACGTCAGGTTGTTAACCCGCCGTCAATTACATATTGAGCACCTGTAATAAATCTGCTCTCATCAGAAGCCAAAAACAGGGCGAGATCTGCAATTTCCTCATTCTCAGCATAGCGGCCCAGAGGTATCATCTGCTCGAACCCTTTCTTCGCTTCTTCACCTCCACCTGGCGCAAAACCCTCTTCCAAAGAGCGCATCATTCGGTTGTCTACGGGACTTGGATGGATTGTATTTACCCTGATTTTATCGGCTGCTCCTTCCAGTGCCCCTACTTTCATAGCACCTATCGTAGCGTGTTTGCTTGTAACATAAGCACTAACGTTAGGTGTACCTTGTAAACCGGCAACAGATGAAGTTATCATTACGCTGCCACCTCCGTTTTTCTTCATATGAGGAAATGCATGCTTCATGCCAAGCCATACGCCCTTCACATTCACATTCATCACCTGATCAAAAGTCTCTTCGGGGTAATCCTCGATTGGTTTTACAACCCCTTCGACACCCGCATTCAGAAAAAGCACATCAATCTTTTTAAATAGTTCAATGGCTTTATCTGTGTACTTCTTCACATCTTTGCTTTTTGTAACGTCTGCAGCTACAAAGTGAACCTTATCACTCTTTAAATCTGCAGTTGCTTCTTTTAAAGCATCCTCACTCAGATCAACCAGTAAAATTCCGGCTGCTCCTTCTTCAAGCATTTTTTTGGCAGTAGCCAATCCAATGCCCCCGGCTCCGCCGGTAATTACTACACTCTTGTTCTCTAGCCTCATTTTATCCTCCCCGGATAAACCTTTTTTTATGTTTGTGTTACGCCTCCTCAAAATCTTTTTCATCCGGCCGAACCGTAATAACGGGTTTAGATACATATTGAGCCACTTTCTCAGCTGTAGATCCCAATATGAGATGTGCAAATCCACTGTGCCCATGCGTAGCCATTACCACAAGGTCTGCCGATTCAGATGCATAATTCTCAATTTCATAGTGTGCAGACACACCTTTTTCAATTTTTGTAAAAAGTGGAATTGTGCGGCTTTGATCTCCATCCGTAATTACCACTTCATCTTCAAACGTTACACCTGTTCGCTGAACGTGAATATTATCAATTTTTCTTTTCGTAAGGTGCTCATTCAGTCGCTCAATGATCGCCTCATAAATAGATATCGACTCACCTTTTGCAGGTGTTCGTGGAATATCATCAGATATGCTTCCGTAGAGTTCAATTACATGGAAAAGAGTTAAGTGTGCTCCAAAAGAGTCTGCGAGTGCAGCCGCCATCGGAAAAGATGCCAGAGAAAGCTCAGATGTATCGGTAGTCACCATGATGTTTTTAACATCGTCCGTATTAAATCGACTGCTTACAGAAAATACCGGTTTTTTGGATCTTCGAATCACTCTCTCGGTTACACTTCCACGCAGCATCTTCGTTTCGTGAGCTCCTTTAGCTCCAATCAATATTAAATCGTAATTATTTTTTTGAGCGTACTCAATAATTGACTCAGAAGGTCTTCTGTCAATTTTCACAATAGAGTCACCACGGTTCTTATCAGCAATATAGCTGTCCATGGCTTTTTTAATTTTTTGCTCAGCTTCTTCAATTACGCGGGGATAAATATCCTTATTCATGTCTAATGGAACGCCCAGCCGTTTGATACTCTCATTGACATATTTAAGTGTTGGCACTACATGAATAAAATCGATTGTTCCGCCAAATCTGTCCGCAATTTTTTGAGCCACTGAATAAGCCCCCTCTGCCCCCTTGGAAAAGTCTGTTGGTACCAGGATTTTTTTGAATGCAATCATGATCGAAGTCTGTTTTTGATATTAAAATTAAAAACTCTTTGATTCGGTGAATACTTCTGACACCCTAACCATTTTCCCTTACTTAAATTTTGAAGTTTCTACCTTCTTAAGCAAGAAATATTTTAGTTATCTAAAAATAATTCAACGATTTGGAGACTTTCTTCTTAGAAATGCAATCCCAACAATTAGAAGAACTCCCAGCACGATACCAATAACACCCTGAACGATTTCTTTCTCTCCTTCTGAAACCCCGGAATCTGTCCATGGCAGTATGGGCTGGCTTACTACAAGTTTTCTCGATACAGATTCGACAACTACCATCTCTTCCCCGCTTTCAGTAGTAATTCTCTCCCCAAGCCTTTCGTATTTTGGCAGATTAGGCATATGATCTCTGCTTTCTAGTTGCTCTACCAAATCATGATTCATCGGCACTACCTCTGTACTCCTTACAATCTCTTCAAATTCACGATCCTGATAGGGCCATATCACATATAGTGAACCAACCAGGAATCCAATCAATACGAGAAGAGTAATGGCATAATATCGGCTTAGCAACCAGGAGAGAACTCTCGAAAATAGCATCAATCCTACTGCCGCACCCAAAACAAATGGAAGTATATTAATCAGTGCCTGAACGGTCTCGGCAGAACCAATAGCGCCTAACTGAGTTAACAGGTAATCATACTTTCGGAATATCAACAGGATATAGGAGCCCGAAATACCCGGAAGAATCATTGCACTTATTGAAACTGCCCCGGCAACAAAAACAAACCAAAATGATTCGGGGGTATCAGCCGGAACTAACGTTACTACCCAAAAACCGACAACTGACCCCAAAAGAAGCGGGAAAACAGCTTTAAAGTTTCTATGCGTATCCTCCAGTTCTGCAATCAACAAAAAAACAGAGCCCAGAATTAGCCCAAAGAAGATGCCATATATCAGTTCCGGGTGGGTAAACATATAAACCTGCAGCGGGACTATTCGGGTGAAGAAAATCACGGCCAGAACTATACCGATAAACAGGAGGAGTAAAAATTTCCAGTGAAAGTATTCAAAAACTTTATTAAACCGAAGGGTGATCAGGCTTTTTGCAGCTTTACCATCAACGCTTTTTATAGCAAAAATAAGTCGGTGATAGATACCCGTGATCAGAGCCATAGTGCCACCGCTTACACCCGGCACAATATCTGCAGATCCCATCAAAAAACCTTTCAATATTAAGTATGGAGACTCTTTCCAGTCTGTCTTATCGTGATTATCTCCTCTTTTATTGCTCAACTATCTAACCTTTGAATATTTATCTTTCTATCACACTATTTTCACTCACCGCATCATTCTCGTAATATCTCATAGCTGTTAGCAGTGAAATTGTTGCCCCTACTGTTGATACTGTAACGATCACCATAATTGAGTGAGAAACTGCATACGGCCCTGAAAATACAAAATCTATAAACCAACCTGCTAATGGCGGCCCAACCCCAAAACCGGCCACACTTATCACAAATAGATACAAGCCGCCCACCAGGGCACGTTTCTGTGAGGGAACAAAATATTGAATTATTGCGGCAGCCACACCATTATAGGATGAAGCAAATAACACTCCGATTCCCATAAAGAGAAACGCCATTTCCGGAGAAGTAGAATAGAGTCCTAAAGCGTAAAACGGCATTCCTCCCAAGGCTGCAAATACACCAAGTAAGTAGCGCCTTTCAGGTTTAAATTGAGCTAATTTATCAGCTGCTTTTCCTGAAAGGATGACCATAACCCCGACCCCAAGCATAAACCATCCGTACTGTGGAATCAGGTCCGGCCTCTGATGGATGTCGTTAAATACATTTCCTATAAACGCAAGAATGGTATATCCCATGCATGCCAAAAAAGAAAATCCAATCAGATGAAAAATAACTGACTTCTTTGTCAGGATTTCCTTTAAATCCGAAACTATATTCTGCTCTTCTTTATCAGGCTTTTTCTTTTTATCCGGTTCGCGAACTAAAAACCAGGTTAATGGTGCCAGAATCAGACCGGGAATTCCAACTACGATCATGGCCACTCGCCAATCATACTGTAAAGAGACAGTTCCGCCAACCAAAAAAGACAACCCGACTCCGATAAAAATCCCACTCGCGTATATTGAAAAAACCGTAGCCCTGTGTCGTGGAGAAAAAGCATCTGCCAGATAGGAATAAACTGCAGGACTAAGCATTGCCTGGCTCAATCCAACAAAAACACGGGCTGTAACCAGAAACGCAAATGAGGCTGCAAAACCACTTAAAACCGTCATCAAACTCCAGATAAACAGTCCGGTACATATCATCAATTTTCTTGATGTTTTATCTGCAATACGCCCCATCGGTATTCCAGAAAGGGCATATACAAAAGAAAAAGCCGGACCGTAAAGCAAACCAATCTGAAAATTGGTCAAAATCAGCGAGTCCCGGATTTGAGTACCCAGAACAGCCACAATTTGGCGATCTACAAAACTTAAAATATAGATCAGGGTAAATAAGAGTACTGTACCGTACGTAGCGTACTTCTTCATTTCAGGAGTTCGATTATTATTGATGGGCAAGTTTACGAATTCGAGCCCCGAATATGAAGCTTTAGCTCACACTTATTCGGGCAAACGATATGGATAATAATTTTATTTAAATAGCGACATTCATAAGTTGCATGGAATTTAATTTCAACCACAAACAGAGAACAATAGTGGCAAAACTTCCAAAAAAGTCAAAAAAGCAGAAAAAGTACGCGGAAGAAATTTTGGAAGAACTGTATGAGTACTATCCAAATCCGACATGCGAATTAGATCACAGAAATCCTTTTGAACTTTTAATTGCCACCATACTCAGTGCACAGTGCACGGATGTTCGTGTAAATAAAGTTACACCTGCACTTTTTGAGGCGTACCCCACACCTGAAACCATGGCAGAAGCTCCACTGGAAGAGCTCGAAGAGTTGGTTCGCACTACAGGGTTTTATCGAAATAAAGCGAAATCGTTAAAGGAGTCCTCCAAAACTATTATGGAGGAATTTGATGGAGAAGTTCCGGATACTATGAATGATTTACTCAAATTGAGAGGAGCTGCTCGTAAAACCGCAAATGTTGTTCTTGGAAATGCTTTTAATAAAAATGTGGGAGTAGTTGTCGACACCCATGTTAAACGGCTTTCAAATCGATTCGGACTAACAAAAGAGAAAAAAAATACAAACAAGATCGAAAAAGATTTAATGGCACTTTTCCCTCAGGAGCATTGGACTAATTTGTCGCACCTGATGATTCATCATGGAAGAAACGCCTGCAAAGCGAGATTATCTGATCCTCCGGACCACCCTATCTGTATTAAGTATGGAAAAAAATGTGAATGCTGGAAAATGAGAGGGCAAAACAATAATGAATGATACTCTTCTTTTTGATTCAATGACATCTCCTATACCGGGAATTCGGCAGGATATTAACATTATTCCCATTAAGGATGACGGGCGTGATCTTCTTTATTTTCACGATGTAATGGGTTATGTATCCCCAAATTTCGCTCTCGATAGTCAAGTTGAAACAGTATTATCATTAATCAATAACCGGACATCCATTCAGGAGATATCTAAACTTTCAGATGGTAATATATCAACGGACGAACTTCTTGAATTCATCCAGATGCTCGATCAAAATCGAGTTTTAGACACCAAACATTTCAAACTCTTTTCAAACAAAATTGAGAAACAGTTTGAAAACAAGTCGATTAGAAAACCGGCTTTATCAGGACAAAGCTATCCGAATAACCCTGAAAAACTTAATGAGTTTCTGAGTTCCATTTTCACCGATAGTTCATCAGTAGACGCCGGAAATTCTAAAGCTCTCTATGCTCCTCACATTGACCTTCGGGTTGGACTTAAGCAATATGCAGAAGCATTTTCATCGCTGAGATCTGTAAAACCGAAACGAGTGGTAGTCCTGGCTACAAGCCACTATTCCGGTTATTTCCCCAATGTATATCAAGACACTCCATTTATCGGTTCAAACAAACATTTTGAACTGCCAAACCGAGCGTTTAAAACAGATCTTACTTATCTGAAACAACTTTCAAGCATCAGTTCTGGTGATATTGGTTTTACATTGGCTGACAGAGCGCACAGGATTGAACACAGTATAGAAATCCATCTGCTTCTTGCCTCCCATGTTTGGCAACACGACTTTGAAATTGTACCAATTCTTATCGGTTCTTTAGACGAAATTCTATACCATAAATCCGGCGATTTGGCTTCAAAAGTTCGAAATTTCTCCAATACCCTCAGAGATTTAGATGATGATGAGACGTTTTATCTGGTATCCGGAGATCTGTCTCATGTTGGCAGAAAATTTGGTGACCAGGCAGCAGCCAAAATTATGAAAAATGAGATCACCACGATTGATGAGAAATTTATGGATGCGTCAGTAAACGGTAATCCAATGGAAATGCTGAACGATCTCACTTCACACTACGACTCATCCAGAATATGTGGATTCCCACCTTTATATACTCTATTGAACATTTTTGAAGATCTGAAAGGTGAGCAAATCAACTATCACTGGTGGGATGAAGAGCGCACGGAGAGTGCCGTATCATTTGGGTCAATACTTTATCAGAAAAGATGATCAGAGTTTACCGATCAAGCTCCTGAATTTTAAACTCCAGACTCTCCAAATCGCTTCCCGCACTATAGATTTTGACATTTTGGAAACCCCTTCTTCTCTCTCTTTAAAAATGATAGACACCTCCTTCAACTTAAAACCTGCTTTCCAGGCACGAAAATGAATCTCAATCTGGAACGCATATCCGTTTGATCGAATCTTATTCAGATCAATCGTTTCTAAAACATTTCGATGAAGGCATTTAAATCCGGCAGTAGTGTCTTTTACGGGTATCCCGGTTATAGATCTTGCATATAGATTAGCACAGTAGGATAGTATTAATCGACTCAGAGGCCAGTTTACAATGCTGATTCCTTTAATATATCTCGAACCTATTGCTACATCCGCTTCCCCTTTTTCTACAACCTCAATCAGACGTGGAAGATCATTCGGGTCATGAGAAAAATCTGCATCCATCTCACAGATATATTGATAATCCTGACCTAAAGCTACTTCGAAGCCCTTAACATAGGCAGTCCCTAATCCTAACTTCCCCTCTCTTTCTATCAGATTAATTCTATCAGGAAATTGCTCTATCTTCTTTTTAATAAGATCCGCTGTTCCATCAGGTGATCCATCATCTACAAACAGAATATCTACTGTACGAGGCAATTCCATCACAATGTCTACCAACTTCGATACATTGTGGGCTTCATTATAAGTTGGAATAATTACTACTGCCTTCGATTTCATTTTTAATACACTTATTTAATTCAATTTAGACTTACCTGCTGCCGGTTACTGTGAATCCACGAATACGATCCTTATTTTCAGATCTATCGATCAAGGCAGAAAATACTGCCTTATGAATACAAATAATAAATTAATTCATTGTTTACTCTACAGAAAACCTCTTCGCAAACTAAAGCACGACTCGGAAAATTGTCAACAGATCATGGAGATATTGAAACTCCTATCTTTATGCCTGTTGGAACATTGGGTAGTGTAAAGGCCGTTAATCAGGATGATTTAAAAGAGAAGATTAAAGCTCAGATTATTCTCGGTAATACTTATCATCTCTATTTAAGGCCCGGTAATGATATTATGCATGCCGCAGGTGGTTTACATAAATTTATGGGATGGGAAAAACCTATTCTTACCGATTCCGGTGGATATCAAATTTTCTCGCTTTCTGACAGTCGTGATCTTAAAGAAAAAGGTGCCGTTTTTAAAAGTCACCTAGATGGATCAAAACACCTATTTACTCCGGAAAATGTAGTTGACACACAGCGGATACTCGGTTCTGATATTATGATGATTCTTGACGAGTGCCCGCCATATCCCGCTGAAAGGGAATATGTAGAAAATTCAATGCATTTAACGCACAGATGGGCTAAAAGGGGACGTGAACATTTTTTGAATACAGATCCGATTTACGGACACAGTCAAATGCAGTTTGGAATTGTACAAGGGGGAGTGCATAAAGACTTACGTAAACAATCATCAGAATACATGGCCTCCCTCGATTTTGAAGGGCTCGCTATAGGCGGATTAAGCGTAGGAGAGCCTGCAGATATCATGTATGAAATAACTGATTTCAATACTGATCATTTACCAAAAGAGAAACCACGGTATCTGATGGGAGTCGGTACACCGGCAAATCTACTGCAGGCAGTGGCCTTTGGTGTTGATATGTTTGACTGTGTAATGCCAACGCGTAACGCCAGAAATGGTATGATTTTTACACGTAACGGTAAAGTGAATGTGAGGAATGCAAAATGGAAACATCATCACAAACCACTCGACCCCGAATTTTCCTCCGAACTATGTCAACGTTACAATATGAGCTACATTCACCATCTTATAAAGTCTAATGAAATTTTGGGAATCGAGCTCACATCTAAACACAACCTCACATTCTATTTATGGTTGATGCAGGAAATTAAAGAGAGAATCAAAAATGATTCGTTCAGCGGATGGTATCAAGAGATGATGAAAACGGTTGACAAGAAAATCTAATCAAAATATAAACTAAATCGAGGTGGGTGTAACGCCCTTAAAAAGTACACTCACTTTTTGTGCAGTTTAGATTTCCTTTAGTTCTTTTAAATCTGTTATTTATCTCAATAACATCAGTTACATAAAATATTCAAGACTGATAGTTGAGCTTAAAAATTTTAACAAATGCACAGATATGGATTTCTCAAAACGCAGAGCTGGTACTACATCTGTTTGGGCAGGTGAACTAAATCGATTTTCACATGGAAGCCACACCGTTCCAATATTTAGCACCGTAACCTTCGCCTATGAAGATATTGACGAATGGTATGAGGTAGCCAAGGGAAATAAAAAAGGGGATATTTACAGCCGTAATACCAACCCAACCGTACAGGTACTTGAGGAAAAAATTCGGGTTTTGGAAAACGCTGAAGCTGCCACCTCTTTTTCGACTGGAATGGCCGCGATTAGTAATACACTTTTTGCACTTTTAAAACCGGGAGATCGTGTAGTATCTATCAAGGATACCTATGGAGGTACAAGTAGAATTTTCCTGGAATATCTTCCTAAAATCAACGTAGATGTCACCCTTTGCGATACCACAGATCATGAGCAGCTTGAAAAAGAGATTGAAAAAGGATGTAACCTCGTTTATCTGGAAACACCGACAAACCCTACGCTAAAATTAATTGATCTTGAACGGGTCTCAAAAGCTGCTAAAAAAGCGGGAGCTATTGTTGTCGCAGATAATACTTTTGCAACTCCTATCAACCAAAATCCTCTTGATCTTGGAGTTGACCTTGTTTTACACAGCGCAACCAAATTTTTGAATGGCCATTCTGATACAATGTGCGGACTGTTGTGCGGAAGCAGTGAGCTGGTTAAAGAGGTATTCAAATACCGCGAAATCAACGGTGCCAGTCTTCATCCGGAAACTGCATATATGGTGATAAGAGGTATTAAAACACTTGAACTTCGGGTTGAACGGCAAAATAATAATGCGATGGCTATAGCAGAGTATTTAGAGAAGCATCCCAAGGTTAGTGAGGTTCACTATCCGGGATTGCCCAGTCATGAGGGACACAGTATTGCCAAAAAGCAGATGCGTGGATTTGGCGGAGTACTCAGTTTTTCATTAAAAGGAGACTATGAATCGGTTAAAACCTTGCTTCATAATCTATCGTTTGTGCACCTTGCAGCCAGTCTGGGATCAGTAAGCTCACTGGCAGGCCCGCCAAGAACAACCAGTCATGTTGAACTTACAGAAGAGCAGCGCAAAAATTTGGGAATCTCTGAAACGCTGATCAGATATTCCGTCGGAATTGAGAATATTGAGGATCTCATTGAAGATTTCGATCGTGCACTTAAATTGATTTAGATCGTATGAAACAAATATTTCATAAATAAGCTACTGTTCACAACTACTATTTGCTGTAGTGGGTAAAACAGAGTTAAAGAAACCGGATATTTCAATTCCCTTATATAGTGAACACCGATATTTAATAAATCACGGATATGCCACAAGTCTGCTATATCACAGAAACACTTCAGAAATTGGTTCAGATCAACTCTATAAATCCATCACTCGAATCAGACGGGGCAGGAGAAAAGGAGATTGCACTATTTATTGCCGGAGAGATGTCGAGTATGGGAATCCAGGTAGAAATTGATGAACCCGAACCGGGCCGTGTAAATGTGATAGGTACACTTCGTGGATCGGGTGATGGGAAATCATTGATGCTAAATGCCCACACAGATACTGTTGGTGTTACGGGGATGAAAGACCCGTTTTCCGGTACTGTTAAAGATGGAAAATTATATGGCCGTGGAGCATATGATATGAAAGGGAGTATAGCGGCTATTCTTTCCGTGGCAAAAAAGCTAACCGACCTTAAACAGAACTTAAATGGTGACTTAGTATTTTCGTTTGTGGCAGACGAAGAGTATGAAAGCCTCGGCGCTATTCAATTGGCTAAAAATTACAAGGTAGATGCTGCTATCGTTGCTGAACCTACAGATCTGAATATCTGTTTGGCACACCGTGGTTTTGGAGTATTTAAAATTGTAACAGAGGGAAAAACTGCGCACGGGGGAAACCATCGTCAGGGTGTGGATGCCAATACAAAAATGGGGCTGTTGTTGACTGAGTTGGATTCTTATTCGAATAAACTACCTGATCAGAATAATCACCCCTTATGTGGTGAAGCATCAATGCACGTTCCGCTGATAGAGGGAGGGAATAGCCTCTTTATCTACTCAAACAGATGCACGGTTTATGTAGAACGACGTACTATTCCGGGAGAGACTAAAGAACTGATCTTAGCTGAATTGAAGGAGATTATAGACAAATTAAAAGAGAAAGACCCCGATTTTAAAGCCTCAATTACTTGTGAAATTTGGCGTAATCCATACGAAATTAATTCCAATTCATCGATTGTTAAGCATCTGTTAAAAATGTCTGAAAATGAATTGGGATATCAGCCAAGTTACATAGGCCATACGTGGTGGGAAGATTCAGCTATTTTTGGTCACGCCGGTATAGAGACAGTAATTATTGGACCGAAGGGAGGGGGAATCCATGAAGACGAGGAGTGGGTTGAAATTGATTCTGTTAAGAAGTTATCAGAAATACTATATCAAACCGCTATTGCATACTGTAATTAAGTGTTATTTAAGCGGGTTTAATCTCACTATTCTGTCACTAAATCATAAATGAGAGAACTTATTCCAGGACGGGACAATGGGGGGAATAAAAAAAGCCCCTGAACGCTAAGCGTTAGGGGCTTGTAAGAAGAGATGAGGCGACGACCTACTCTACCGCGTGTGCAGTACCATCGGCGCAGCGGAGCTTAACTTCCGTGTTCGGAATGGGAACGGGTGGAACCTCCGCGCTATAATCACCACATCAAAACTGGTATCGAATTTCTTAATGACGTTGTTGGGGTAAGATGAGAGCAAAACAGGTAATAAAATCGTAATCTCATGCCTGGCGGTTGCAGTACTTGTGCAAACCATGCAAGGCAAAGACTGAAGAGTACTTAGTACGGCTCGGCTAAA
>CAZHUP010000028.1:0-21075 GCA_964535495.1 uncultured Rhodohalobacter sp.
CCAAAGAGCCAGTGGCCGGATTTGAACCGACGACCGGCTGTTTACAAAACAGCTGCTCTACCCCTGAGCTACACTGGCTAATCAAATTTTCAACACTTCCATGAGAGCTATCGGCTTTAACAAGTCAAAACCAAAACCCTCTTTTCTTCCTAACTAAACGGAATACAGCTCCCGTTTGCGAAAGACTTAAAATCTAAAAACATCTCCGTTATTAATCAACCTTTTTGTTAATTTTTTTTAGCCGTCTTTCTTTGACTCTTTTTGAGCCTCTTATACAAGACTCTGGAAATGATTACAGCTACAATTAAACCAAGGACAACCCAGCCATAAATGTTTAAGTAGTGCCCGATTGTTTGCCAGTTTTCGTTTACGATCCAACCAAAGCCCAGCAAAATAAAATTCCATGCAACAGAGCTTATTGCAGAGCTCAAGATGGTTGTTGATAATTTTGTTTTTGTAATACCTGATACAAGTGAAATAACCGACCGAGTGCCCGCTAAAAACCGATTGGCAACTATTACCCCCTGTCCCCAACGCTGCATCCACCTTTTTACTTTGTCGAAGTACTTAATATCAACAATACGCATTAGCCAAAAATCACTCCTCTCCTCTTCTATTTTATGGCCAAATTGCGCACCTATGAAGTACATGCTCATAAAACCAAATACTGAAGCAATCGTAGTAATTGCCAAAAGTGCAGAAAATCCAACTATCTGCTCAGCAGCAAGGTATCCACCAAAAGCAACTAATACATCTCCCGGAATAGGTGGAACTATATTTTCCAGATATGCTATTACTGCAAATATCAAATAAATTTTAAATGGAGACAGGGTAAACACCCAATCCACTATTTGATTTATGTACAGCTCAAAACCCATAAATACTCTAACTCTTTTCCACTAAAACCACTGCCTGAGCAGCAATTCCTTCACCACGGCCTACAAACCCCATCTTTTCGCCGGTGGTGGCCTTAATCGATACCTGCTGCTTTTCACAATCCAGAGCTTCGGCTATTTTCTCTCTCATTTCAGGAATGAAAGGATTTAACTTCGGAGCTTCTGCCACTACGGTAGCGTCCAGGTTCGACAAAACATATCCTCTATTTAGAATTAATTGATATGCATCTTTCAACAGAATCAGGCTGTCTGCATTCTCATAACCGGGATCCGTATCGGGAAAATGAGTGCCTATATCCCCTAAAGCCAAAGAACCCAAAAGTGAATCAGTAATTGCATGCAAAAGTACATCTGCATCTGAGTGCCCTTTAAGTTTTTTTGAAAATGGGATTATTATTCCGCCAAGAACTAATTCAGTCCCCTGCTGAAATGCGTGAACATCATATCCATAACCAATTCGAACGTTCATTTATTTACCTGACAGTATTAGTTTTGCAAGCCGAAAGTCCAACGGATAGGTTATTTTAAAATTATCAGCTGTACTATTCACAACAGAAACACTACCTCCAATCATTTCCACGAGAGAAGAGTCATCCGTGCCCAACTGCTTGCCACTTACCGCTTCGTTATATGCTCTCAGTAAAATTTCTCTTTTAAAAACCTGAGGTGTCTGCGCCTGCCACAACCCCTCTCTTTTCGGCGTTGCCTTTACAATTCCGCTAAGCGACACTTCTTTTATAGTATCCTTGGCCGGTGTAGCCAGTATTGCTCCATCAACATCAGAATTTGCAGCTTTTTTAATACATACATCAATAAGCTCTTCACTAACAAAAGGCCTGACCGCATCATGGATTGCGATTAAATCTGAAGCACTTGATACAAACTGAAGAGCTTTTGCTACCGATTCCTGCCTTTCTGCTCCTCCCTCAACTATTGTAATATCAATATCCTCGAAAACAGAATCGGCAATTTTACGAGTCTGCTCTTTGTACTCCTCAGAAGTGGAAATGATCAACTCTTGTATCGAGTCAATATTTTTAAATTTTAAAAGAGTATGCTCAAGAATTGGCTTTCCGGCAATGGTGAGGTAAGGTTTAGGTATTTCTTTACCCATTCTTTTCCCCGACCCTGCTGCCGGTACCACCAGTGCTACATGTTTTGAACCGTAACTCAAAACTTTAAAGTATTAGCATTGCATCGCCAAATGAGAAAAATCTGTAATCATTGGCAACTGCTTCCTTGTAAGCATCCTTCACAAATTCAAAACCACCGAATGCAGATGCAAGCATCAACAAAGTAGATTCCGGCCTGTGGAAATTTGTAATAACTCCTTCCGTGATTTTAAAATCGTAATCGGGATAGATAAACTTATCCGTCCAACCGGTACCCGGTTTTGACATACCGCTGGCCATTACACTGGTTTCGATAACACGAACTGCAGAATTACCACAACCAATCACTCTATTCTTCTTACTCTTCAGAGCTTCATTAATCCGATCTGACGATTCTTGAGAAATAAAATAATTCTCAGAGTCCATTCTATGTTTGGTTAAATCCTCAACCTCAACATTTCTAAATGTACCCCAACCGATATGAAGTGTAACGGGAACAAAGTCGACGCCTTTCTTCTTTAGCTTCTCAACCAGTTCGGGTGTAAAGTGCATTCCTGCTGTTGGCGCAGCAACTGCTCCCCGTTCTTTGGCAAAAATTGTTTGATATTTCTCCTTATCACTTTCTCTTGGTTCTCTTTTGATGTATGGAGGTAGCGGCATGTCACCAATTTCATCTAACCGATCGTAGAGATCCTGGTTCGGACCTTCGTAAAGAAATCGAATTGTTCGGCCACGAGATGTGGTATTATCCACAACTTCGGCTATTAAATCCTCACCAAAATAGAGCTTATTACCAATTCTGATCTTTCTTGCCGGCTCAACCAATACGTCCCAAAGCATATTTTCGGGCATTAGTTCTCGAAGAAGAAACACCTCGATATCTGCATCGGTCTTCTCTTTTTTTCCTTTTAATTTAGCAGGAAAAACTTTGGTGTTGTTGTAAACGACAACATCACCCTTGTTCAAATATTTGTGTATATCGGAGAACGTCTCGTGCTTGATTGATTTGTCTTCTCTATTCAGCACCATTAACCTGGAAGAGTCTCTTGGATCAACAGGTTCTTCAGGTACATTAAAATCTTCGATTTCAAATTTGAAATCCGTAAGTTTCATTTTCAAAACGGCAGGGATTTTTTTGTTAGTAAATTCATCTATTCAGAAGCTTTCAAATATAGGCTGTTTTATGCCATTTAACAAATATCAACAGTCGCACCCGGCTTTCATTAAGTTAGTATGATTCCAATTTTATTTTTTTAGTGTATTTACTAACTGCGTCTGTTTCTGTATAATTAATTAAACGATCGTTCGTTTATTAGCATTATCAAACTGTAAGTTATTTACAAGTAAATGCCAGCTATGAAATTTTTTACTACACTGATTCTCATTTTATCATTTACAGCATTAGTTGCTGAAGCTCAACTACGGGAAGATCTTAGATTTCAGCCTGAAGAGTATACAGGCAGCGTAACGCACACCCATAACAATGCATCGACGGGCAGCTGGATGAACATGCTGAATATGACAATGAGTCATTCTTATAGCATGTCTTTTACGAACTTTGGAGGTCAAACTCACAATCTCAATGCTTACACTAATTCTATGTTTTTTGATGTGAGTGATAAATTAGACGCACAGCTTAATGTTTCACTCCTGCACTCTCCTTTTGGAAACAGCTTTATGAATAACGACAATTTGGGTACACAGATTATAATTGACAGTGCCCGTATTGATTACAAATTTTCTGAAAATACCCGAATTTCACTCGAATTTTCACAAAATCCCTATCGAAATTCTTTCGGGAACTATCACTCTCCATTTGGCAGAAGATATATCGGTTATTAATTACGGTATATGACTGAGGATACCCGAAAAGATCAGACTAAAAATTTAATTCTTAATTCCGTAATCGGATTTCTGAGCGTTCTGCTACTCATTCTTCTTTTCGCACTTGGAACCCGACTGCTCTACCCTCGTATTGTAAATGAGCGTGCCGTAGAGGATCCGGCTCTTATAAGCAATGTCATACAGATGGAGGTTTTAAATGGAGCGGGCATTTCCGGATTGGCTAATCAATTTACCGGAACATTAAGACAGTTTGGATTTGATGTAGTTGAAACCGGAAATTTTGACCATTTTGATGTACCCAATACACTTGTAATTTCAAGAAACGGCCAAATTGAAAATGCCAGAAGAGTTGCTCGTGCTATAGGAATTGAGGAACAATACATTTTAAGAGAGGAATCACCAGAATTTTATCTGGATGTAACTCTAATTATTGGAAATGATTTTGAAAATTTAAATCTATAAATACGCCTATGCCAAACACTACAGAAACTGCTGAATCACAATTCACGAAACCATCTTCCCGTAAAAGTGTGGACACTTCTACACTAATCAATGCAATCACTGAGGGATTACTTGAGAAAAAAGCAAAAGATATTGTTCTTCTTGATGTAAGAGAGCTTACAACTTTGGCAGACTACTTTATCGTTTGCCACGGTACATCAGACACGCAAATTCGCGCATTAGCCAACAGTGTAGAAAAACAGGTTAAAGATGAATTGGGAGAAAATGTCTGGCAACAAGAAGGCAAAGATTCCCGACGCTGGGTAATATTGGACTACGTAAATGTAGTTGTCCATATTTTTACCGAAGAAAAAAGAGATTATTATGGCATAGAGCGGATGTGGAACGATGCCAAAGTCACCGAGATCGAAGATAAGGCTAACTAAGTAACTGATTTTTTTATAAAATTGATATCAGTTACATAATAACTGATAAATTTATCTATTTTTTGAGCAGCCAAAAATCATATTTCCTCACATTTAGCTCTATCGGGTTTTTGGCTCTCCTGGCATTACTAATCTTGTTTGAAACGAACTTCAGCACAGATGGAGTACTATCAGATAATGAGCTTACCGAAGAAATTCAGCGTAGCCTGTCTGAAGCTCAGGATCATTTTGATCAAATCTATTTTGATTTTAAAAAGAGTTCAGACGAACTCTATCTCGAAATTTCACAGCTTCCTCTCACAGAGCAGAACAAACCCGCGATATACAACCGTTTTCGTAATTTCTCTTTTTGGGGTAGTTCTCTGCACCACGAAGGAGAGCGGTGGGTTTGGAGCGGATATAGTCTTACACCATCTCCTACACTAACGCCCGGCCCGTCAGACTCCCTTGGAATAAGTCTTCTTAAAAGAAACAATGTCGTATATCTATTTGGGCAGAGATCGTTTAGATCCGGTGATAATCACTTTCTACTTTTAACCGCCAAAAAAATTGAACAGACTACAAATCTGCCTTTTGCGGAGAAAGTATCTTATCACTTATCCGATGCGCCCAGTCTTAAAAACAATTTTCCTGTATCCTTTAATTTTTTCTCTGCTTCTCCTGAAGGCCTGCCTTATTTAACCCTGTCTACCGAAGCTTCCGATTCAGTAGGTATAGTATACGCGGACCCTGCCCAAGTTGATCTTTTTAGCCAAAATATTTCTCAAAATATTGCAAGCTGGAGATCGCTTATCCATTTGGCTCTACTCCTCACTCTTGTAATACTCTTTACGGCTTACTGCAGCTATACCGAAAACCAATTAATTATTCGGGCTTTAATCATCATTCCATTGTTGGCTTGGGGATTCTTTTTCCAATTTAACCTTCTGTCTGATTGGATCTTCGCAGATCTCATACCCCCCGAATGGAGTATAGACACCTATTTTGATTTGGCTGCATACTGTGTTCACGCTTTCTTTCTAACGTTGACGCTAATACCCCTCATCCGGTTTATTCTTCTCACCAATCAAAAAACTTCGGAAGAGTCTCACTTAAAAACACTGCTATTTGCATCAATTTTTGGCGCCGTTTCATCTTTTTTAATACTATTTTTATTCTATCAAACTCAGCAAGTTTTGGTCGGATCTCCGCTTAAGCTGCTTGACCTGGAATTAGCCCCGGATTATCCGGTACTTATTTTCTATTTAAGTTCATCCATATTTTTTACATCTGTATCCGGTATTATCATCTGTACTGGTCTTTATCTTTATAGATTCGAAATTGATAAATCTGTAGTTATTGGAGCTGTTGCCCTTTTTTCCTTCCTGCTCTTTCATTTTTTAGTTGATGTTACCCTAACACTTCAAACTTTTCTGACGCCTGTTTTTTATGCCGGGCTTTTTACCTTTCTCATACTGCTTATTCTTATTCAGATTATACACGAGAAAAAAGAAATCTTCACAGATATGTCTGGGTTCAGAAAGGTCCTCTTATCTGTTCTGTTTATTACTGTATCAGTTTATTTCATAGTGTGGAGTTCTTCTAGCAATCGGTTGGACAGAGAGTTGAACCAAAAAGCTCTCGAATTTGCAAATGAAGAGGTTGTAAACACACAGGATATTCTAAGATCTTTGCTAACAGATCTTGAAAGCTCCTTGATTTTTTTAACAGCCGAAGATATTGAGCAGCGATCAGCAATTGTGCAGGGACAGTTTCAAAGAGCGATACAGAACAGCATACGCCCCGAGTGGAGAGAGCACTCTTTTGAGATTCAGCTTCTTTCAACAAATGGCAATCTGATTAGCGACTACTCCACTAATCTGGACTCGCCGGGATGGCGTTCCCTTGTTGATATGACTTTAATGAGGGTATCCTATGAGGGTGAACAGCTGCGCCGTTTGACAAATCGTCCGATTATTTGGGACAGCAGACCGGCTGAACTTGGCGAAGAGTTCATATCCTTTTATCGTGGCTGGATACCCATTTATGATGAAACAAGCTTTGACGACATAATTGCATGGATTTTTGCTGCAGCTTATTTGGAAAGACCGGACTTCAACAGGCCAATGCGTGCGGTACTTACTGCCTCTTCCGTGCAAGATTGGAAAAATAGTTTCTATATCGCTGAATTTATAGATGGCAATGTCAACCGAACAGCGATGGAAGGCATTTATAGTAATCAGCCTCAATATAACAGATTGCCATCTAGAGAGGTGGAAATCTCCCAAAGAGATAGCGTCGCCTTCATCACAAACGTAACCTCACAGGGTAAATACAGGGAGATACTTATTCGAAAAAATTCCGACACTGTGATTAAGGCGAGCACTCCTATGCCGGGCTTTAATCTTCTCCTTTTTTCATTCTTCAGGTATCAAATTGTGGTCATTCTATTTGGGCTGTTTCTGTTTGCCATTTTTTCAACTGCCGGTTTCCGAACATTCAAGTTATTTGGGCAGAGCAGAAAGTTCAAAGACAGGCTTTTAGACGGTTTAACCCTGGCTACCATACTATTCTTAACTGTTTTAATTATTGCTACGCAGGTTGCTGTAAACCAGCAGAATGAGAAGAATGTAGAAAGGGAACTTATAACAAAACTTAACAGCCTGGGAGAGTCATTGCGTGGTGAAATACAGTTCCAACAGTTGCCAAGACGCACGACCAGGCTTGCTGAGTATGCATCCCCTTTAAATGTAGATGCCATACTCTACAGCGGAGCAAATGTCCTGGACTCTACTACTCCTCAAATTTTCCAGCAATACGTTATGCCGCGTACCATGCCTTTCGACGTGTATGACTTTTTATACAACAGAGAGCGCCGGCACTACACAACAACAACTGAGATTGCTAATGAAAAGCTACTTATTGGTTACCGTACTCTGCTGGATCAGAACAACCAGCCTGCAGGAGCTGTTGCTATACCTACTTTTGTCGAATCACCGATTTACCGTGAACAACTATTAGAAGCAACCAGCTCACTTTTTGTAATTTATCTGGCCATTTTTTCGATATTTATTATTGGCACCGTGATCTTATCCAATCGACTGACCAAACCACTTCGTATGATACAAACCGGATTAAGTAAAATATCTCGTGGCGAGATGAATATTCGTGTAGCCGTAACCGGAAAAGATGAGATCGGTTCACTTGCTAGAGCCTATAATGAGATGGTGGAGAAACTGGAGCAGACCCGAAAAGAGCTTGTTGAAGCCGAGCGCGAAGCTGCATGGAAAGAGATGGCTCAGCAAGTAGCACATGAAATCAAGAATCCACTGACTCCAATGAAACTAAACTTGCAGCATTTACAGCAGAGGCTCGAAGCCGCTCCCGACAAAGTAATGGAGTTGAAACCAATTATAGAGAAAACTGCGGAAAACATTATAGAGCAGATCGAATCTCTCAATAAAATCGCTTCTGACTTTTCAAAATTTGCCAAGCCCGTACAAGACCCGTTCGAACCCGTTGACCTGAAAAAACTTCTTACTTCTATCTCTGAACTGTATAGCAACGATAAAAGTGTAACTATAACAAGCGAGTTTTCAGATTCTGATCTTACAATAAACGGAGTTGAAGGTGAACTTCGCCGTGTTTTTATCAACCTGATAAAAAATGGTATCGAAGCACATTCAAATGGAAATGCAAATATTCAGATCACCACAAAAAGAGTAAACCGATCTGTAAAAGTTCAAATCTCAGACGATGGTGAAGGAATTGAACTTGAGGATAGAGATCGCATCTTTGTACCAAATTTTTCCACTAAATCGAGTGGAACCGGCCTTGGATTGGCAATTACAAAGAAAATAGTAGAAGCTCATAAGGGAGAGATCACTTTTGAAACCGAACTTGGAACGGGTACTACATTCACGCTTATCTTTCCCGCTATCTAAAGCATTCAGATATTGTCCAGCTTGAGGTAACAAATCTCACCATTTCTTCGTACCATTTGCCCTCTCAAATCAATGGATACGAATAAACCAACATATCGGTCTGACATCCGGCAGGAGCTCTCGTCACTGCTTAGAATTGGTGTGCCTGTAATCATAACACAGCTTCTGCAGATGAGTATGAGTTTTGTGGATACCGTGATGGCAGGACGGCTTTCGCCCGAAGACCTCGCAGCTGTCGCCGTGGGGTCCAGTACTTTAATGCCGTTTGTAGTTCTATGCCTGGGCTGCATGATGGCAGTAACCCCCATCGTGGCACAAAATGTGGGCGCACGGAATTTTGAACTTATTGGCAAAAATGCACGACAGGTACTCTGGCTGAGCCTGATACTTGCCATTCCAAGCTTCTTCCTGTTGAGAAATCTCGATTTTATTCTTGTTTTAATTGGAATCACGGATGAAATCATCCCGATCGCTTCCGGCTACCTGAAAGCGATAGCCTGGGGAATCTTCCCCGCTTTTGCATTTGGCGCTCTCAGGTATTTCAGTGAGGGATTGAGTGTCACACGTCCGGCTATGTTCATTGCCGTAATTGGGCTATTGGTAAACATTCCGGCTAACTATGTATTGATGTTTGGAAAACTCGGCTTCCCTCAGCTTGGCGCGATTGGAACCGGCTACGCTTCTGCAATAGTTTTTACGGTGATGTTCATTGCCATGCTTTGGTTTACTATAGGGTTTGAAGCCTACAAACGATTCGACATTTTCGGAAAATTTCGATGGCCGGAAAAGAAGTATCTAAAAGAGCTTCTGGGCATCGGTGTACCCATAGGAATTAGCTCCACGATGGAGGTCACCATGTTTGCCGTCGTTAGTCTGCTGATTGGAACGATCAGTACGGTAGCCGTTGCCGGACACCAGGTGGCGATCAATTTTGCTTCCATGACATTTATGATACCCTTCGGCCTTTCAGTTGCCATATCAGCAAGAGTAGGCCAGTCTATTGGCCGCAATCGACCTTCAGAAGCCCGATTCAGAGGGTATGTCGGTGTTGGAGCTGCAACTGCCATCATGGCGTTCACGGCTTTGATCATGTTTCTGTTTCCGGAGTACATCACCGGAATTTATACAGATGATCAGGCCGTAACAGATGTTGCCGTTCAACTACTTTTTATGGCGGCAATATTTCAGCTTTCAGACGGTCTGCAGGTGAGCGGTTTCGGTGCACTTCGCGGATTAAAAGATACCAAAGTACCCATGTATGTTAACTTGGTCGCTTATTGGGTTATCGGTATTCCACTCGCATACTATCTAGGATTTATCGCAGGGTATGGCGCACAAGGCTTATGGGGTGGTTTGATTGCAGGGCTGACCGTAGCAGGAATTCTACACAATATTCGCTTCTACAGAAAGACGAAGGCGATGGGTGCTGAATAATCGTATCCCTTTAATCAGATTGATCGACGACTATGTTGACATCAATTTTTCAGGTCTTTTCAATTTGCACGATCAGTTCTTAAAATCGCACCAGAGGCAATCCGGCGGATATATTAAACTGCACTCCCAACATAACTGCAGGACGTCCTATCAGCCCCATTTCATTTAATCCGGGAAACCAATAGTATCTTCCGCCGGCGTTGGTAAAAAGAGAGACTCGGTCTGTAAAGTGATAGATCGCTCCAATTTCCGTCGTAGCAGTCACTCCCGGATAGTATTGTGCACTCCCATTTTCAATAATTCCCCGTCCCGCCACACCAAAACCCGGAGCAATTCTGAAATAGATTTCGGCCCTCTTTCTTCCGGCAGAATTTGTGAACTCAGAGATCGAAAGTTTTCGGCCTACTGATAGAGCGCCAATCATCAAATTTCCGTCCCGAACGGCGGAATCTTCAGCATCATAATAGGCTGAAAGGGAGAACCCGAGATCGGCTCTTGCTCCCGGCTGACTGTAGATCGTTTCAATTCCAAATATTCCTTTACCAAAGAAGACGCCGGTTAAAGATGAATAGTCCACATCACCCGTCGATCGATATGCTTGTATATCAGCAGCAGGACTCAGGATTATCAATTCCTCATCGGTTTTTTCCTCTTCACTTTGTGATCCGCCTGATTGTGAGTAAACACAGACAGGAACAGCAAATACAGCTATAAAGAGAAATATAAATGCCCTGTTTAATTCCACTAAGATCATGATTCCTCCCTGTTTAAACACTCATGCTCTGACATTAATTTTAAAATAACCAGTTCAAATCTGCCATCACATCTTCATGTGAGTGAACGAATTATAAGCTTTATCAGGTTGATATAAACAAATAGAGATATCTAAAATTAATTTGTATGCCTGCTTTTATTCATTCCATTCAAACTGCCCTTCCGCAATACTCTTATCGTCAGGATGAACTTCGTGACAGAATGAAGGAGATTGTACCGGGCAGTGAGCGGGATGAGCGGATCATTCACCACATCTACAGTCGATCCGGAATCAATACTCGTTACTCCGTTGTTGATGATTTCCGGAAAACGACTTCGAACCAACTTTTTTTTAACGGGCAGGGTGCCGCCCCCGGGACCGCCAGCCGAAATGATACCTACATTCGAGAAGGGCGAAAACTATTTGTTGAAGTAGCTCAAAAAATGATGGATCAATCCGAGTTCAACGCGGATGATATTACACATTTGATCACCGTCTCATGTACCGGATTCTACGCGCCGGGACCGGATTTTGATATCATAAAATCCTTGGGACTTTCTCCAAAAACAGAGCGATACCATTTAGGGTTTATGGGTTGCTACGCCGCAATTCCTGCTCTGAAAATGGCGAATCAAATCTGCCGGGCAAATCCCGAAGCTAATGTAATGATTGTTTCTGTTGAACTCTGTACACTCCACTTTCAGGCTAATTCCAAAATGGATAATTTGTTATCATCCTCTGTGTTTGCAGATGGAGGTGCCGGAGCGATTGTGAGCAATCGCAAACCCGACCAATCAGCCTATAAAATCGACGGATTCGCCTCTGCGATTACTGAAAAGGGAAAAGATGATATGGCATGGTCCATCGGTGATAACGGATTCAACATGGTACTTTCAAATTATATACCAGACCTGCTCGAAGAGGGGTTGCATCCATTTTTGGACCCTGTACTTAATCAATATCAAATGTCCTTAAGTGATATAGACTTGTGGGGAGTTCATCCGGGCGGACGAGCCATTCTGGACAAAGTTGAAAAAACATTTACTCTGGCAAATGATGCACTTTCTGCTTCAAGAAACGTACTGTCTAAATACGGTAACATGAGCAGCGCCACTGTACTCTTTGTTTTAAAAGAACTTTTAGAACAGAAATCAGAGACCGGAAATCAACAAGCTCTGGCAATGGCATTTGGTCCGGGACTTACGCTCGAATCAGCTCTGCTTACGAAAACCACCATTTCCTGATGCCATTTATTCTGAAAGAAAGAGATCCCAATCTTGTCGAGTGGATGGATCGCCCCGATTGTGATCAGGAAAAGCTGTTCAATACATACAATCAGTTCTATACAATCAATAAATTACTTTCAGGGTGGCGCAATTTATTCAGTCACTACCTGAAACCGATTATTGAGGCTAATAATGGTACTGCAACAATTCTTGATATAGGCTGTGGGGGCGGCGATATTTTGAAGCACTTAAATACACTCTGCAGTGATCAAGATTATAAAGTTCAACTCACAGGAGCAGATCCCGATTCGAGAGCTAAAGTATTTTTCGAAAAGAGTGTCAGTAACAGAGATATTCAGTTTGAAGAGAAAACATCACACCAACTGGTCGAAGAAGGTGCTTCCTTCGATATTGTAATATCCAACCATCTGCTCCACCATTTATCAAATGATGAAGTCAGCTCTCTCTGCAGAGATTCAGAAAAACTGGCTAATCAGCTTGTACTGTTTAATGACATTGAGCGAAGTGATATTGGATACGGGCTATTTTCCGCTATCACACCTCTTCTTTTTCGAAACAGTTTTATAACAGTTGACGGAAAAACTTCCATTCGCCGCAGTTTTCGAAAAGATGAGCTTCAACAACTTCTTCCAGATGGGTGGAAAGTAAAACGGAAATTTCCATTCAGGCTGCTTGCAATACACCAAAATGGGAAGATAGATGGATAGAGTAGATGTCACAATTGTAGGAGGTGGCCCGGTTGGCCTCTATCTTGCCGGCAGATTACTTCAAAACGGATTCTCCTGCAGAGTACTCGAAAAGAGGACGGATATCGATATCCATTCCAAATCACTGGGAATTCATCCGGTCTCGCTGGATCTTTTTGAATGCGCCAAAATTATCGATTCATTCCTGGAAAATGGACTAAAGATCGAAAAAGGGCTCGCTTTTTTTGATCATAAGCTTTCTGGCGAAGTTAACTTTCAGTCTTGTCCACCACCTCACTCCTACATTCTGGCCATACCTCAATGGAAAACCGAAGAGCTTCTGGAAAGCTGGGTTAATTCTCTAAATCCTGAAGCAGTTGTACGTGGTGCTTTGGTTGAAAAGGTAGAGAATGAAGATCATAAAGCTTTCGTATCGTACACTCATAAAGGAAGTGTTCATCAGGCATCATCAGATTTTGTGATAGGTTGCGACGGAAAAGGCAGCTTTGTCCGAAGCTCCTGCAACATTGCATTTAAGGGAACAACTTACCCTGATACCTACATGATGGGAGATTTTGACGATAACACCGAATTTGGTAGTAAAGCAGCCGTATTTCTTCACAGTGAGGGACTTGTTGAGTCTTTCCCGCTGCCAAACGGTCAGCGCAGATGGGTGGTAAAAACTGAAGATTTCATTAAAGATCCCTGTGTATCACTACTTATTGAACAGGTGTTTCGGAGAACAAACTATCATCTTGGCAAATGCGATAACTACATGCTCAGCAGTTTCGGAGTTCAGCATCTGATGGCTGAAATTTTTCATAAACAAAGAGTTCTCTTAGCGGGAGATGCAGCCCATATCGTTAGCCCGATTGGCGGACAGGGAATGAACCTAGGGTGGATTGATGCGGAAGAGTGCCTTAATACACTACTCAGAGCCCGAAAAAACCCATCAGATAGAGAACTCTACCTGAATGCTTATACAATTAAACAGAGAAAATTAGCCAGACAGGTGGCAAAAAGAGCTGAAATGAACATGAGACTGGGCCGAAAAGAGTCAGCGAATTTTTGGACCAGATCCGCTTTGAAGGTTGTTTTAAACTCTCCACTCAAACATCTTTTGGCCCAAATTTTCACGATGAGAGGACTTGGCAAATGGCCGGTTTAAAATCATTCGGATGAAAAAGTGATCTTGAATCTTGCACCGCCAACGCCCTCAACTAAAATCTGAGCATTCAGTTTTTTTAGCAGCTCCTCAACAATCCACAACCCGATTGACTCTCCTTTTTCAAACTTAAAATCTTCCGGTAAGCCAACCCCGTTATCTGACACCTCAAGGTTAACCTCATCATTTTCATGGGTGAGTACTATCTCAATTCTGCCCTCCTGTTCATCCTCAAGAAATGCATGCTTATAGATGTTTATCAAAAGTTCATTGATGATCAATCCACATAGAAGTGCCTGCTCCTGACGCACTTCAACCTTGTCGCTTTTCAGCTCCAGTTTTACATTATAAAGGATAGAACGCATGGTCTGCTGGATTGTCTCAGAAAGCTGCTTTAAATATCCCCCAAGCTCCACACGGTTTTCCATATTTTTTTCACTCAGCATTTCATGGAGTTTTGCCATCGAACGGATTCTATGCGACACATCTTGCAGTACATCCCTGGGATTTCCGGCTTCCATATCCATCGCTTCGGTTTCAACAATAGATAGAATTACCTGCAGATTATTCTTTATTCGATGGTGAATTTCAGCAATCATCGTATCCTTCTGCTTCAGACGGTCATGAAGTTGATCAATCATACGAGTACGTTCAATAGCAGACGTGATATGCGACGCCAACGCTTGCATAACGGGCACATCCTTCGTTGTAAATTCATCCCCGTCCCGTCTGTTAAGCGCCTGCATTACACCAATGACGTTATTTTCCCTGTTAATTAGCGGTACGCAAATAATATTCCGTGTTCTAAACCCCTCAACCAACTCTCCATAAAAATGCTCCGATTCAGAGGGGTTATTCGTCAAATAAGGTCTTTTTTGAGAGACTACCCAACCGGAAATGCCTTTGTCTTTTGGAATTCGTTTACCTGCAATATCTGTTTTTACCGGCCCGGTGGGCATGCTCACATAGAGCTCACCTGTATCTTTGTCGATAAGCATTAATGAACTTGCCTCAGAATTCATGATCAGGC
This sequence comes from uncultured Rhodohalobacter sp., assembly GCA_964535495.1. Classification (GTDB taxonomy): domain Bacteria; phylum Bacteroidota; class Rhodothermia; order Balneolales; family Balneolaceae; genus Rhodohalobacter. The sequence continues at coordinate 14,980 of CAZHUP010000028.1, forward strand.
GAATTGCCTCCATGCTCTCAATCAAAACAGACTTAAACTCCTTGGTTTGATTGATTCCCTCTATTGTATCAAGCAGCAAGCGGAGATTATTGTCTGGCAGAGCTTCAAAGCTCTCATCTTCGATATTACTTTCCATTGGTTCCATGATACCCCGTTAATTATTTACACCTTATGTATAAATAAATTTTGGGATAAAGGCTACCACAATAAGAAAATGATTGTGTTACTCCGGAAATGTAATTGTAAATCGAGCACCGGGGTCGTTTAATACCGTCATTTCTGCACCCAGTTTTTGAAGCAATTCGTGGACAATCCACATCCCTATTGATCTCTTGGATTGAATCGAGAAATCGTCCGGCACACCGATACCGTTATCTGCCACGCTTAAAATAACCAACCCTTCGTCATTCGCGACACTAACTTCTATTTTATTAACGTCTTTTGTTCCTTTTAGATGAGCATGCTTATAGACGTTGATAAGAAGTTCGTTCAGTATCAGACCACATAAAAGAGCTTTATTCTGAGAAATAGAAATTTCCTTACCCGACACACCTATTTGGATATCAAGCATGTTAAAACTCATTGAGTCTTCTATTTTTTCTGCCAGATTTTGGGTGTAGGTATAAAGATCTACTCTCTCGTTTACTTTTTTCTCTACCAAAAGATCATGAAGTTTTGCCATCGACTTCATTCTCATCTCTATTTTTCTAAAGAGCTCGTTGGCTTTTTCGTCTGTTATTTCCTTAACGTCTTTTTGTATCTGTTCAGAAAGAGCTTCCAAATTATTTTTAACCCTATGATGGATCTCAGCAATCATAACATCTTTTTGCTGAATTGTACCTCTCATCGTATCAATTTTTTTTGTTCTTTCAATAGCAATGGTAATATGAGCGGCCAATGCTTCAAATACGGAGATTTCACTCTCTAAATAATCCTCTTCGTCACGTTTGTTCATTGCCTGAATGACACCAATCACAACGCCATCACGGTTAATGAGGGGAACACATAACAGATTCCGGGTCGTAAAACTCTCAACCAGATCTCCATAAAAATGTTCGGACTTTTTAACATCGTTGGTCAGATAAGGCTTTCGGTTACTCAATACCCAGCCGGCAATCCCTTTATCTTTGGGAATGCTTTTACCGGCTACCTCTTTTTTTGCCGGTCCGGTAGGCACGCTTATAAATAACTCTCCTTTTTCATCATCAATCAAAAAAAGTGAACTCGCTTCTGAGTTCATCACCTGTCGGGTTGCTTCCATGCTTTCAAGCAAAACCGTCTTAAACTCATTAGTGTTATTAATGCCCTCGAGTGTTTCAAGGATGAGTGAGAGATTCTCTTTCTCAAGTTTTTTATGAAGGTCTCCACCTTTGAATTTACCCTCTGCCATAGCTTTAAATCGAGAATTAATATGTAAACTTATTACTGCACAATTAACGAATAATTAAGGACTTTTTATACGCAAAATTTCCCATGTCCATTCAAGAAACAAAAAACCCCCGAAGTATTCACATCGGGGGTTTGTTTGAAATAAGTAAGATCCAACAAATTAGGATTTTTTCTTCTTATCCTCTTCCACATAGTCAAGAAGTACTTTGTGGAGGATACCGCCATTTCGGTAGTAATCTACCTCAACCGGAGTATCAATTCGACAATCGGTCATAAACTCGATCTCTTCACCACTCTCCCTGGTAGCCGATACTTTGATCTCACCCCGTGCTTTTACGTTGTCATCCACGTGAATGTCAAAGGTTTCGGTTCCATCCAGTCCAAGTGAGTCAGCACTTTCGCCATCTTTAAACTGCAGCGGCAGCACACCCATTTGAATAAGATTTGAACGGTGAATTCGCTCGTAAGACTCAGCAATTACCGCTTCAACTCCCAATAGATTGGTACCTTTGGCAGCCCAGTCGCGGGATGAACCTGATCCGTACTGTTTTCCTACCAAGGCAACCAGTGGTGTATCAGTCTCTTTATATTTCAGAGATGCGTCGTAAATGGTGGTTACTTCGCCGGTTGGATGATACGTCGTATATCCTCCTTCTGTACCGGGTGCCAGTTGATTCTTAAATCGAACATTGGCAAACGTACCACGTGTCATCACACGGTCGTTACCGCGGCGTGAACCGTAAGAGTTGAAATCAGCTTTTTCCACGCCTTTCTCTTTCAGGTATTTACCTGCAGGTGAGTCTTCGTCAATATTACCTGCCGGAGAAATATGGTCGGTGGTGATGGAGTCACCCACTTTTACCAGAACACGAGCTCCCTTAATCGGCTTGATCGCTTCAGGAGTTTCAGACATTCCTACAAAGAATGGCGGTTCCTGGATGTAAGTTGACTCTTCACTCCAATTAAAGAGATCTCCTCCGCCAACTGGAATCTTTTCCCAAGCTTCAGATTCAAAAATATCGCTATACATCTCTTCAAACAGCTCCGGTCTAATCGCGGAGTCCAAATGCTCGGCAATCTCTTCAGTTGATGGCCAGATATCTTTCAGATATACATCGTTTCCATCTTTGTCTTTGCCGAGAGGTTCGTGTTCCAGATCGATATTCACGGTTCCGGCCAGTGCGTAAGCTACAACCAGCGGTGGTGAAGCAAGGTAGTTTGCCTTAACCCATGGATGAATTCGGCCTTCGAAGTTTCTGTTACCTGATAAAACACCGGCTGCAATCAGATCACCCTCCCTGATGGCTGTTTCCACAGCTTCGGGCAGCGGACCTGAATTACCGATACATGTTGTACATCCGTAACCTACCAGGTTGAATCCAAGAGTATCCATATACTGGGTCAATCCTGCTTCTTTCAGGTACTCAGTTACAACTCGTGAACCCGGCGCAAGCGACGTTTTCACATATGCAGGCACCTTAAGGCCTTTTTCAACAGCTTTTTTCGCAACAATTCCGGCACCCAGCATCACACTTGGGTTCGAGGTATTTGTACAAGATGTAATGGCCGCAATTACCACATCGCCATGCTTCATCTCAATTTCCTGACCATTTTTGTAAGTACCTTTGTTGGCCAGTTTTTCCTGAGTCAGATTAAAGCCCATTGTTGGGTTATCACTGGTAAGTGACAATCCGAAAGATTTCTTCATGTTGCTCAGTTTGATACGGTCGTGAGGCAGTTTCGGACCTGCAAGTGAAGTTTCAACCGTACCCAGATCCAACTCAAGTGTGGAGGAGAATTCAGGGTCAGGTGTATCATCTGTTCTGAAAAGTCCCTGCTCTTTGGTATATGCTTCTACCAATTTAACGAGCTCATCTGAACGACCCGTTCTGCTCATATAGCGGAGTGATTCGTCATCAATTGGGAAGAAGCCCATAGTTGCTCCATATTCAGGAGACATGTTCGCAATGGTAGCTCGATCCGGCAGACTCATATTACTGATACCATCACCGTAAAATTCTACAAACTTGCCAACTACTCCATGCTGTCGAAGCATTTGAGTTACAGTAAGGGTTAAGTCGGTTGCCGTAATTCCTTCACGGAGTTTGCCGGTCAGTTTCATACCCACTACTTCAGGCACCAGCATAGAAATAGGCTGTCCCAGCATGGCAGCTTCCGCTTCAATACCGCCAACGCCCCAGCCAAGAATTCCGAGGCCGTTTATCATGGTTGTGTGAGAGTCCGTTCCAACCAGTGTATCCGGATAGGCTACAGTTGAACCGTCATCTTCTTTTCTTGTAAATACTCCTTTTGCGAGATATTCAAGATTCACCTGGTGAACAATCCCGCGTCCCGGAGGTACCACACGGAAGTTATCGAATGCCTCTTTACCCCACTTCAAAAATTCATAACGCTCTCGGTTACGCTCCATCTCCTTCTCAACGTTGAACATGAATGCATACTCCTGACCAAACATATCTACCTGAACAGAGTGGTCAATCACCAGATCCACGGGGACCTGTGGGTTGATGGAGGTTGGATTCCCACCCATTCGCTCCATTGCAGAACGAAGAGCCGCAAGGTCAACAACAGCCGGAACACCGGTAAAATCCTGCAGAACTACACGTGAGGGCTTAAAAGGGATCTCTCCCTGTGGACTTTTGGCGTTATAATTTGCCAGTAGTTTAATATCGTCTTCAGTAATTGCAAAGCCATCATACTCTCTCAATACGGCTTCGAGCAAAATTTTTATGGTAAACGGAAGCTTACTGATGTTTCCATAACCAAGCTCCTCGAGTTTTTTCAGGCTAAATAGATGCGCTTCGCCTGAACCCGTTTTAAACGGAATCTTGGTATTTTTGATTGGGTTGTCAGTTGTCATAAATCCTCTATGCGTTTCAAGATGTTAGAAATCTTACTTTTTTATCGTTTTAAAATAAGGGTTTTTTGATATAATATCTTTGGGAATTCAATTGTCATTCCTCTATAGCTATTAAGCACTTTAGTCTCCTCTGCCTTTCAAACTTTCCCTTTTCTCTAAATTTTGCATTCTGTAATGAATGCAAAAAGAAATATCTTTCTCGAAATCTACTGTAAAGGTGTGCAATTTGCCTCAGGCCTCAAACTTTTAGTTTCATGATCTTTTTAAATCAGCTGAGCAAAAAGCTGACTATTTTTATTATCCTTCTGTTAATATTCACTCCCGCTCAGGGACAAACTTCTGCAGACTCTCTCTGGTCTTTCCCTTCTATCCGAACAGATCTCAATGGTGACGGTGTACCGGACTACTTAGGTGAACCGGTTTCAATTACGGGTATTGCCAATATTGAAAGCGGTCTTCTGCACGAGCACTACCTTCAAGTATTTGTACAGAACGACACTTCAGGAATTTCTCTTTTCTCATATCAAATTGAAGCACCCATAGCCGTTGGCGATAGTATCATCGCTTGGGGTATCATAGACACCTACAACGGTTTGGTTGAAGTTGAAGCGGACTCCTATAGGGTGATCCAAAATGTTGAATTACCGCCTGCAAAACAGTTAAATAACGCCATCCTTAATCCGGCTGAATTTCTCGGTATGATGGTTGAAGGCGAGGGAACCATTATTGAAAAAGGAACAACCTTTAACGGTAAATATATCATCATTAAACCGGATGATATCTCCGAGAGCATTATGGTATACGTTTCAAACTTTCATCATCTTTTCACGGATTTTAACTTTAACGTGCTGGATGTTGGGGATAAAGTTGGAGTAACAGGCATTATTACCGAATACAACCCTGAGTTTCCTGATCAAAAAAATTACAAACTATTTCTTCGTACCCCGGACGACTTAAATCACATCGGTCTTCCCGCCTATTATATCCGGTTGCTAATTTGGGGCGTTGTTTCTCTTGCTTTGATCGCTCTGGCTTGGTGGTTCATTTTGCGGTACAAGGTAGATTCCAAAACCAGGGAGATTCAGCTCTCACTAAAACAGAAAGAGATTCTGCTCAAAGAGATTCATCACAGAGTCAAAAACAGTTTATCTATCGTTAATAGCTTAATTGAACTGCAAATCCACAATTCAGAAAACAAGGAGGCTATCGATACTCTCCAGAGCAGCCAGACCCGAATTCAGTCAATCGCGATGATTCATGAAAAGCTATATAAATCTGACTCTCTCTCGGATATCGGCCTCGATCATTACATAAAAGAGTTAACGAAAGCTATTCACGGTACTTTTTCTTATATGGAAAATCACGTGGCATTAGAGTTTGACCTGGAACCGGTCAAACTCAATACCGACAGAGCTATTTATTGCGGTTTACTGATAAACGAATTGGTTGTAAATGCCTTTAAACATGCTTTTCCAAAAACGAAGGATGGCAAACTTACAATCAGCCTCAGTAAAATTGATGAAGATATTATTCTCACAGTTTCCGACAACGGACCCGGGCTGCCCGATGATTACGACACTGCAAGCGAAGAGAATTTAGGCCAAATGTTAATCAGATCATTTGTATCCAATCTAAAAGGAGATATAAAAACTGCTGTTAGCTTGGATGGCGGCACCTCTTTTCAAATTCGTTTTCCCTCAAAACCTTAATGCAAGTTATAAAAGCATAGAGAAATCCAATCTGTCAAATCTTTTAAGGATTTTACAACTCGCACGGATATATTCGGTTAACCTTTAATCAACCGTTCAAAAAAGATGACCCGAGTA
>CAZHUP010000029.1:0-20990 GCA_964535495.1 uncultured Rhodohalobacter sp.
AGAAGCCCCAAAAGAGTGTTCTACCTTAACTACAGTTGCAGCCATAATCAATGAAAGATTTTTCACGCCATTAGTCCTGAAAGGGTGCCAGGTACATCTGATAAATCTCTCTTATTTCGATTATCACAGACCTTATCATAGTTATTTTCATTAAAAAACCGATGTTCTGCAGCTCATTACTGGATGAAGCAGTTAACATGAGATATATGTAAATCGTATCAAAAACATGTGTAATATGAACCCGCAAATGAATGACCATTTTTAATAAAAATCTGTACTAAAGTTAAGCTTTACTATTATGGCTGTTATTGAAAAAGTTACATTTAACAATCGTACAAGCCGAGAGTTCAGCAAAACGGTCAAAAAAAGGGTAGATCAATATTTTGAGGGTAACGGGCTGTCGAAACACGCAAACCTGCAGATGGTAGTCAAGACCATTATAATGCTTACTCTCTTCCTGGGTTCTTACGCACTAATCATTTCAGGTTGGTTCTCTTTAGGTATGATGTGGTTTCTTACCTTCTTGATGGGAGTAGCAGCGGCAGGAATCGGGTTCTCTATATCGCATGATGCTCTTCACGGAGCCTACTCTTCAAACAAGTATATTAATCGCGCTTTGGGATTTACCTTCGACATGCTGGGGGCCAACGGCTATATCTGGAAAATTACCCACAACATTATCCATCACACCTATACCAATATTCACGGGCACGATGAGGACCTTGAAGTGGCAGGGTTTATTCGTCTATCTCCGCATTCCGAATTCAAGATCATTCACCGGGTTCAGCACATCCTTGCATTTTTTGCCTACAGTCTGGCAATGGTTTTCTGGGTTTTTATTAAGGATTACAAGAACTTTCTAAAACCCAATATCGGCCCGTATAACAATAAAAATCACCCGGTAAGTGAGTGGATTATTCTGTTTGTTACAAAAGCAGGGTTTTACACCTACATGCTTGTTTTACCGATGCTGCTGCTCGACATCACCTGGATTCATCTGTTGATAGGATTTTTAACACTGCACCTGACGGCAGGGCTGATAGTAGGGATTATATTTCAGCTTGCACACGTGGTAGAGGAGACCGATCATCCGCTGCCAAACGAAGAGAATATGATTGATGAACACTGGATGATCCACGAAATGGTAACCACGAATAATTTTGCCCGCGATAACAAAGCACTCTGCTGGTTTGTGGGAGGACTCAATTTTCAGATAGAACACCACCTTTTTCCAAAAGTATGCAGTGTCCACTATCCGGCCATCAGTCCGATCGTTGAGAAGACTGCCCGTGAGTTTGGCATTCCATACAATCACCACGACACATTTTTTGAAGCAGTTGCCTCACATTACCGAACCCTCAAAAAGTTTGGTAATCCGGAATTTACATACTCTGAAGCTTCTGAAGCCGGGGTTTGATATTTATTGTGTTAGGCATATCAATTAGAATGAGAATGCTCCATTCCTTCGCAAGGAGGGGAACTTTTGCCCGTACTCATTTCTTGAACTCACATTAACTTAAGTTGCAACAATGTATTACACCGTTCATTTCACACTCGGTTTACAACCCCAGCCCGAATGTGTAGATAGCCTTGATTGTCTTCCAAAACGAGCCGGTTTATACCACGTTTCAACTCCCTGTTGATAGGTTTCAGGTTCAAACGTAAAGATCTCGGCACAATCCACATTATCCTGAAACTGTACGGATTGATCTGATGCCTGATCTTCTGAAGTGAGTGAGTTAAGATTGTGGATGTAGGGTTTTACGTATTCAATATTATAAAGGGCTAGTGTAATGGTTGTCTGGACTGTCGCTTCCAGCCGCTGATAGGTTTCCTCTGCCATCAACCGTGCTAATTGAGTGGGAGATGTACCGGGTTCATTTTCCAGGTGACTCAATCCAGCTGAATCGAAGTGGGAGAGATGTAAATTTTGAGGAGATGCAAGGACTACATCCGTAAACGGCGTAAGTTGTTCTATCATCTTAGGTGTCCCATTGTTACATGTAGAGAGAACAATCAGATCAAATCGATCCACATCTGACAGCAAAAAGTTCTGAATCCCTTTGGCAAATGAATCGATATTGACATCTATTCCGGGCAAGGATTGGTGGTATCCATTACCGTTTTCTGATGGGATTTCGTGGCCAAAATAGAGAAAGTAGTTCTGATGATCATCCGATCTGTTTTGTGCCCTCTGTTCATTTAATAATTGTGCTTCAGTGGTAAGAAAGGCTTCTTCTTTATCCTGATGGCGATATTTTATTCGATTAATCAGCTTACCATGTCTGTAGTGGTAGATACGGCTGCTTCTTCGAGGAAATAGGCCCAGTAATTTTCTTTCGCGCCGCTGATAATAGATAAAAACTTCACCCGAAAGAGCTTCTTCAGCAACTTTAAAAGCGGTTGAAAGAACTTTAGAATTTTCCGTAATCGGTTCACCTTTTGAGTTATGATATAGATAATCAGAATCGGCATGGATATAGTAGATCACCGAATAGTCTACATCCTGTTCATTTTCATGCAGATTGTCTCCGGTTAATTCAGATGTGTGACTGCAGCCCATAAGAATGAATCCAATTATAAAAGCCAGGTAAAGAAGCAGGTATTTCATCTGTTCAAAAAATAAGTGGTTCAATTCCAGACTCACCGGGTTAAAATGGATAAGAGTCCCATCAGGAAACTATTAGAAATCTAGATTAAAAAGTACCAAGCCAGGTCTATCGTTGACCGGGGAGCCGGAAGGGCATTAAGATTTCTCGAAGGTTAAGGTTTAGTTTTTAGTCACTTCATCTATTTGTGACCACGTGGTAAAAATAGAGCAAAAATTTCTTCGAATAACTGAATTTTACTCAGCACCTCAAAGAGTAACGTTGTTGAATCATAAAAAAAGAAAGCCCCCTCAACTATCTATCGGAAATAATCCGGCAGTAGGAAGAGGGGGATTCTTCTCTCTCATGATATCTTAAAAATTCAGTTCATTACTGAGTGTGAAGCTGGATTATAAAAGAAGCAGTATAATGAGGATTAAAAGTGCTGTACCAATACCGATGGTTATGGTTCGATTGGCCTGTTCAATGAAATCCTGGGAAAAATTGGAGAAGTCGTCCAGATCTTCATCCATAATTTCGTCAAAACCATCCAGTCCGTTTAACTCATTCATTTTTTCCGTTAAATCAAGCTTATAGGAATTGAGATTAGCGATTTCATCTTCTGTAAGAGATGCACGTGATTCAATTTGATCTATTACATTAATCATTTTACTGAAAGACTCATTTAAAATTGCTCTCTTTTCATCCGCATTATCAGTTGCATGAACTGCCTGAACGGTTTCGTTAAAGTGCTTTTTAAAAGTCTCCGTAACGTCAGTTGACTGTGCAAATGATGTTGTTTGTATTGCACATACTAATAGCATTGAAGCAAGAATAGTGTATAGAGTTTTCATAATATTATTGATTTGTATTACTAGTTTTCATTGTTCACTTTATTGATCGCTTCTGACTTAATTTTCTTTGCTTTATCAATAGCTTTCTCACTCAAACGTATGGTTTGGTCTTGTGCATTTTCAAAAGGGTGGACTACTGAATCGGCAATTTCACTAAAATTATCTGTGAGATAATCTCTGTATTCAGATCCTTTTTTCGCAATTTCTCTTCTCGTTTTTGACCCTTTACCGGGTGCGAGTAAAGTTCCTGTAATAGCCCCTACAGCTCCTGCAATAATTGCAGTTAAAATAATTGAGGATGTTTTCATATTGTTCTTCCTTTGATTTTTATGACTTATTAAGTAGTTATATTTTCTCTCCGACCTTTTTGAATTTGCATCCTCTCAGGCCAACGAAGTGTATTTCAGGTTACAGACCTGATTCTTTCTCTTTTGATTGTAATACTGCTATGCTACTCTTCTTCCCTGTATGATCTGTAATAAAATTGCTATTACGGCAATAACCAGCAGGATGTGGATTATACCACCGGCGCTGTAGCCTATAAATCCGACTAACCAGGCGATTACTAATACTACGGCAACTATGTATAATAGATTTCCCATGATAATTTTTGATTTAGATTAAGGTTGGTTTCTGGATGTAGCGGTGATACCGGAAGTTGAAAAGAAATCATCTAAAGAGTCTCCAAGGTCATTCATTCTACTGCTGAAACTGTCTTTGAAGTCATCCCAGTTTTCTCTATCTGAAGCTTTATAATTATCCATTTCGCGCTTTAGCTCACGGTGTGTTGCTTCATGTTCGGTAAGCTTTTTTTCAAGCCTTACTTTGGTTTCTGCATCAGTTTCATTGTTAATTTTTCGCTTTATCTCGCTAATGGTTCTGTTGTATTCCATAATGAGATCGTCATTCTCTGCTCTGTACATCTTAATTTCTGCTTCCACTTTACTTTTAGCTATTTCTAAATCACGATCTGCTTCAATTACTGAGATCTCGGCATTCTCCATCTCATTAGAAGGTCTGTCACAACCCATCAGAAAAATTCCTGCGAAAAGTGTGATAGTTGCTACTATACCTGTTGTGTATTTCATAAATATATATTGGGTTTTCTTGATCTGTTTCTTTCCTACAACTTGCAGGAATAGATGTGAACATCTTCACACTTCTATAATGTGTGATAAAGAAAGCGGATGTACGTTATAAGGAGTTGATGCGGAGTTATATATTTAACAGATCTTTGGGATATATGACCGAATAAATCAAGAATGTGAAATGGATATAGCGGTGAAGAGCATTACATGACCATGGCAGCTAAGTCATTCCATAGATGATGCAGCATCTCCCGTTCTGGTTTGAACTGTAAACAGCGTAAGTGGCAATGCGTTACTTGAAGGGCAGAATGGAGATCAGAGATCGGGAGTCAAAGGTTAAAATCAGATCTGACAACATTGGAGGGAAGGGCAGAAATTATTTCATGAAGGAATATTTATAGTCTCATGCTGAAAAATTGATGGAGCATTCTGGAGGTAGATCAGTCCTCTTGCTCGTCACTCTCTCTATAGTCAATTATATTTCCAAAAAGATACCCATACGGTTTAAGCTCCTCGACCTGGGAAAACCCAACACGTAATATTCCCAGCATTGGTATAAATAAAATCATTCCGGCAATGCCCCATAATTGTCCCCCTATCAGTAATACAATAATTGCTACAAACGGATTGATTGAAACTCTGTTACCAATAATCTTTGGAGTAAGTAAACTGCTTTCAATAAGCTGTACAATAGTGAATACTAGAATTACCAGCAGAGGAAGTAAAAGTGAATCGCCAAAAAGGAATGCATATAGTAGGGCAGGAAGTGCTCCGAGGATTGAGCCCACAAATGGAATGATTGTTAAAAATGAGGCGAAAATGGCAAAAAAGATAGCATATTCTAACCCTATGATTAGCAGGCCGATGGTATTCAGTACAGCCATAATACCAATGACTGTAAAAAGACCCACTAAATAATTTTGAGTTACCCGCTGTACTCTTTTTACTACAATATGAATTTGTGATATACGGCTATTCAAAAAAGTTTGCTCGAGAAAGATTTCATACATCTCTTTGTAATAGAGCATAAAAAAGATGAAGATTGGTAACAGGCCCAAAAATAAGAGTGTACCCATAGTAGCATCAGCCATAGAACTCATAAATTCGCCGCCGGTTTCAAAAAGGTTATTCAATCCATTTTTAAGGTACTCCGTTTGCCTCTCTTCAGAAATTCCGGTTAAGCCCTCTATGAAATGAAAACCACCGTAGGATGTATTTCTTAATTTTTCTGCAATATCCGGTAATCTATTTGAAAACTGTATAGTCTGAATCGAAATCAACGTAATTATTCCGGCCAGAAAAGTTGTGATCAATGAAAGGGCCAAAATAATACTTACAGGACGATTCATTTTCCATGACTCAAATCGCTGAATTACCGGGTTCAGCAACATTGAAAACAGAGCGGCAAAAGCCAGTGGCATCAGAATAAATCTGGCATAACTCATAATGACAACGACCAAGCATAAACCAATCAGAATTAATGGTGCTTTGAACCAGAATGGGTAGGGTTCAATTTCTTGTAGTCTGGTTTTTTTCTCTTCTGACATAAGTACTTAATAAGCGGGTGAGATTCTAGATAACAAAAGAAAAACTCATTAACCTTTATTGAGCATTGCATATTTACTGACCCTGGTTTACATATTTATCAGATATGAAGCAGGCTCATCCGATGAGCTAACCAGGAAAGGTGTAAATCATGTAAACAAATTTGAGTGATCTGTAATGCTAATTACAACTCAAATAGTCAGATTTATTGAGAAACATTTTTTCTAAAATAAATCAGCCAGCAAATGGAAAAAAAGAAGAATTACAATCCGGATAAGCAATCAGAAAAACTCTCTAAAAAGCATAAAGAAGAAAAAAAGGAAAAGAGATATCCCAACCCTAAAGATCCTAACGAAGAGACAGGGCCACCGATTAAAGAGATGCCGCATACGGGCGATCCAAATCATGAAGAAGTTTTTGAATGAATGCCTGAATAAAGCTGTACTGCAGATTTGTTAAAAGCTAAACAGCTATGCCATCGAACCGAATGAGAATTGCGGGGAATCGGTAATTCCGCTTATCAAAAATCAAAACAGAGTTATGCAAACAAAGTCTAAAAAACAGTCGAAATCACCTTTGATATCCAAAGGCAAAACTAATAATAATGGAGAGCGCGCATCAGAGTTACTGCAACTGTTTGAAGAACAGTTAAAAGACATTCTTTGGGCGGAAAAAGCATTGACTAAAGCAATACCGAAAATGATCACATTGGCTACATCAGACGATCTGATTTTTGTATTGACATATCACCTGCATCAGACTTATGAACAGATTAATCGTCTGAATGAAGTCTTCAAAACTATCGATAAAAAGCCATCCACGGTTAAATGTGAGGGTATGAAGGGTTTGATAGATGAGGCGATTGAAATGATGGAAGGCTGTAAAAAAGGCCCGGGTTGTGATGCCGGTATTATTGCTGCCGCCCAAAAAATTGAACACTATGAAATTGCTTCGTACGGAACATTGCGTCAGTTTGCTAAAACTCTTGGTTTAAAAGAAGCTGAAATGCTCCTGTTGAAAACACTTAGAGAAGAGAAAACAGCTGATCAAAAATTAACTGATGTGGCAATGGATGAAGTGAACGTGGAGGCCGCATCAGAGTAAATGAAGAAACTTCTAAATAAGAGTTAATATCATGAGCAATTTATTTAAAGGGTTACTGGCAGGATATGGAGCTATGAAATTAGGCGGTGGCTGTTTTGGCACAATTCTCGTTTTTGCAGCAATCTGGCTGCTTCTTGGAACGTGTAGCTAATATGAATGCCATTAAAAATTCAAAATTAACAACTTTAATATTAATGAGAGAGAACCACTATGGAAAACAGAACTAATCTAAGAGATGATAACAAAGCAGCTGAAAAAGAGATGTTAACAGGTATGTTTCATGACCGTAAAAGTACGGAAAAGGCATACAATTCAATGCATGACAGAGGATATACCAAGGATGAGATTAATCTGGTAATGTCTAAAGAAACACATGATAAGTACTTTTCGGGTGATAAGGAGGAGACCGAGCTGGGTAATAAAGCTGCAGCCGGTACGGGTGTAGGCTCAGCAATTGGAGGCACTATTGGAGCTATAACAGGAATAGTGGCGGCCGTTGGAACCAGCATTGTTATACCGGGTCTTGGACTTGTGGTAGCCGGACCCGTTGCTGCAGGTTTAGCCGGTGCAGGTGCCGGTGGAATTACAGGAGGAATAATTGGCGCATTGGTAGGCTGGGGAATACCCAAAGAGCGTGCAAAAATTTATGAATCAGGTATTGAAGATGGCCATATCGTGATGGGTGTAACTCCCAAGAATGATGCTGATGCTAAATACATTGAAGAAAATTGGCGTGAAAATGAAGCCCGGGAAATACACAGATAGTGTTTTGATATAAAGAATAAGGGAGATGTTTAAATATAAAGACCTGATAGGTTTTGATGCTTGTCAGATCTCCCTGATTTTTAATGTATAGCTAAACAAAAATTAAATAATTAAGAGATCATGAATGAAGAGAAAACAATTGACGCATTAAATGAACTTGTAGAAATCAACAACGACAGAATTGAAGGTTACGAAAAGGCTGCTGAAAACAGTGACGAGAGAGATTTAAAGATTCTGTTTTCAACGTTTAAACAGACCAGTAAAAGATGCCTGGATGAGTTGAACAGTGAGATCAACCAATTTGGTGGAAAAGCAACTAAAGAAACAAATGGATCCGGTAAATTCTTCAGATCCTGGATGGATTTTAAAGCCTCTCTGACAGGTAACGATAGGAAAGCAATTCTCAACTCATGCGAGTATGGTGAGAAGAGTGCTGATGAAACGTATCAAAGAATATTAAATGATGAGTCAGAATATCTGAGCCCTCAGCAGCAATCGATGATCAAAGAACAGCACAATCAACTCAAGTCTGATCGAAATAAAATTCAATCGATGCTAAACAACTTGGTAGAAGCTTAAAATAACAGATAAGAGTAGTATTGAATATGTACTCTTTAAAGCCCGAGTTCTGGTATTAATGGTTTTTTTCATTCCGGAAAAACTCTCCCTTAATAAGGGGCACCGAGCGATAGCGAACAAGTGAAAACGAAATTAAGAGTGGTGTAAATCGGATTTATTACTTTGGCATCCTTTTTTTAAGGGGTCATATACAAACCTATCTTTCAAGAAAATTGTGGTTTAAACACTGTACTTCGAAAATAAACAGAGAGAGGTATCCAACTACTATCCTCTTCATCATAACTCAGGGGGAATCAATACAGCTTTGAATTCTTCATTTGATTACTACAGAGGTCTGCTTGAACAAACACTCGGCATTCCGTTTACGTCTGGTAATAGTGTCGAGGTGTTAAAGAACGGTGACATGATTTTCCCAGCCATGCTAAAGGCGATCGATCAGGCAAAGGAGAGAGTCGAGTTTCTAACCTTCGTCTACTGGACCGGTAACATAGCCCACAAGTTGGCCAAGGCACTGGCAAATAAAGCAGAAGAGGGCGTAGAAGTGTTTGTGATCCTGGATAGTTTTGGAGCAGCAGATATGCCGGATGAACTACTTGAATTGATGAAAAAGAAAGGAGTTCAAATTGAATTCTTCCGTCCGCTAACACGCTGGAAATTCTGGAAAATGGATAACCGTACACATCGCAAAGTGCTTATTTGCGATGGTGAAATTGCGTTTACAGGCGGGGTTGGGATTGCCAGTGAGTGGGAGGGGGATGCCAGGAATGAAGATGAGTGGAGAGATACGCATTTTCTTATTAAAGGACCGGCAGTATTTGGCCTGCAGGCTGCATTTTTGGAAAACTGGATTGAGTCAGGACGCCCCCTCAAATTTGATCATACGATAAAAGATGATCCGGACCCGGATCAGAAAGTGGCTGTACAGGTGATTCGCACATCAGCGTCGGTTCGGTGGAGTGATATCGTGATGCTATATCTGGTATTGATTAAGATGGCTCGGGAAAGTATCTGCATTTCAACTGCCTATTTTAATCCGAATCCGGTTATCCTTGAGCTGCTGAAAGAGGCGGCCGGCCGGGGAGTCAAAATTCAGATTATGGTGCCAGGAAGGGCAACCGATAGCGAAATTTCGAAAATAGCGGGAGATGAGTCATTCGAGGAACTGCTGGATGCCGGAATTGATCTGAGATACTACCAAAAAACGATGCTTCATACCAAAATCATAACAATAGATGGAATACTAAGCTGTATCGGGTCGGCCAATTTCAATCACCGATCCATGCTCAAAGATGATGAGATCAACGTTGTCATCCTCGATGATAAAGTAGCCGGAGAGCTGAACGATCATTTTCTGGAAGATCTTAAACATTGTGAAAAAGTTGATAAAGGGCGGTGGAAAAAGAGAAGCCTGTTAAAAAGAGTCATAGAAAAGATGACTCAACTGCTGAATCAACAGATATAAATTTACGGGAGATGTCGACCATGCAGATGTCCCGTAATTCGATGTCAGAATTTGAATTGGAGAAGTCTTCCCTCGAGGGGAGTACGGCTTTAGCCGGGAGGGGTGTCGGTTCGGTTTAAACCTTTTTTATTGAAGATTGCCCCCTACAAAGGGGAATTAATCGGGTCCAATTTCTTAACTCAAATTCATGTTAACTATATAAATTTCACAATCATGGATTATACATGGCTTACTACTTCCTGGACGGCAATTTTAATGGTGATTATATCCTCCATAGGAATTTATATAGCTGTTATTTTTTTCACCCGACTTTCAGGGCTGCGATCATTTTCTAAAATGTCCAGTTTTGACTTTGCGATGACCGTTGCTGTCGGTTCACTTGTTGCTTCTGCTATTTTAACGAATGATCCGCCTCTCTCTCAGGCAGTAATTGCTTTAGGGGCATTATATGCTTTGCAGATAGGTATAGCCAAACTGCGGGGGATTTCTCCTCTCGTCGATAATCTGGTTGATAATCAGCCTATACTATTGATGAGAGGGGCACAGATATTGGATGAAAATCTAAAATCTACGAAAGTTACCCACGATGATTTGAGAGCCAAACTACGGGAAGCAAACGTCACGGACTTCAGTCAGATAAAAGCTGTGGTTTTGGAGACTACGGGAGATATATCGGTACTTCACACAAGAGATTCATCGCAAGTGCTTGATGACGATTTATTATCTAATGTAAAGGGATGGGATGTTGAGAAGTGAGGTACTACGAAGCTCAGGTCGCCCGACCTGAGAGTGTTAGGATTATTGATAAACTGGAAGCTTTATTATGATCATAATTTTACCAACGTCATCTCGGATTTCGATCCGCGATCTTCCGTCTGTTCATCGAGTAACCGTTTGTTACTGAAGGTCTTTTAGTGCGAACAATAATTTGAGATACGGCATGATGTTTTGTTTATGCACAATTTAACCCTCTTCCTGTCCTGGAATTTTCACTTCTTTGCCCAATACATCCTGTACATAGAACATGCCCACTAACACCATCATAATAACTGCAAGTGGGGTGGCAAGAATAATCCCGGCAATGCCAAAAATCAGGCCAAATGCCACAACTGATAAAATTACGACAGCCGGAGGGATATGAACCATATGCTGCTGGATAAGCGGAGATAAAACATTGCTTTCAATTTGCTGAATGACTACATAGAAAACAGCCGTATAGAGAGCCGTTTGGGTGTCTACTGAGAATGCCAGTAATATACCGGGAACAGCTCCGATCCAGGGGCCAATAATGGGTATAAATTCCGATAAGCCTGCAATAATGCCCAGAACCAGGGCCAGGGGCACCCCGATAATCATCAAACCAATGGTGACAGCTACACCTACAAATATCATGATGATAAACTGACCCTTTAACCAGCTCCACAGGGCATTTCCGGAAGTTTCCAGGGCTTCATTAACCCGATCTGCTCTCTTCTTTGTGAAAAACAGGCCGATCCCTTTTTTATAGGTTTCCGGGTCGATAACAAAGTAGATACCTATAATTATAATCAAGCCAAAAGTGGCGATAACATCTACTATAGTCACTCCGACCTGGAAAGCCATTCCCCCTGCACCATCCGGCATATCCTCATCCGATCCATTTTCCTCATCGCTTTCTGCCTGTTCTCCGGCTTCACCATTCTCACTTTCACCATCTATCAATGCATCACCCAATGGCCATTCGCTGATAGTTTCCCTTAATTGTGATATTTGTTGAGGCAGTTTTTCTGTGAATTGTTCAAACTCTTCTACTATCTGAGAACCAAATATAAAACCGAAAGATGTGATTATAATAAGTATGATTACCCCAACAGCGGCAATCGACCAGCCACGCGGAATCGGAATATATCGCCGTATTATGCCTGAAAAACCATTAAGAATAACCGCAAAAATAACCCCGGCAAAAGCAATCAACAGGGCATCTCTGATGAAATATAAAAAAGCGGTTGTCGTCAGCACCCCTATAACAACAAGTGTATACTTAGCAATAACCCATGCTGTCACTGCCTCTCCCTGATTTCTATTCGCCATATTCTACCCGATTATAACTATCGTTGATATTTTCCTCTATTCATCATCTTCAAGCCTCAGATCGATTAATAATCACATACATTTATTCAGTACTAAGCCTACCGCCAGCTGGCGGTGAGATTTAGAGGGGTGTACATCGATTTTTCCCACATTCTGATAAACATCCCCCTTCGAAGGGGGAATTAAACCACTTATAAATTTAATAGCAGATATACATCAGCATTGTCATTTACAGCTGTTTGTATCTGTAAACTCTTGATCAATTTCTATTATCGTTGATAAATGAAAAAAAACGCAGGCATTCGATGCCTGCGCTTCTCTCTTTCGAAATTTATATAATGATCTATTACACGCCACTCGTTTTAGCGCTAAAGAGACTGAACAGAATAGATATAAATGCAATTACAAGAAGTAAGTGGATCAGGCCTCCCAGTGCATAACCTATGAATCCGATCAACCATCCAATTATCATTATCGTGGCAACTATATATAAAAGTGTTTTCATATTTTAAAGATCCTTTTAGAAACCGGTTTGTCATTTTAACGGTTTTAGAATTAACAGTGTTTTTCCTAAGGTCACACCAATCCTCTTTTAAACCAATTCTTGCTTTACATCGGCTCTAATCTCTTTCGCCTTTGCATTAGCTTTTTTACTCAACCGCATGGTTTCGTCTTGCAGGGTTTCAAACGGATGGGAAACGGAATTGGCAAAATCGTAAAATTGATCCACCAGGTAATCTTTGTATAGCTTCCCTTTCCTGACCATTTTATTTCTTGTTTTTGACCGTTTGCCGGGTGAAAGAAGAGTAGCTGCGATTACACCGCCGGCTCCCACAATTAAAGTGGTAATTATAACTGATGATCTCTTCATCTTTTTTCCCTTTTGATTTTAATTACTGAGTGAAAAATTCAAATTAGTTGAATTATGTTGTTGCTCTAATCTTTTTTAATGAGGGCTTTGTAAAACCTGTGTTCATTATCATCCTTATCTAAAGATTTTGGTATAGGATTCTTAATATGGTTCTGCAAAGTCCTCGTTATGTTTATTATTTATGACCGAGGAAATAATTGAATGTCAATTTTTTTTGAATTCAAATTCCTGGTTTTACAATTTCTATGCTACGTTTCTGCCCTGAATCACTTGTAATATGATTGCAATTACAGCTATCACCAGCAGGATGTGTATAATACCACCGGCACTGTAACCTATAAATCCGATTAACCAGGCGATTACTAAAACTACGGCAACTATATATAATAGATTTCCCATGATAATTTTTGATTTAGATTAAGGTTAGTTTCTGGGTGATGTAGTGTTATTGGAAGTTGAAAAGAAATCATTTAATGAATTACCAAGGTCATCCATTTTATCGCTGAAACTGTCTTTGAAATCTTCCCAGTCATCTCTTTCTGAAGCTCTATAATTATTCATTTCACGTCTTAATTCACGATGGGTCTCTTCATATTCTTCAAGCCTTTCTTCAAGTCTCTCTCTGACGTCCTCATCAGATTCATTTCTAATTCTTTGCTTGATTTCCTCGATCTCTTCGCTAAGTTCCGCTAATCGTTCCTGATTTTCAGCTCTGAACGTCCGGAATTCTGCTTCCACATCTGAACTCCGATCTCTTTCGACTACCGTAGTTTCAGATCTCTCTGTTTGATTAGACGGTCTATCACAGCCCGACAGAATTAATGCCGCAAAAAGTGTGACAGCTGTTAGTATTCCTATTGAGTATTTCATAAATATTGGGTTTGATGTTGTATTTGCTTCCTGCAGCTTGCAAGAATAGATGTGAACTTATTCACACAACTGTAATGTGCGAGAAATGAAACTTAGGAACGTTATAAAGAGGTGATAAAGAGTTATATATGTGACAGGTCTATGAGATGATTCACTCTTTACGGTATCGGGAGAGGGCTTTTAGCTCTGGACTTATGTGATTTATACAATATTAACTGTTTTTAATATAATAGTTAGTCGGGCTTTAACTCATATTTTGGATGTCACAAGATATAATTGGATGTATACGATATATAAAGAGAAAAATAGAGAGCTCATGGAAAATCAAAGAAAAGATCAGTCTGATAATTTTGATCAGTCTGAACATCTACAGAACATTGCTCAATTGATTAACAACAAACAAGAATCTGAAAAGAATTATAAACTGCACTCCTCAAAAGAACAATTTCTGAAAAATCATTTGAAAAATTTAAGACATGATTTAAAGAGTCCGCTTGGCGGTATTATTGGGATGCTTGATCTGCTGATCGATGAAGATAAGGATAAGGTTGAAGTGAGAACCCAGGATCTCACAATGATTAGGGAAACTACTCAAGCCCTATTAGATCTGGTGAATGATACCTTCGTTGTTCGGGACAATCAAAAGTGTATGATAGATAGTACGAATATTGATAGAAAACTCTCTTCAGCTATGAAGGAGATTCATCGATTATATATTCCAATGGCCAAAAATAAAGGTATTTCTCTCTCACTGAGCACTCATATTGAAAGAGAAATAGAGCTTCCACCAAATCTATTTCTTAATCTGATACAGATTACAGGAAATTTGGTCGCGAATGCTATAAAATTCACTCCCCAAAAAGGATCAGTAGAAGTGGTTTACGGCCTGGATGAAGCTGATGATGATCATAGCGAATTGAATATGACTGTTACGGATACCGGAAAGGGTATGACTCCAGATCAGGTATCAGCGTTTAATCAGGGTAAACCGATTGCAAAATCGACGGGCACCATTGGTGAAGAAGGATCCGGAATCGGCCTTCAACACGTAAGGCAGATGGTATTTGAAGTAGACGGGTGTATTTTTATGAAGAGTAAAAAAGGCTCCGGAACAACATTTTCATTATCATTTCCACTACAGAATGTAGATTTGAACGATGAGGGGTCTTTCCCCTTTATAACAAAAATCAGATCGCTATTTCTGAATGGATCTCCTAATTGATAGGACTTTCTAGAATCTCTTAGAGTTCACTTTATGGATACTACTGCTTTTCTAAGCAGTTTTAAGTGGTTTAATCTCTGCTCTTATTGGCGATAAAAGAAGAGGTCTGCTATCGGTGTGAGAAAGGGGTATGAGCCGCTGAACAATTATTTATCCTTGAACTCACTTTTTTACATTCCATTGCTCCTTAAACAAACCGGTTCCACACTTAAAAAGAATACTCTTTACTGGTAATACCTTACTAATTTAAACCTCATGAAAATACCTGCAATAGCTATTCACGGCGGATCAGGAACGATCACTTTCGATACCAAAAATTCAGAGTTAAAGAATCTATATCTGGAAACTCTGAATAACGTATTAGACGAGGGATATAAAAAATTGGCAGAGGGCTTTTCAGCCGCCGAATGCGTATGTAAAGCGATAACGGTTCTGGAAGATTGCGACCTTTATAATGCAGGTAAAGGATCGGTGTTTACGGCAAAGGGGCAGCATGAAATGGATGCAGCCATCATGGATGGAAATTCTCTTCAAGCGGGTGCAGTGGCGGGCCTTCGGGGAGTAAAAAATCCCATTTTAGTAGCATATGATGTTCTTCAAAATACGCCCTTTGTTATGATTGCCGGGGATGAGGCAATAGAGTATGCCCACCATAAAGGTTTTAAATTTGAGGCGGATTCCTATTTCTATACTCAGCTCCGGTACGATCAGTGGCAGGAGATCAAGGGAGAAGGAGAGATGAAATTGGACCACTCCGGGGAGGGAGCGAAATTTGGCACTGTGGGAGCTGTTGCAGTGGATGTAAAGGGAAATGTGGCCGCTGCAACATCAACCGGTGGTATGACAAACAAGGCCTGGGGCCGGGTGGGTGACAGTCCGCTTATTGGCGCGGGAACCTATGCAAACAACAAAACCTGCGCGATATCCTGTACAGGTCATGGAGAGTATTTTATTCTCGGAATGGCTGCCTATGATGTCTCATGCTTAATGGAATATGGCGGAAAGAATCTTGAACAGGCTACAAATAAAGTGATTTATGAAAAATTAAAAAAAATGGGTGGTGAAGGCGGGCTGATCGCTGTTGATTCCTTAGGAAATATTTGTATGCCTTTTAACACTAAAGGGATGTACAGAGGGATGAAAAATAAAACTCAAACCATCACCCGGATTTTTTGAATTACTTTGTTTTACTGATTCGCCAGGTATGGGCGTGGATAAAAGACAATTCTGCGGGGTGTCTTGGAGCAGAGATTGTCTGTGCTAAATATTTGGCAGGCAGTCACCTAGAATAGAGGGGTGAAGAAAAAATAAATTCCTTTACGCAGATTCTGTGACTTCCGGTTTATGATGTCTTGAATCGTAGTGAATACTGGCAACTTTCTCACGAATGTAATATTTATCCTGTGTAGCCAGAAGATGAACTGTCAAATTGGAAAGTGAGATCGGTACCCTGTTCCTTAATTTGTCATATTGACTATAGTTAAGGCTACTGCCGTCAAAAATTACGACTATACCCGATCCTACAATTTCCAATATATTTCCTTCTCTGATAATCACTCCGGTATCCTCTCCCAAACCCACCCCCAGCTTATCGGGATGGAGGGCCGCAGCTTCCGCAAGCCTGCCAAATCGGTGTCTTTTGATAAAATGGCTATCGAAAATAATATCACTGATCAAACCGAGTCCTTTCCCCATTTTGAGATCGTCTTTTCTTATGATCGTACCATTTCTGCCACCTGATATCATCTCATCAGACATAACAACTGCACCGGCGCTCGTTCCCGCTATGATGAAATTTTCATTTTGATAGCGTTCATATATCAATTTGTGGCTCAATGTATCTCTCATAATCTGGCTGACTTTGCTCTGATTTCCCCCTGAAAAAAGTATGATGTCCGATTTGCTAATGCGATCCAGGGTGGAGGCTTGATCAGCATCATGTCTATCGCGGATATCCAGGATCCCGACATTATCAACACCGAGCCTTTTAAATGTTTGTTGATATTTTTTTCCTACGATATTCGGTATTTCAGAGGCACTGGGGATCACTTCAATTCGTGGTTTAGACACTCCGGAATTGTCAATGATATCCTGAAGGATGAACCCTTCCCCAAACTGAGAATGAAAACTCTCTTCTTTCTTTCTGAATTTCTTTCGCTCATTTCCGCCAATGGCAATAAGCGTTCCTTTTGGTTTTTTCATTTGAAGGGGTTATACGTTATTTGGGCTATATATCCGTCAATCGACGAATTACAGCATTTCTTAGATATCACTGTTTGGGAATTAGTTCACTCTTGTTTTTGAACTATGATAAGCTACCTGATTACGCAAAGACTTTGATATGATCAAAACTATACAAGATGAAGGTAACTAACTTTTAGCTATAAATTTACTCTATTCTGAGTATTCCTATTTATGAAATAGCCTAAATGAGGGGCAATTAAATATAAAGGCCGATTTAGCAAGAGGAGGCTGTAAAGGATATGTAATAATCAGTTTGAATTCTGTAACCCTTCACAATGAACCCTTTTATAGATTATGTAGACTGCAAATTTATATAGCTAAGAATCCAATAAAAAATCTAATGAATATTCTGAATATTAATGTTATGTCCGGTCCAAATGTTTGGTCTGTAAAAAGACCACGTCTTGTAGTTATAGAGCTGGATATTGGAGACCTTGAAAATCGGCCTACAAATGAAATTGAAGGGTTTTACGAGCGAATTACAGAGCTCATCCCCAGTCTTTATGAACACCAATGTTCGGAAGGTGAACCGGGTGGTTTTTTTGTCCGGGTAAAGGAGGGGACATGGATTGGTCATGTCGTCGAGCATATCGCAATAGAGTTACAGGTAATGGCCGGCATTGAGTCCGGTTTTGGGCAGACTCGAGGAACCGGTGTAAAGGGGCACTATTTCGTGGCGTTTGATTGTACAGATGAAGAATCGGGGCTTCTTGTTGCAGAAAAAGCTGTTTTGATTGCAGAGAAACTGGTTGATGGAACTGAAATTGATATAGACCGGCATGTAGAAGAGATTAAATTAATGAACTTTGAGAACTCCCCCGGCCCCAGTACGGCATCAATTCTCAAAGAAGCCGTTGCGCGTGATATTCCGGTAATTAAACTAGAAGACAATTCTACCTGGCAGCTTGGTTATGGCTGTAATCAAAAACAAATATCTGCGACAATCACCTCCTTAACCAGTAGTACTGCTGTAGAAAGAGTCTGTAACAAAGAGGTCTGCCGAGACCTTTTAATGAGTATGTCGGTGCCAATTGCTGAGGGTGCAGCTATTGAATCGTTAGATGAACTGAAACAGTTGATAGATACTCTGGGATTTCCACTCGTAATCAAGCCTGTGAATGGCAATCAGGGACGTGGCGTAATTACAGATATCAAAACAGTAGAGCAAGCTGAGAATGCGTTTAGGTTTGCCTCAACTATTTGCAAGCGGGTTATCGTTGAGAGATATATTTCAGGCTATGACTATCGCCTGTTAGTGGTTGATGGAAAATTAGCCGCTGCTGCAAAACGTACACCGGCGCATGTGGTTGGTGACGGAGAGTTATCCATTCAGCAATTAATTGATGAAGTAAATAGCGATCCAAAAAGAGGAGATGGACACGAGAATGTTCTTACAAAAATAGAGGTGGGAGAAGCTGCAGAATTTATTTTATCTCAAAAAGAGTATACCCTCAACACAGTATTAAAAAGTAATGAAATACTCTATTTAGATTATGCGGCAAACCTGAGCAAAGGCGGTACTGCAGAAGATGTTACCGACTATGTGCATCCGGATGTAGTTAAAGCAGTCGAGAGAGTTAGTAAAATAACAGGTCTGGATATTTGCGGAATCGACCTGATGGCAAAAACCTTAACAAAACCACTTTCTGATACAGGAGGTGTTGTTCTGGAGGTGAATGCCGCACCGGGATTCCGAATGCACCTTGCTCCCACAAAAGGTATTCCCCGAAAGGTAGCCTCACCGGTGCTAGATATGCTTTTCCCCGAAGGAAAAAACAGTCGGATACCCATCATGGCTGTAACCGGTACAAATGGAAAAACAACCACCACCAGAGTGATTGCGCATATTATGAAAGAGGCGGGACGCCGTGTTGGTTACACCACAACAGATGGTATTTATGTAAACGATCAATTGCTTATGAAAGGTGATTGCGGTGGGCCAAAAAGCGCGCAGATGATCCTTAAAGATCCTACCGTAGACACTGCTGTACTTGAGTGTGCAAGAGGCGGGATTCTGCGGGCAGGCCTCGGATTTGACAGATGTGATGTTGCTGTAGTTACTAATGTAACTTCCGATCATCTCGGAATCAAAGGTATCCACACTATCGATCAGATGGCAGACCTGAAATCGGTGGTACCGGAAAGTGTACATCATGATGGTTATGCTGTACTTAATGCTGATGATGACAGAGTTTATGCAATGCGGAAAAATGTGCAGTGTAAACCGGTTCTATTCTCCATGAAGGACGACAATACACGATTGATGGAGCACCGTGATGCCGGTGGTTTATGCGTAGTTTTAACTGACAAAACAGTTACCATCTGGGACGGACCAAATACATTCACCGTCGAGAAAGTTGAAAACATCCCGCTTAGTTTTGGGGGCAATGCACTGTTTATGATTGAGAATATACTTGCTGCGGTTGCAGTAGCTTATTCACAAAAGATATCGCCTGAAGTGATTCGAAAATCGCTGAGAAGTTTTACGCCATCACCTGAACTTACACCAGGAAGGATGAACCTGTTTGAATTTGAAGATTACGACGTGCTGGTGGACTACTGCCACAATGCTGCGGGGCTGGAAGCAATCAAGGAGTTTATTGATAACACTTCCTACCAATATAAAACGGGTATCGTATGTGGTATCGGTGATCGAAGAGAGGAAGACAGTTTTGAGCTCGGCCGTCTTTCAGCGGAACTCTTTTGCAAAATTATTATACGTGAAGACACCGACTTGAGGGGTAAAGCTGCCGGAGAATCATGTGCAATCGTAAAACGAGGTGTAGAGAGTTCTTGCTTTAATCCACCTGTAGTATGTATTCCAGATGAAAAACAAGCCCTACTGTTTGCGATGGAAAATGCACTGCCGGGCACACTTGTGATGCTCTGTGTGGAACAAATTGAAGAGGTGATCAACATGTTGAAATTGATGCAGAAGCGAGAGAAAAGAAAACGGGTTAAGAAGCCTGCCAGAAAGATAATTCATATGGGAAAAGAACATTCTGCAGAGATGAATATGTTGCAACAGTGAAAATTTAAACACTGCAAGAGTTTAGAACCTTGAGGGTTGACTATACACCCTGCAAAAGTTTTACTTACTTGGTGTTAACAGTACTATGGTGTTCAATATAAATACCATTTTAGAGTAGGCTTCTGCTTTTTGATACGAATCTTCTAATAACAGGCAGCTTCTCCCATCGGTTAATTTATACCTGGTCTGTAACCTTTTATCTAGCTTAGAGTATTCTTTCCATTAGATTAAATACCTGAGGTCAGGCAGCGTCATCAAATTAACCCGTAAGGGTTAAAACCTGAGTTCGGTTCTTGGACAATTAAATCAAAAGTCCCCCTTAGCAAAGGGGGATTGAGGGGGATGTTCATAAGATTTATGAAAAAACCCGATGGACACCCCTCTTGATCTCTCTCCGCGAGCCGGCAGAAGACTTCTACATTGTATTAAACAAGAATATTAATCGAACTGAGGGTTAAGTGTAATTAGCGTCTGGGCAATGATCAATTCGATGATCGAAGATCTACACTTAACTACCTACCTACCTTCAACTGACTAATAAACAGACATTCTAGCATTACGTTATCATTTAAGTTGGACTAAAACTGATTTAATAGATTAACTTGATTTCGGCATGAGATCTCTGTTGAAGAGAGTCCCTCCGCCAGCTGGCAGGAGGCGTTGGGGGACTCTTAGTGTTCAATTCGATATTTCGAAC
>CAZHUP010000030.1:0-20360 GCA_964535495.1 uncultured Rhodohalobacter sp.
CTCCTTCAATCTGCAAAACAAAATTCATAAAAACACACAGAGGCAACCTAAGGTCGAGAGGGGAAGGTTTGCCGGGTATATTTAAAAATTACTTCGTTTTGTCAGCCTCTATTTCACACCGAATAAATCAAATGCGTTTTTTGTGGTTATTTCGGCGATCTCCTCAAGTGAACGTCCGTGTAAATCTGCGAGATTCTCGGCAATCAACTTGATGTAAGAAGGTTCATTTCGCTTTCCACGGTGAGGCGCGGGTGTCAGATAGGGAGCATCTGTTTCGAGAATCATTTTATCGAGTGGCAGCTTGGCGACAGTTTTATTTACACCCGCATTTTTGAATGTGGATACTCCGCCAATTCCCAGGTAAAGCCCCAGATCGATGGCTCTCTTTCCCTCCGCAATTGTTCCGGTAAAGCAGTGCCAAACCCCGGTTAAATTCCCGTCCTGTTCCTCCTCAATGATATCGAGCAGATCTTTTGTGCTATCCCGATTGTGAAGCACAATCGGTTTGCCTGTTCCTTTGGCCACGTTGCAGTGCATCCGTAAACTGGTTTTCTGCTGCTCAACAAAATCGGTGCTCCAATAGTAGTCGAGACCGGATTCACCGACAGCGACCACGTCATCCCGCTCACACAGGTCTGCAAGTTTTTGCTCTTCGAATGGCCAAACATCCTCCACGCTGCAAGGATGAATCCCTGCCATTTTATAAAAAGTGATGTCCGGATGATGAAAATCATCCATCTTTTCAAACGATTTCCAATCAATGGCAGGTAAAAAAATGTGGGTAACACCGGCATCAACAGAACGCCGGTAAACTTCATCGATATCTTCTTCAAACTGTTCGAGGTAGAGATGACAATGGGTGTCTGTGAGTATCAAAGTAATACTTAGTTTGTTTTTAATTTCTGCTTACCAAAATTTAATAGATCTGCTTTTCACTCTTTCAAGAAAGGATTCAATCATAGGATAGCGAACTTCTACGTCTGAATAACCGGCCCCGTTCATCACTTCTATTAGTTTACCCTGATGGACATCCGCAACTTTACCCGTAAAAATAATCTTCTCATCACCCTTCAGGTCCAACATCGCAAGTTGCTGGTCTACAAAATCCTGAAACCCCTCTTTAACTAAATCTTTAAGCTCATCTGGCAAAGGCTCTTTCAATACCTCTCCGGCCAGTGATGCCAGTTCACGATTCGGCTTATCTGACTGATAAATCCGGGCCATCATATCGCCATAGTTTTCAGGAGTTAGCTTTTGATATAGAAAATCATATGTCTTTTCAGAAAACTGTTTCCTGTAATAACCTCGTAATATTCTCCGGCCGAGATCAGCAGCACTGCCTTCATCACCAATAGCAAAACCCAAAGTCGCTGATTTACGCACCGGTCTGCCCGACTCAATTATTGCACAGATCGATCCGGTACCCAAAACGGCAACTACACCGTCGCCGTCACCGAAAAAGGCCCGGCCTGAGCCCTCTATATCGCTTTTTACTTCAATCGTATTTGCAGTGGGAAACACCTCTCTGAGAATGGCATTAATTTTTTCATCCGAAACCTGATTTCCCAATCCGGTTCCATAGAAATAGATATAGTCCGGTTGCACATCAGGAAGCTCTGATCTTAGTTCATTTGAATCGGCAATGGGATCCAAAAAAGCCGGGTGCAGCCCACTCGTTTTAAAATATCTGTGAACTTCACCATCAACGAAAAGCCAATCCGTTTTTGTTGCGCCGCTATCTGCAATCAATATTTTTTTCATATCAAATCAAACCTAGTTCAGGTCTTATTTTTTCATGATAAAGTCGATCACATCGAGAGCCGGTTGCGGACTTCCCATAACATAGAAATGAATTCCCGGAGCACCGTTCTCCATCAATTCTAACGACTGTTTTTGAGCCCATTCTACTCCTATTTCATCTACTCGTTTAGGATTAGCGATCACACTCTCAGTTAGCTCATCCGGAATATTTAAATGGAAATAACGAGGAAGTGTCTTAAGATGATTTTCGTTTCGAAGAATTTTCACACCGGGTACAATTGGAACCTTAATGCCATTCTTTCGACACTTGTCGACAAATTTAAAGTAAACGCTGTTATCAAAAAACATCTGTGTTACCACATAATCTGCGCCGGCATCCACTTTCTCCTTCAGCCGTTGAATATCCCAATCCAGGTTTGGCGCTTCAAAATGTTTCTCCGGATAACCTGCAACACCGATACAAAAATCTGTCTTCTGTGCATTTACAATATCTTCCAGGTATTCACCTCGGTTCATGTTTTGAATCTGTTTAACCAGATCGATAGCGTATTTGTTTGACGTTCCATTTGTATTGGTCTGAACCTGAGTTCCGGTATCATCTCCCCGCACGGCCAGCACGTTGTGAATACCAAGGTAGTTGAGCTCAATCAAAGCATCCTCACTCTCCTCTTTGGTAAATCCTTCGCAAATTAAGTGCGGAACCGGGTCGATGTTGTATCGATGTAAAATAGCGGCACAGAGCCCGATTGTTCCGGGGCGTTTTCGACGAATAATTCGTTTCAGAGATCCATCAGGCTGCTCTTCAACTTGTGATTCAGCGGCATGATATGTCACATCAATAAATGGAGGCTTCACCTTCTCAGTAATCAGATCGAGTGAGTCAAATATAGACTTGACACTGCCCCCTCTTTTTG
The DNA here is from genome assembly GCA_964535495.1 of uncultured Rhodohalobacter sp. Taxonomy (GTDB): domain Bacteria; phylum Bacteroidota; class Rhodothermia; order Balneolales; family Balneolaceae; genus Rhodohalobacter. The sequence continues at coordinate 2,676 of CAZHUP010000030.1, forward strand.
GCGGGATAATTTCGAACGAAATGAGTGGTTCCGTTGCTTTTTCGTAATGTTCACTTACTTTCATACGGTATATATATAAAACTAGAACTGTATTAAATAGGTATAAACTAAACTTACGAAATCAAAACATGCTTTTAAGCTTCAAAATGCAGATTTTTCAGGTTCATATGTTTTACAGTTAAAAAAGAAAAAACTCTATGTCACGTTCCGCTCATCCGCTCTTTTCTATCCTTAATAATCGTATTCTCATTCTCGACGGGGCAATGGGAACTATGATTCAGGGCTATAAGCTCTCTGAAGAGGACTTTAGGGGTGAAAAGTTTCAACATGTCGAAAATGAACTGAAGGGAAATAACGATCTGCTGAGCGTGACTCAGCCTGATATCATAAAAAAAATTCACTCTCAATTTCTGGACGCCGGTGCCGATATTATCGAAACCAACACATTTAATGCAAACCCTATTTCTCAGGAGGATTATCAGCTTCAGGATTTTACCTATGAAATCAACGTGGCATCAGCTAAAGTTGCGCGTGAAGCTGCCGACTTGTTTACAGAAAAGAATCCTGATAAACCGCGATTTGTAGCCGGAGCGGTAGGGCCAACCAACAAAACCCTATCCCTCTCCCCTGATGTGGAGAATCCCGGTTACCGTGCCATCACCTTTGATGCTCTAGCCGATGCTTACGAAGAACAGATTCGCGGACTCATAGACGGCGGCGTGGATACACTTCTGATTGAGACCGTTTTTGATACACTGAACTGCAAAGCGGCCATCTACGCAGCACACCGCCATATGCGAAAAATCGGCAGGAAATTGCCGGTCATGATTTCGGGAACCATTGTAGATCAGAGCGGACGAACCCTTTCCGGCCAAACAACAGAGGCATTCTGGACCTCCGTTCAACACGCCAATCCACTGTTGAGTATCGGTCTGAACTGTGCACTCGGTTCCAGTCAGATGCGTCCGTACATTCAGGAGCTGTCCAACCATGCGAGCTGCTTCACAAGCCTTTATCCAAATGCAGGACTGCCCAATGAGATGGGGGATTATGATGAGTCTCCCAACTACATGGCAGAGCAGCTGAAAAATTATGCCGAAGAAGGTTTAGTGAATATGGTAGGCGGTTGTTGCGGAACCACACCCGATCACATTAGGGCCATCGCTGAAGAGGCTGCGAATCACAAGCCGAGAAAAAAATCTGAGCCCAAACCCTATTTACGTCTGAGCGGGTTGGAGCCGCTTGTGGTACGTCCAGAATCCAATTTTGTGAACATCGGTGAGCGAACCAACGTAACCGGATCGGCTAAATTCAAACGACTCATCAAAAATGAGGAGCATGAAGAAGCACTCTCTGTGGCTCGTGATCAGGTGGAAGGCGGGGCACAGATTATCGATGTGAATATGGATGAAGGCCTGCTCGACTCAGAACAGGAGATGACCGATTTCATCAACCTGATGGCGGCTGAGCCGGATATCGCCCGAATTCCATTTATGATCGACAGTTCGAAGTGGAGCGTTCTGAAAGCGGGACTCAAAACCACCCAGGGAAAAAGTGTGGTGAACTCCATCAGCCTGAAGGAGGGCGAAAAAGAATTTAAAATGCAGGCGAGAGAAATTCTCGATTTTGGCGCCGCTGTAGTAGTTATGGCTTTTGATGAAGAGGGACAGGCAGATAGCCTGGAGCGCCGAAAAGAGATCTGTAAACGCGCCTATGATATTCTGGTTGATGAAGTAGGATTTGCTCCTCAGGATATCATATTGGACCCCAATATTTTGACTGTTGCCACCGGAATTGAGGAGCATAACAACTACGCCGTCGATTTTATAGAGACAGTTCGATGGATTAAACAGAACCTTCCGAAGGCACAGACCAGTGGCGGCTTGAGCAACATCTCCTTCTCATTTAGAGGCAACAACACGGTGCGGGAAGCGATGCACTCCGCATTTCTCTATCACGCCATCCAGGCCGGGCTCGATATGGCCATCGTCAACCCTACGCAGCTTGAAGTGTATGAGGAGATTGAACCGGAGCTAAAAACCCTGGTTGAGGATGTGTTGTTGAATCGAAATCCGGAAGCTACCGAAAAGCTGATCGAATATGCCGACCGCATCAAAGATCAGGGTAATGAGAAAACAGAAAAGAAGAGAGATGAGTGGCGTGAAGAGTCTGTTGAGAAACGAATTCAGCATGCCCTGGTAAAAGGAATTGTAGACTACATCGAAGAGGATGTGGAAGAGGCCCGGCAGAAGTATGATCATCCGATTGAAGTGATCGAAGGGCCGATGATGGACGGCATGAACGTAGTTGGCGATCTTTTTGGCGCCGGTAAAATGTTCCTGCCTCAGGTGGTTAAAAGCGCTCGTGTAATGAAGAAAGGCGTTGCGATTCTGATCCCATTTATTGAGGCGGAGAAGGATCAATCCAAAGAGAGTAAGCCAAAAGCAAAAGTTCTGCTTGCGACCGTAAAGGGTGACGTTCACGACATCGGGAAAAATATCGTCTCCGTTGTGCTGAGCTGTAATAATTATGAAGTCATCGACCTTGGCGTGATGAACCCTGCCGATAAGATCCTGGCCTCTGCAAAAGAACACAATGTGGATGTCATAGGCCTCAGCGGACTCATTACTCCTTCCCTAGACGAGATGGTTCACGTTGCCAAAGAGATGAAGCGTGACGGATTTAAAACACCGCTTCTGATTGGAGGTGCCACAACATCCCGGATGCACACGGCTGTTAAAATCGCACCCAACTATGATGAACCGGTCATTCACGTTCTGGATGCTTCCCGAAGTGTAACTGTCGTGAATCGACTTGTTTCTGATACATTGAAAGAGGGGTTTCTGGATGAAATCAAAGTAGAGTACAAAGATCTTCGGGAGCAATACAGCAGTCGGGGAAAAAAGAAAACGTATCTGCCCCTCGGCAAAGCACAAGATAATCGAACCGATTTAGATTGGGAAAAGGCGGATATTATTCCACCGGTAAGCCCCGGCATTACAGCTTTCAAGAACTTCCCACTCGATAAACTTCGCCGCTTCATAGATTGGGGACCGTTCTTCATTGCATGGGAGATGAAAGGCAAATTCCCGGATATCCTTCAGGATGAAAAAGCCGGAACACAGGCTCGAAAACTGTTTGATGAAGCCAATCACCTTCTCGATAAAATCATCGATGAAAACCTCTTTACTGCGCATGGCGTTGCCGGCCTATTCCCGGCCAATTCTGTTGGCGACGATATTGAGCTTTATGCAAATCAACAGCGAGCGGAGGTCATTGCAACATTTCATACGCTTCGTCAGCAGTCACAAAAACGATCGGGGCAGCCCAATAAGGCGTTAGCTGATTTTATAGCCCCAAAAAATTCCGGGAGAGCTGACTATATGGGAGCATTTGCAGTAACAACAGGTCATGGAGTACGTGAGCTTGTCAAAAAATTCCAGGCCGATCATGATGATTACAACGCCATCATGACCAAGGCTCTGGCTGACCGGCTCGCCGAGGCGTTTGCTGAATTTCTGCATCAGGAAGTACGAAAAAAACTTTGGGGTTACGCACCCGCCGAAGATTTTGACAACGATGAACTGATACGTGAAAAGTATCGCGGAATTCGCCCGGCTCCAGGCTATCCGGCTCAGCCCGATCACACCGAAAAACGCACACTTTTTGATCTGCTGGCTGTTGAAGAGATCACGGGAATTTCATTGACTGAACATCTGGCAATGTCACCGGCATCTTCCGTTAGCGGACTTTATCTTGCACATCCCAAAGCCAAATATTTCAATCTTGGAAATATTCAGCGCGATCAGGTAGAGGATTATGCCAAGCGAAAGGGAATGAGTGTGGAAGAGATAGAGCGATGGCTCGGACCGAATCTGGCTTATGAGAGCTGATATATCTTCATTTTGGTTATGTTGAAAATAAGGACAATTCACTGCACCCGTTTATACCTCATTTAATATGAATAAGAAGGTATCAAAGGAATAAACATTTCTTTTAACCACCCCTATATCCCCTCCTTAGAAAGGTGGGGACCTTTCAATACTGAAAGTTCATTAATTAATAAAACACAGATTTCTGCTCTGTTTGCCATTATTTACCATCAGGTTCATTTTTTTTAAACGCCAATACTTCTTTAATTGAATGGAACTGAACCTGAAAAAAATCCGACTGTAATGGGCAAGAAGAAAGAATCAAAATTATCGAGACGAAATTTTATAACTCATTCCGGGGCGGGTTTGGCCTCCCTGGTCATGGGCGGAGGACTGTTGGCCGGTTCAGCTAAAGCGTCGGGTAAAGCCTCAAATAATCTTAAACGGTTTGAAGGGAAGGTAGTTTTGATAACCGGTGCCACATCCGGAATCGGTGAGGCAACGGCCAAGGCTTTTGCTAAAGAGGGAGCTTCTGTGTTCTTCTGCGGACGCCGTGAACAACTTGGAGAAAAAGTAGAATCCGAAATCCGTGATTCAGGCGGTGAGGCAACCTATATGAAAGCTGATGTACGGCATGAAGAGCAGGTAAAGTCGTTTGTTGAGGCTTGTGTTGAAACATACGGCCGGCTGGATATCGCCTACAACAATGCCGGTATTGAAGGGAAATCGTCCGCTATAGATGAGATGCCCATGGATGGCGAGATGGGCTACTACGATGTTTTTCAAACCAATGTAAACGGCGTATTCTATGCCATGAAGCATGAACTGCCTATTATGAAACAGCAGGAATCGGGAGTGATTATTAACACCGGTTCTGTATTGGCGAGCCGGGGTTCAGGATCCTACGCTCCCTACTCCGCGTCAAAACACGCCGTTAAAGGATTGACTCGTTCAGCCGCAAACAATGCGAGTCACGGTATTCGAGTGGTAACCATTTCGCCGGGTGGTACACGAACCGATATGCTTCGAAGAATTTATGGAGGAAGCCTGGAAGGAGCAGGCCAGAACAACCCAATGGGAAGGCTCGCAGAACCCGAAGAGATAGCGGCCATGGTGATGAACGTATCGATGCCCGAAGCCAGCTATCTGAACGGTGAAGAGATTAAAGTGGATGGAGGGAGTTCAGCTTAGCCCGGATTAAAAACAGTTAGAGATTTGGCTGAACTATCTTCAGTTATAATTCCTAAAAAGGTAGATCAATAAGATAACCTTACAGATCTTCAGCCATCTCTCCGGCAACCAGATAAATAATCCGTTCACAGATATTTGTAACCCGGTCTCCAATTCTCTCCAGATTATGAGATACCCACAGAAGATGCGTGCACTGAGAAATATTACCCGGTTTCTCAATCATAAAAGATATCAGCTCTCGATAGACTTGATTATACAACTCATCAATGTCATCATCCTGACTGTGTATCATGCGAGCCGACGCTTCATTGTGATTGGCGTACGCCTTCATCGCATTCTCAATCATATCAACCGCAATGTCTCTCATTCTGGGAATATCAATCAACGGTTTAACATGCTTTTCTTTTCCGATCATAATGGTGATTTTTGCGATTCCCGCTGCATAATCTCCAATCCTTTCCAACTCCGTATTGATAGTCAGCAGAGCGATTAACTCTCTCAGATCCGACGCCACCGGCTGTTGAGTTGCAATCAGGTTGATGCAGTCATCCTCAATTTCCCAACGAAGACTATTGATAATCTTGTCTTCCTTTTTGATCAATTTTGCTTTTTCGAGATCCTGATCTACCAGTACATTTACAGACTCATCAATAGCCGAAATAACCTTCTTCGACATTTCAAGAAGCTTCCGGTTGATCTCTTCAATTTGTTCTTGTATAAGGGTGTTCATAGTAGCTTGATTGAAGTAGTTATGTGACAGATTAACCAAAACGGCCGGTTATGTAATCTTCAGTCTGTTTTTTTGATGGATTGGTAAACAGTGTTTTTGTATCTCCGATTTCAATAAGATCTCCCATATAAAAGAATGCCGTTTTATCGGAAACGCGGGCTGCTTGCTGCATATTATGAGTTATGATTACAATTGTCACCTCTTTCTTAAGGCTCTGTATCAGTTCTTCAATCCTCAGGGTTGCCTGTGGGTCTAACGAGCTTGTAGGTTCATCCATCAGCAGTACCTCCGGCTCAACTGCAAGTGCCCGTGCAATTGACAGACGCTGCTGCTGCCCACCGGACAGACTTACTGCCGCTGTATTGAGGCGGTCTTTTACTTCATCGAAAAGTGCAGCTTGTCTCAAAGCTTTTTCACACACTTCGTCCAGGTGGGTTTTGTTTTTAATTCCTACAAGTTTTAGACCTGCAACAACATTATCATATATCGACATGGTTGGAAATGGAGTTGGTTTCTGAAATACCATCCCGATTTTCCGCCTTATCGTAACCGGATTTACATCCTCATCATAAATATTTTTCCCTTCAAACAGCACCTCTCCCTCCACTTTTGCAACTCTTGTAAGGTCGTGCATTCTGTTCAAAGCTCTCAAATAAGTAGTCTTTCCGCATCCGGACGGGCCAATCAGTGCTGTCACTGAATGGTTTGCAGCTGCAAGCGAAATATCCCTAACCCCATAGACGTCGCCATATTTTACGGTTAAATTTTTCGTCTCTATCTTAAAACTCATATCAGATTGACCACTCGTTGGTTTTTAAATTGAATTTCATTTGAAAGTTTGTTTGATACGTATTACTCATCTTTTATGATTGTGTATTGAACTTATCGCGTGCTAACAATCTGGCCAAGACAAACGCAAATATGACTATCAGGAATAGAACAATCGCTGCTGCCCATCCCATGCTGTGCCACTGCTCATAAGGACTAATTGCAAGACTGTAAAGCCGCTGTGGCAGCGTGTCGGTTGGGCTGAAAATAAATCCAAGCCAGCTGTTTGGCAGGTAATTGTCACCAAAAGATGTGAACAGAAGCGGTGCGGCTTCTCCGGCAGCCCGGGCAAATGCAAGCAATACACCGGTGATCAGTCCTGCTTTTGCTGCAGGCATCACTGCGGAAAGCACTACCCGCCAGCGCGGTATACCAAGAGCAAGTCCTGCTTCGCGTATCGTCCATGGTATGGATTGCAGTGCACTCTCCGTTGTGCGTGCAATGATGGGAAGCATCACTACAGCAAGTGCCACACTACCCGCAATTCCGGAAAATGTACCCATCGGTTTAACGATCAGAACAAATACGAACAGTCCTTTCAAAATAGCCGGCATGCCATTCAAAGTGTCGTTCATAAGTCGAAGTGACGGATTGAGCAGATGTTCGGGATATTCACTCAACATCATTCCGGCACCGATTCCTATCGGTACAGCAATGATCAAAGCCATAGAATCAACAACAATAGTACCGAGAATTGTATGTACAAGTCCGGTTGGCCGACCCTGTATAGCTCTCGATGGGGAACCCAACTCTTCTGTGAAGAATTCGTAGCTAAGTGCGCTAAACCCTTCCACAAATACGTGGATGATAATAATTACCAGCGGCAACAGTACTAAAACGGTTGAGAGGCAGAGAAGCCCCACCATGATGCGGTCGTGAATTCTTCTGCGTTTTAAACTTTTCATATCACCTGTCCTCCATCAATTGATAACTTACGCTGAATGTAGGCCGCGGTAAGGTTTACAATGAGAGCAATCAGAAATAGAACAAATCCGATTGCCATCAGGCTTGAGAGGTGCAGACTTTCAACCGCTTCTCTAAACTCGTTTACAATCACGGAGGGCATTGTTGCGCCGGCTCCAAAAACCGAAAACGGCAGTGTATTTTTATTCCCGATCAGCATCGCCACAGCCATCGTTTCCCCAATCGCTCGTCCCAAAGAGAGAATTGCCCCGGCCATGATTCCCCCTCTTGCATACGGTAAAACCGCCATCCGAATAACTTCCCAACGGGTTGATCCCAATGCCCAGGATGCTTCTCTCTGATCTTTCGGCACCGCCTTAATGGCATCTTTTGCAAGTGCAGTTGTGTAAGGGAGAATCATCAACGAAAGCACAATGGTTGCGGTTGCCATCCCATACCCCATTGGGTTACCAAGAATATGGATCATATCAGGATAGTTGGTTTCGGCCCAGAAGTAGATCGGTTCATAAAGTGTATCCCTGAGCCACGGAGCGAGTATAAAAATTCCCCAGATACCGATCACCACACTCGGGATCGCAGCGATAAGCTTGATCAGGTTATCAATAATTTCAGCCAGCCATCCCGGGGCATACTCAGCTGAAAAGATGGCCACCGCCACTGCCGGGAAAATTGAAATTGCCAGAGCCAATGAGCTGGTGATCAGTGTTCCAAACATAAATGGCCAGGCTCCAAACAGGAGCTGTACTGCGGGATCCCATGTGGTACCTTTTATAAATCCGAACAGACCGAATTCACCCAAAGCATCGCTTCCCTCAAGAAACAGTACAAGAGCCATTCCAAGCGTAACCAGAATGATTGTTAACCCAAGACCTACAACCGCAACTGTAAATAACTTGTCCCCCAGCCATTCGTTGAGAGCTTTAGAATACTTTTCTCTGAAGCTCCTTTTTTCACCTAACTGCGTATTTTCAGAATCCATAAACGGCTATTATCTTCATGAATATATTTTCATTGTTTGTCGAACTACTAATCAATCATTCCTCTGTTTCTCAATAGCTCTGCACCAATCTCTTCACCATCCCACTTTATCTGACGAATCATCTCAATATTCTTTTCAAGAGCTGTTTCAGGTATTCTCGCAAACCCAAGAGGTTCTGCCAGTTCCTGCCCTTCGGTAATACTCCAGATAATAAAGTTCAGTAGCTCTTCTGCCTCCATTCGGTTGCTTATAGCGTTGTTTTGCTCCATGTTCTCATATACCAGCATCCATGCAAACCCTGCAATCGGGTAACCAAATTCGGCCGGTGTATTTGTGAACAGAATCCGGGTATCGTCGGGGAGTTCAATATTGGCTGCCTCTGTAGTTGCCTCAAAGCTTGGCTCAATTACATTGCCTGAACTGTTGATTACCGAGCCGTACGACATATTGTTTAAAATGGCGTATGTCAAACTGTTATAGCCTATAGCGCCGGGAGTGTTCTGTACGGCTCCGGCAACACCTTCATTTCCGTTACCGCCAATACCTACAGGCCAGTTCACGCTCGTTGCAAAACCCACCCTTTCTCTCCATCTGTCGGAAACACGGGTAAGGTAGCTTGTCCATACATTGGTAGTACCTGACCCGTCGGAGCGGTGAACAACCGTAATATTCCGGTTGGGCAGATCAACATCAGGATTTAGCTCTACTATTTTTGGATCATTCCACCGGGTGATATCTCCCATGTATATTTCTACAAGAACCTCTCCGCTAAAGACCAATCCCTTTTCAATTCCGGGCAGATTGTAGGTTGGAACAACGTCGGCAAGTGTAATTGGCAGATTAAATGCTCGTCCTCCGGTAGAACTTTCGATATCTGCCATGACCTGTTCGGAAAGAAATGCTTCGCTCATCCCAAACATTACGGTCTGCTCCATAAACTGGCGAATTCCGCCACCTGAACCGATGGATTGATAGTTCACGGTAACTCGTCTATTTGTCAGATCTCTGTACTCATCAGCCATTGCTGTTACTAATGGAGCCGGGAAAGTAGCACCTGCCCCGAGTATATTTGTACGTTCTGAAGTTGGAGTCCGATCACCATCTCCACCACATCCGGTTATAAGTGCTATTAGAAAGAGAGCTGCAATACCGATGATAAACTGTTTCATTGATTTTTATTTTCTGAATATGTTCACAGATCAACTGTTGATCTTTTCTATCAGGGTACGGTTGCTATGTTATCAAATGATTAAATCAGCGTTAACCAAAGGTTAAGAGGTTCGCTAACAGAAGTTCGATAGAGCTTAAAAAAGTGATCTATGACTTTGTTTTTTAAAAGATTAGGGAAGGAGTGGACTAAGTTGTAAGGATGAGTAAAATGAGCTCCCTTTTAAAAATAAAAAGAGTAAAAACTTAAGTCGTGTTTTTGCAATTGCCGATGGGATTCCCTGATTTATGTGAAGAGTATCGGGAAGTCAAATGGAGCTACGCACTTTTCAATAAGTATACTCTTCTTGATCGCGACCATCTGTCAAAAATGAACTCTCATCTAGCGGAAGATTACGAATACAGGATCTGCATCGGTGAGCAAACCATTCCTCAATCAGCCAGTTATGACTTGCAACCATCTCTGCAGCATATGTGGCTATGCTACAGAGATTTCTTATTTCCCGAATACCGGGAAGACCATTGTGATATTAAACAACGCCCAACTGGCCATCGCATAACATTTCCTCAATGCTGGAAAACTTGCTACAGATTGCAACTAACCGGCTTAGCGTAAGCTTATTTAGCGGTTAATATATAATCCACCCGTATTATCACCGCCACTTAATGGCAACTATTTGATCTGCTAGTCTACCGAATTTAGCTTCTATCCTTCATTTCGATAAAATCGCGCTTGTTTTTGCCTGTGTAAATCTGGCGTGGGCGTGTAATAGGTTGTTTTTCCTCCGTCATCTCTTTCCAGTTTGCTATCCAGCCCGGCATTCTTCCTAATGCAAACATCACGGTGAACATCTCTGTTGGGATCCCCATGGCTCGATAAAGCAGGCCTGAGTAGTAATCCACGTTTGGATACAATTTCTTCTCGATGAAGTATTCATCATTCAGAGCTGCTTCTTCAAGCTGTTTGGCGATGTCCAGTAGCGGATCATCTAGATTTAAATCTTCCAAAACCTCGTCTGCTGCTTTTTTGATGATAGTTGCTCTCGGGTCAAAGTTTTTATACACCCTATGGCCAAAGCCCATCAATCGCTGCCCCGATTCCTTATCCTTAAACTTTGCGATCCACTTGTCGATGTTCTCTTTACTGGCGCCTCCGTCATCATAAATTTTCTGCAACATCTCAATGACAGCCTGGTTGGCACCACCGTGCAGCGGTCCCCATAACGCCATCACTCCTGCTGAAGCGGCTGCATATAGATTAGCCTGAGATGATCCCACAACACGAACGGTAGACGTTGAACAGTTTTGCTCGTGATCGGCATGTAGTATCAGCAATTTATTCAGTGCAGAAACAATTTTGTCATTTACTTCATACTCTTCAGTAGGCATCGCAAACATCATGTGCAGAAGATTGGCACTGTAATCGAGCCGGTTTTGCGGATACATTGCGGGATGGCCAATACTATTCTTATATGACCACGCAGCTATGGTAGCGCTTTTCGCCAGAAGTCTGTGAATGGTACGATCGATATCCTTCTTGTCCTGGTCAGGATTCAGCACGTCCGGATAGAAAGAAGACAAGGCTCCAATCATCGAAGCCAAAACACCCATCGGATGTGCCCGCTGAGGGTAGCCTTCAAAAAACTTTTTCATATCCTCATGGATGAGCGTATGAGTAGTTACTGAATGTTCAAAATTTTCGTATTGACTCTGTGTCGGGAGCTCTCCATAAATCAGCAGATAGGCCACTTCCAGAAATGATGCACTCTCAGCAAGCTGTTCAATAGGATAACCCCTGTAGCGAAGGACGCCCTCTTCACCATTTAAAAAGGTGATTTCACTTTTTGTAACAGCTGTATTTTTTAAACCGTAATCGAGTGTAACATAACCGGTTTCATTTCTCAACGATCCAATATCAAAAGCTTTTTCACCTTCGGTTCCGGTAATTTCTTCTAAAGAAATTGAAGTCGAATTAAGTTTCAGATCTGCCATGGCATATATTATTTGAATTAAAAATAGTTGAAATGTTCTAGCCTAACTTACAAATATTTTTAGATATTTAGGTGTAGTTATATAAATACCCGGTACACTTATACTTTTTTTTACACAGTTTAGCTTAAATCAATCAACCACTTATAACCGAATACTTCTTTAACGCAGTCAAGCTGTAGCATCAAATCAAGTACTTTCGGCGACATGAAAACTCGTTGAATTACTACCCCAGAATATCATTCACCCAAGTCATCGCCGCTATCATGGAGGCGTAGACCCATGGCAGGGATGAAGGCTCTGCAATCCATTATTCAACCAGTATATAGAGCCTTGATATTTGTAGTGTTCAAAACTTTTTAGATAATGGTGATATATTATAAGTAACCCTTATTTCAAAAAATGGATTATTACTTCAAGATCAAGCCTATCAGGCCAGATTTGGAGAAAAACTCAATTCTTATTGTTTACCAGGTAATTTTAAAACCTGTAGTAAAGTGTGGTTCTAAATATCAGGTCACTATTTATGCTTGAACCATCGGGAGCATCTCCATAAAACACCGTTTCAATATTGGGTATCACATGTACGTTGCGAACAGGCTCAAAATCCACTCCAAACAGTAAGAGTGTGGATTCTGCCTGATCACTAAAAGGAATGTAATCGATGGTTGGGCCTCTTGGATTTGCCGTAAACATATGGTCGGCCCGGAGGATTGCTGTCCATTTTTCAGCCAGCTTAAAATTGGTGAATACTGAAGCAACATCTAATGTCTCTGTTACATCATCAGCTCCCGAAATCTCTTGTGTATTGAACTGAGCAACGTACATGGCTCCTGCATTAAAATTGTCAGATACATATCCAAAGAATCCGTGAACTGCACTTCGGGTCGTTGTTTCGCCTGTTCGGTTATATTCACCATACGCTTCTACTACCAGGTTATCAGTAAACCACCAGCCTAAGGAGAGCATAAATTTCTTCCACTGGTTTGTTTCGGCTCCTGTCCCGCTGCCGTTTCCTACCATGGCATGGTATTTCAGGTTACCGGCTTCGCCAAGCTGTCCTTTCAAGGCAACACCAAAATCTCTTGAGCTTCCCAGTTTATGCAGATCCGTTGGGCTCTTTTCAACCGAGCGGTATCCCCATACACTTTCAACAAGACCCCACGTAGGTGTTGATGACAGACCGGCAATCAAAGAGTGATCCTGATTAATTGACCAGTTCAGGTAGAGGTCTTTTACAAATGGCTCCAGTTTCTGATCTGTTGAAAAATCTCCGGGACTGTTCATTTCGATACGAAATCGAGCAGTAAGGCTTTCGGCGAAGTTATTGTCGTAAGTTACATATACCCGCCGGGCCCAGAATCCGTTTTCCCCTTCCAGATCGTCAATATGATGATTCAGAACGGTATAAAAATCACTGTAAACCAGACCACTAAGTTTTTGGCTTGGGCTAAAGGTTTCACTAGTCTGTGCAACGGCAATACACTGTAAACAGTAGGTGAGAATGGTCAACAGAAATATTTTTTTCAATGTACTCTTTAGCTAAATTTTATTTAGATGTTTCTATATAGCGACAACTCACGTAAGAATAAGACGGGATCAAATAGATCAGATTTAGAATTGTGAGAAATTACATCTCCGAACGCTTTTAACCAAAAGAAGAGATTCTCTTTTCTGAGTTTTTTTATCAGGAAGTCATCAATGTGAACCTCCATTTCAGACCAAAATCTATTTGTAGAGCTATTAATGGGCAGATTTTTTAAAAAATCTGTATAAGTCTCAGATCATTTAGTTGATTAAAATGAGTTCAAGAATATCAATACTCCGAAAGATTTAAAAGAACTGCTGCTTTCTGACAAAAATATTTATCTACTTTAATGAATTATCTGTTACCCAATAATTGACAACCATAAATACAAGCCCAACAGTGTGAAGAAAAGCGTAGGAATAGTTAACACAATTCCAACCTTGAAGTAGTATCCCCAGGTAATCTTCACCCCTTTGGTAGACAGTACATGCAGCCAAAGCAGAGTAGCCAGGGAACCGATCGGTGTGATCTTAGGTCCCAGATCAGAACCAATAACGTTCGCATAAATCAGCGCTTCCTTCATCAATCCTTCTGTTGATGTTGCCTCAATGGCCAAAGCATCGATCATTACCGTGGGCATGTTGTTCATAACCGATGAGAGAAATGCGGCCAGAAAACCCATCAGCATGGTTCCGGCAAATAGCCCCTGATCGGCACCGGACTGAATCACTTGCGCGAGCAGATCCGTCAGACCCACATTTTGCAATCCATAAACAACCACGTACATCCCGATGGAGAATACCACTATTGCCCAGGGTGCATTTCGCAATACTTTTCGGGTATCCACCGCATTGCTGTTCATTCCCATGATGGAAAAAACAATTGCAATGGTTCCCGCCACGAACGAGACCGGAATGTGCACAAACTCGGCTACAAAATAACCGATGAGAAGAACGGTCAGAATTACCCAGGAGAGGTTAAACATCCGCTCATCCCGAATAGCCTCCCGTGGCTCTTTTACATCATCCAGAGAGTAACTGGTTGGAATATCTTTTCGGTACACCAGGTAAAGAACCAGCAGGCTGGAGGTTACCGCAAAGAAATTTGGCACAATCATCCGGCTGGCGTATTCGATAAATCCAATCCCGAAGAAGTCGGCAGAAACAATATTTACAAGGTTACTCACAATTAGTGGCGAGGATGCCGTATCGGCAATAAAACCACTAGCCATGATAAACGGCAGAATCATCCTATCCTTAAACTTAAGTGCGCGAACCATTGCCAGAACAATCGGTGTAAGTATTAAGGCCGCACCGTCGTTTGCAAAAAATGCGGCAACTATTGCTCCCAGCAGCGTGATATAGACAAACATCCGAAGACCGCTGCCGTTTGCAAATCTGGCCATGTGTAGTGCCGACCATTCAAAGAACCCAATTTCATCAAGTATCAATGAGATAATGATGATGGCCACGAAAGTCAGTGTGGCATTCCATACAATTTCAGTTACCGTAATCACATCCTGGAAACTGACCACGCCGGCTATAAGAGCTAAAACGGCACCGATTGTGGCCGACCATCCGATGGAGAGTCCTTTAGGTTGCCAGATGACCATTACCAAAGTGAAGAGAAAAATGAGCGTAGCAATTATCGTTAACGCCATGAAGCAGATCGCTTGTTTATTTTGTTAGTTAGATCAATGAAAATTTGCGGCAGTATCTATTCCTTGTTCTCTTATGAACGATCGGTAGGAATTATAAGAATTGGAATATTGGCTTTTCGAATCACCTGAAGACTCACCCCACCGAGGAACAGATCGCTTACATATCCCCTTCCCTGGCTCCCCATTATGATCATCGATGCCTCTTCTGATTCTGCAATTTCAAGGATTTGCTGAACCGGAGAACCGTATCGAATACGAATCTCTACTTCAGCGTCAGACACTTTGCTAAATTCATCCCTGAGGTATTTCAGTGTTTCAGAATCCTCTTTATCGAAACCCCTTAACGTGTCGGGGTTGTCCACCCCTTTTCTTCCGCTGGCCTGAACGTGTAGAATATCCAGTTTTTGAGTGTGACCGGGCGCCAGTTTTTTAACCACTTCAAATGCACGATTCGCAGTTGGAGAGAAATCTGTTGGTAATAGAATTCGTTGCAGTGAATCCCTGCACGATTTTGCGCAGTAGAGTTTTCGATCCTCAAGGTCAGATTCACCCGACACAGAGAGATTAATGAGGTAGACAGGGTGGCTGCATCTCTGAAGCAGCTCGGTAGCAGTGCTGCCAAGCAGGAACTCTCTGAATTTGTTGTGGCCCCGGTTGGCGATAATAATATAATCGGCCTCATGCTTTTTTGCAGCATCCAGAATCTTTACCGGCGAGTAGGCGTTGATGCCAAAATCGACTTCTGTCTCTATCTCAAAATCGAACTGACTGAGCTTCTCTTTATACTCTTCCAGTTTATCCTGATAGCTCTCCTTATTGATCGATCCCGCACCGCCCGGATACGGTATATTGACAGACGTGTAGAGAGTGAATTTACGGGTCCCAAATTTTTCAAAATGGGAAAGGCACTCAACCATTATGTCGCTGGCTTCCGACTGGTCGAGTGCAACAAGTGCATGATCAAAATTCAGGTTCATACCGTTTTATTTTTTGGTTGAATGTTTTCGCTCAACAACAATTCTAAAACATTGTCTTCCGGAATCCAAGGAATTGCGTAGAGACGATCAGCGTGTTCCCTATCCATTTTTTCCAGGAGTGGGATCTCAGCCGCAGCTCTCTGCTTTAAAAGCGGATCGTTAACTACCGTGGCCGACATACTCTGATTGGCCACCCACGCATAGGGCTCAATGCCTGATCTTCTCAGATCATCCTGAAGCTTTGCGGCTTCCGTAATTGGAGTCGTCTCTGGCAGTGAAACAATGATCAGTTTCGCATAGTCAGGATCCTGAAGATACATATAGGGTGTTTTCAGTTTATCCGCATCCATATTGGTATTCCGGAGTATCTCTTTGTGATAGCTGCCGGTAGTGTCGAGCAGGAGCAGGGTGTGTCCGGTCGGGGCCGTATCTACGACCACAAACTTCCGCTTAGCCTGATGAATCGCTTTCGAAAACGCCTGAAACACAGCCACCTCTTCGGTGCAAGGCGACTCCAGATCCTCCTTCAGAAGTTTCAGCTCCTCTTCCGTTTTGTTTTTCCCTTTCTGTTTCAGCACTTTATCGATATAGGCTCTCTTCTCGGCATGCGGATCGATTCGGTCCACATCCAAATTTTCAGGAAGTTTCACACTCCCGATGTGATCCATCAAGTGTGCTGCAGGATCGGTTGTAGTGAGGTGGACCGGGTATCCCTTTTGAGCCAGGCGTAGTGCGATAGCTGCGGCAATAGTCGTTTTACCTACACCGCCTTTCCCCATCGTCATCACCAAACCATGATCTTTATCGTCGATGATATCCTCTACCATCTGTTCAAGACCGGGGAAGTCACTTTCATGATCTTCTGTCAGGATGGATCCGCTGTTGTTTTTAATCTCTTCTTTATCGAGCGGTTCAAAGACTTTTCTCAATTTCTCAATACCGAGCAGGTTGTATGGACGAAGTGGAAATACCACCTGCTTCATCTTTTTAAGGCGTTCCGGCATATTTTCCAGTGTCTCATCCGCCATCGCCTTCATTTTCTGAGCAAACGGATCAGATTCATCCACCGGTTCAAAATAGCCGTTAATCAACAGCAATTGATTTGCCAGCCCCATCTCCTTCAACTCTAACCCTGATCGATCAGCTTCACGAAGTGCAGAGCCGTCGGGACGTGTGACCAGGTAGATCGTTGTGGCATCTTTATCTTTCAGTCTGTCCACCACTTTCTGATAGCGCTCCTGGCTGGTTTTCAGCGCAGATGACGGGCCAATACAAGATGCGCCATCGGGATTAGACTCAATAAATTCACTCCAGGCGGCCGGCAGTTCCAGCAGACGCAGTGTATGTCCGGTTGGAGCTGTATCAAAGATGATTACATCATAGGGCTGGTTCTCTCCATCACCGGCAACATATCGGGCAAATTCGTCAAATGCGGCAATTTCTGTAGTACATGCGCCGGAAAGCTCCTCTCTGATCTTATTGATCTCAGCTTCAGGCAGAATTCCTTCCATGGGTGATGTGACCCGGTTGCGGTACTCCTCGGCCGACTGTTCAGGATCGATGTTGACCGCATGCAGATTCTCTACACCCTTCACCGGCGTAATCTTATCGTTCACATCGGTCTCAAGAACTTCTTTCAGGTTTGAAGCGGGATCTGTACAGATCAGCAGCACTGATCTGCCCTCATCGGCAAGTTTAACCGCCGTTGCGCTTGCAAGCGAAGTTTTACCAACACCGCCCTTCCCTGTAAAAAATATATAGGGTGTAATTTCCGGTAACATTTTGGTGACTCTTTTTTTATTAAACTTGTTGTCAATTCTCCTCCTTCGCAAGGAGGGGA
>CAZHUP010000031.1:0-20166 GCA_964535495.1 uncultured Rhodohalobacter sp.
TGCGAAACGAGTTTTGGTAACTCTGTGAACTATCTTGATATCGATGCAGAAAACGGATGGTACAGACTTCGGCCATTTCAAAGTTATAGCGGTGTGCAGGGAGAAACAAGCAGTGGCAGAGTTCTTGAGGCAGATCCCGGGCATCAGCAGGCTCGTCAAATGGATAACGAAGCTCGTGCCATTAAAGAGGGCAAATCTCCCATAGTGCCGGGTGAAGATGGGCTTGCAGATATTCGCGTTGTTGAAGCGATTATGGAGTCGTCAGAGAACGGTGGAGATTGGGTTGAGTTGTGAACCAGAAGTTGAAAAGTGTATGCTTCAAATGTAATAATTTGAATATTTTTTTTTGTAAATAGCCGGTAGACTTTACTTCAAAAAAACTCGCCACTTATTTCTCGAGAGTTGCGCAGATGACTCCGCTGAGTATCGCAGACATTCATTCATGAATTTTCGGTTTACTCAGCACCAAAGAAACGGGTTGAAAGCAGAAACAGAGTTTTACTCCACAATAACACTGCAACAGGTAAGTCCCGCTTCCGCTTTAGCCATCTCTGATTGATCTACTGTGATGACATCATAACCTCTGCCAACAAGAAGCTCAGCTGTTCTGGGAAAAGCTTCCGGGCATAGTGCCCAGTTGTCCCGCCTCATCACGTTGGCTCCGTAAGGTTCATCGGGGTGGATTGTAATGGTATGGTAACCCTGAAAAAGTTCTCCATCTACCCAGTCAGGATTTATCAACAACAAATCGTTTTCCAGCGGGGCGAGGGCAGTCTTCAGGTGGAGGCAGTCTGTTACCTCAATTCCGTGCACATCATATCCGTAAGGTTTCAGAATTTTGTCGAATTGATGAATCGCCTCCCGATTTGTGCGTTTTGAAATTCCGATATACACTCTTTTACCTAAAACCAGAACATCTCCTCCATCAATGGTGCCGGGATCTTTTATATAGTGAAGTTCACGGTACTCTTTCAAAACTTCCGCCATGCTTTCTGTTTCGGGCCGACGTGAATTTGCTCCCGGTCTTGTTATAATCGCCAGCTCATCAAAAACAACGGCTGTGTCTTCAACAAATACTCCATCGGGAAGCTCCGGGGTTGATGGCAGTCTCCGGATTGAGTATCCCATCTTTTCCAATGCTTTTTCATATAGGTGTTGTTGCTCTTTCGCTTTTTGAATATCGATAGGTTGCCTATCCAAATGAGTTAATTCACATTCAGATAACTTTGGGCTGATATGCCTGGTTAGTGCTGTAGCCATAGTTGGGAAAATGGTTCAGATATTTTTTTAGGATTGAAACAGAATATACAATCGCTAAAACTAAAAGCTAATAATTGAATAGATCATGAATGAGCCTTCGAGCTGATTTTTATATATTGACACGTCAATAAATCATACTTAAAAAATCTATTACATATGAAGGGTGCCACTAAACCTGCTTTATTTAAGTATCTGTTTGGTTTTCTTTTAGCGATCTCTGTTGCAATTCCATTCGATTGCCCGGCAGCAAATGAGATGATCTTTGAAAATGATCAGGAGGAGCTGATTATCGGCACACGGGTTGTACCGCCATTCGTGATTGCTGAAGAAGATGGTGGCTACAGCGGTATTTCGATCTTTCTTTGGGAGCATATTGGCAACGAGTTGGGTTTGGAATTCACTTACAGAGAGGATGATATCCAGGGGATGCTGGACGGTGTTTCTGATGGAAACTATTTTGCAGCTGTTTCTGCACTTACCATCACTTCGGAACGGGAAGAGAGCGTGGATTTTACTCACCCATTTTACGTAACCGGTTTGGGAATTGCCGTGCCCTATAAATCTACTGGTCTATTAGGGTCCATTCGTTCTCTATTTACACCGGATTTCTGGTGGGTTGTACTGCTGCTCATTGGTTTACTATTATTTTGGGGTGCTTTGGTTTGGGCTTTTGAAAGACAAGAAAACCAAGAGGAGTTTGGAGGTAATACAGCAGAAGGAATTGGAAACGGATTTTGGTGGGCGGCCGTCACCATGACTACTGTCGGCTACGGGGATAAATCACCCAGAACTCTAGGCGGTCGTATTGTAGGATTTATCTGGATGTTCACGGCAATTATTGTGATATCATTTTTTACTGCATCTATCGCTTCCAGTTTAACCGTAACTCAGTTAGACAGCAGGGTGGGTGGTCCGGGTGATCTTCCCAATGCCCGTGTGGGTGTATTGGTCAATTCAGCAACTCAAGAGTATATGAATCAGGAAAATATAAGGGTTCAAACTTTCGGCTCATTAGACGATGGGTTGGAAGCCGTAGATGAAGATCGTATTGATGCTTTTGTGCACGATGCGCCTATTATTGGATATATGATTCAGCAGGATTACAGAAATCAGGTAAGGTTGCTGTCAAACACATTTAATGATCAGTACTATGGAGTTGTTTTACCTGCAAACAGCGAGTATCGTAATCAGATCAACAGAGTTTTGCTGGATTTAATCAATAGCGAGGAGTGGGACTCTATGCTTAGAGAGTATTTTGGCGACTCTTGAGAGAAGTGAGTTTGAAATACGAGTCTCCCCTCCTTTCCAAGGAGGGGAATAAGGGGTGGTTCAAATAGGTAAGGTTTATTTTTCACATTTTTGAAGGAAAAAATTCCGGTCCAACCACCCCGAGCCCCTTCCCGATAGTTTTCGGGACAGGCTCTTCATTAGGAAGGGATTCTACTAATGTCGACTTTTTTTAAAATTAGCGACCATGTAAGGCTTCTCATGTTGCAAATTCAACGATTTTTTATCGTCCTCATGTTAAGTACTTTTAAATTCATCACAATATTGATGTTAATCTAAAACAGAAAGCGAAAGAGATTGGCAACAGATCAACAATCAGCATCGGTAAATCGAACAATCGGATTGTTTGGTGCACTTGGCATCGGGGTTGGGGCCATGGTTGGCGGTGGTATATTAGCGCTGGCCGGTGTCGCTTTTGCAGTAAGTGGTCCGTCTGCAATTGTTGCTTTTATTCTTAATGGAATAATAGCAGTAATTACAGCCCTCAGCTTTGCAGAGATGGCATCCGCCAATCCTCAATCAGGCGGTACGTATACGTATGCCAAAAAAGCTCTTTCGCTGCAGGTTGCTTTTGGGGTGGGATGGATTGTATGGTTTGCATCCCTCGTAGCCGCTGTTTTATACGCCCTTGGCTTTGGCGCATTTGCCATGTTTGCGCTTCAGCAGATTCCATTCAGCGGTGTTCAGGATATTGTGAGCCTGAATCTTTTTCCCGTTCTGCTTGCTTTGGCAGCGATTGTCTATTTTACATTCAAGCTTACCAGAAGTTCGGGTGACGGAGGAGCATTTATCAATATTGGTAAACTGCTTGCTTTTGCAATTCTGATAGCGGGAGGTCTTGCAGTCTTTGTTCAAACCCCATTTTCTCATATCAAACAGAGTTTAGACCCATTTTTTTCAGGCGGATTCAGCGGGGTGGTCGCCGCCATGGGGTACACTTTTATAGCAATGCAGGGCTTTGATTTGATTGCATCGGCCGCGGGAGAGATTAAAAGTCCTGAAAAAAACATACCAAAGGCGATGATAGGTACACTGGTTGTTGGTCTATCGGTCTATCTTCCTCTCCTTTTTGTGATGTCTACCGTGGGAGTTCTGCCGGGCGAATCGATTGTGGAACTAAGCCGTGAAAACCCCGAAACGGTTTTAGCCATTGCGGCTCAGAACTACCTCGGTGCGTTTGGTTTCTGGCTGGTTCTGATAGCGGGTATATTTTCAATGCTATCTGCTCTTCAGGCTAATCTGTTTGCGGCCTCACGCATTTCACTCAGAATGGCGAACGATCGCACATTGTCTCACCGTCTGGCTAATATTGACGAACGTTTTGGAACACCTGTTATCTCTGTCTGGGTAACGTCCGGTATTGTAGGTCTTCTTGTTTTAATAGTGCCTGATGTAGCCGCTGCGGGCGCTGCATCAAGTTTGATCTTTCTGATTACATTTGCACTTGGCCATGTGATTATGATGCTGATGCGCAGTCGCAGCTATAAGGAAACAGAGACATTCAAGGCTCCTTTTTTCCCGGCTTTGCCAATCATTGGCATGACTGCCTGTATGGCACTTGCAATCTTTCAGGCTATTGTAGAACCGGCTGCCGGAGTTATCTCTCTCTTTTGGCTGATTATTGGCGGTATTCTGTTTGTATCATTTTTTGTGAAAAAAGCGGAAGCTATTGAAGCATCTGAACAGGCGCTGGACCCGGACCTGGTTCGGCTTAGAGGATTAAGCCCATTGGTTTTGCTTCCAATCTCAAATCCCGCCAATGCCGAATCGATGGTGTTTGTTGCCAATGCGCTGGCTCCTCCTGTAGTTGGCCGTGTACTTCTGCTCTCCATTGTAATTCCCAGTATTGAAGAAGACGATATCGACAGGCGACTGTCAAGCAGCAGAGATGTGACTCATTATGCTCTAAAGGCCTCTTTTAAGGCAGGGTTGAAGCCTGATACATTAACCACGATTGCTGAGCATCCATGGGAAGAGATTGAGCGTGTAGCTAAAGTTCACAACTGCAGAAGTCTGCTTTTGGGTTTGAGTGACTTGAGTGATATTCAAACCAGCCAAAACCTTGAAAAGCTGGTCAAACACGTAAAATCTGATGTTGTTGTATTTCGCCAGCCCTACAGCGGATGGAAAATTACAGAAGCGAAAAAAGTATTAGTTCCCGTAGCCGGTTTTAGCAGCCACGATACGTTAAGGGCGCGGATAGCCGCGAGTTTGTGGCGTAGTTCACAACCGGAGATGAAGTTTATTCAAATCTTACCTATCGATACTCCTGAAGAGATCATAAAGAAAAATCATCAGCGGCTGACACGATTTGCGAGTCGCATTATACCGGGTAAAGTTGAGGTTGAAGTGATACCAAGCGATGACGTCTTTTCTGAATTGGTCTCACAAAGCAATCTGCATGATCTGGTAATTATGGGGCTGGGCAAACCAACGGCCAATGAAAAAGCGTTTGGAAAAATAGCTTTAGAGTTAGCTGAAAAATCAGATTCAGCGCTTATTTTTATCAGTAAGAAATAAAAAATTCAGGGACAGGGATGTCCTTGGCTTGCCGAACCCGTTGTTAAAAATGGAGTGATTACGCTTCCATGAAACGACTTGTATGTACAATATGATTATTCTTTTCAGGTGAATGGCCATTAACATTAAAAATGGAAAGTATGAACATATATTTGATTACGAGCTGAAATAAATCCTGCCTGTAATACTCCACTCATGATATTGTGGAGTACGAACTAAATAGATCGATACATTTTTGTCATTTCAGAAATGAAGAAAATTAAGAGAGTCGGACACCACTAATATTTTTGACGAGGCAACCCTTTCTGTCCGGAAGCTGTACCGGTTAATACACGGAGTTCTTTCAAAACTCCAAATTTAAATACTTAATGGGTACAGCTTATGAAGCGATCAATTCTTAAAACTTATGTACTGTTTTTTCCGGCGCTCATTATGGCATTGGCTTTGATCAGCTGTGGTGACTCTGCAACTGATCCCGGTTTAAATGGAGATAATGGAAATAACAATGGAAACGGAACGGAAGAACCGGGGCCTGATGAAGTCTGGATGGTCGGGCAGTCATATTCAACGGCAAACCTTGAAGTTGAAGTAGGCACCACGGTAACCTGGACCAATAAAAGCGACCTTATTCACACCGTCACAAGTGGCTCCGGCCGAACGCCCGACGGAATGTTTGACAGCGGAAACATGTCAGGAGGCGAAACCTTCACATATACATTTAACGATGTGGGTGAATTTGACTACTTCTGCATGCCCCATGAAAATATGACGGCTACAATTACTGTGGTTGAAGGAAGCGGAGGGTAATCATACTCCCAAAAAAAAACATTATGGTTTGAAAATTTCCACTTTAGCAAAGCGTATTGTGACATACTTTCTGTATTTATTCATCATCGTTCAGGTTGCATTTTCAAGCAGCCGGGATGACATTATTTACTATACCGAATCCGGGTACGCTGAATTCACTTCTCGGGTTCCGCTGCACACATTTACAGGTAAATCGAATGATCTGACAGGTATGATTGATCCCAGAGAAGGTGTCGTAGATTTTTATTTAGACCTGAATACATTGGAAACTGGAATCGGCAAAAGAGACAGGGATATGTTCAATACATTAGAGGTTGACGAGTATCCCTTTGCTGAGTTTACCGGTACACTCAATTCATCCATAGATATGGAGTTGACAACCAGACAGGATGCAGTGGTAACCGGAGAGTTTACCATGCATGGTGTTACACGTGAAGTAACTATTCAGGGAACCTTACAAAAGAATGAAGAGGGAGTATTCCTTGAAGCAGAGTGGATATTGAACCTGACCCACTACAACATTAAGCCGCCGGGTATTCTATTCTATCGGGTAAACGAAGAGCAGGGAATCCGAATTGAGGCCACATTATTACCTCAAAATCGGGAAACCGTTTTGAATTATAATTAAAAGATGACTCTTCTGTTTCCCCCCAATCTTTCTTCAAGATTGTTTTATTAACGAACATTTCACCCTTATGATTAAAACAGTTGGTTCTGCTCTATTTCTTGTCCTGCTGGCTGAAATCACGTTAGCCCAACTGCCCAGGGAGCGTGTACAACCTGATAATCAGACAGTGACTGTTTTTTGGGCAACATCAAACATCGGTATAAGCACGGTTCAGCATATTTCTGCCCGAAACCTGAACACTACAATTGCTCATACATTTGGCACCACGAACCGGGGAATTGAGCAGTTTTTCGGGCTGGACGACGGAGCGAACACTCGCCTGGGAATCGACTATGGGGTTACGGATAATTTTTCATTGGGTATTGGAAGAATGACGTTCAACAAAGTTGTAGACTTTAGGGGAAAGTATCACTTGATGAGGCAAACAGTATCGGGGAGTATCCCTGTCGATCTTACGATTAAGTTATCAATGGGTATTCAGACTACATCAGGAATCGGACTTGAATTTTCTGATCGTCTTAGTTATTTCGCGTCGTTAATGGCGGCCAGAAAGATCAATCGGTTTAGTATTCAGGTTGCGCCAATGCTTGCTTATTTCAATGATGTATCCGAACAGAACGTAAACCGTCTATTTGGGATCGGAATCGCGTCTCAATTTGAGCTCAGCGAGCGTTTTGCACTTACAGCAGAATATCTTCCAGTAATTGGCGGCAAAAATCCCGGCACGGAAAATACATTCGGAATCGGCCTGAATATTGATACGGGCGGGCATATTTTTCAAATTCTGTTTAGCAGCTCTCAATGGCATGGTGAACCGTTTATAATGGCTAATAACCGCGACCGTTTTTTGGATGGAGAGTTCAGGTTTGGATTTAACATCCACAGAGTATTTGGTTTGTAGTGTGTGGGCAGAAGCTGCTTAAATAAAATTATAAAAACAGAGGCAACCCTTTACAGTCATGATCTGTATAGCTAAATAGATGGTAGAGAATCGTTTTATCATTTGAAATAAACGAGGGTCCTTTGTTTGAGAAGATAATTAAAGGGTGTCGGAAACGACGGCGTGACAGCCAAAGAGAGCTTTACAAAATGTTCTATGGATACGGTATGAGCATAACGCTGCGGTACGCCTCTTCAAGAGACGAGGGTGTATTGATTCTGAACGATGCGTTTATGAAGGTATTTACCAACATTAAAAAATATGATACCGATCGCCCTTTCAAACCCTGGTTTCGTCAAATCGTAATCAACACCGCAATCAACCATTTTCATAAAACCCGGGCAAAAAACAAGCGTGCGGAAGTTGAGCTGCAGGAACATCATCTGTCAAAAGAGGAGAATATCATCAGCGGTATAAACTATGATGAAATGGTTGAAATGGTGCAAAAGCTCACACCTGTATACAGAACGGTTTTCAACCTATATGTAATTGAAGGCTTTACACACAGGGAAATTGCAAAACAACTGGGAATTGCAACAGGCACGTCGAAATCAAACCTTGCCAAGGCAAAGCGGAATCTCAGAGCGATCCTGGAAGAAAATTTAACTCAACACCGGTAAGATGTCTGATCAACAAAAACATAACGATCCACTTGAAGAGCTGTTCAAAAAGAAAGCTGAGGAGTATGATATCTCGTTCAGAGAGGAGGATTGGAATAGCCTGGAACACAAAATGGATTTACGGGATGCACGACTAGCCTACCGAAAAAAGTTGAGCATACTGGCCGCCGCTTCATTTATCCTTGTCGCCCTGCTCGGCTATTTTACGTTCGAGAATCATAACCGGCTCAATCAGTTAAATGACAGGCTCACGAATGAGATGCAGATACCCGGCGAAATTCCTCCGCAGGAAGATCAACCGCCCATCGCTGCTGAAAATGAGTCTCGGGTAACCGATTCAGAAGGAAACGATAACGTTCAAAGTGAAGACCCGACCACCGACTCAGCCATTGACTCACCAATTGTTGCAGCTGAATCAGATGAGGCGGTAGAAAACGAGCTAAATGGCAGTCGTTTATCAGTTTTATCAGTCAATTTTAAGCAGCTTCCAATAGCAGAAACGATTACCGGCAGTGTGAAAAACAGGCTGCCCTCTTCAGTATTTGAAGAAATAGAATTAACCACTCCCATTGCCTCTGATCTGCCGGACTTTTCACAAACCGATCCAATTACTTCTGATATTGAATCCGGTTCAACAACCCGTGCATTGTCCCGGATTTCTGTGGGCCTTCTCGCCTCTCCCGATTTAAGTACGGTGGGTTCGCTTTCAAATTTTGAACGGGCAGGTTATAAACTGGGCGCCGTTGTGGAGTATTCATTCAGTGAAAATCTTTCGGTCTCGGTTGGATTGATACAAACGAGGGTGAACTACTCTGCTCACAGCCATCAGTATAATGCCCCGGTTTACTGGCAGGGCGGTAACTCTCCGGAACATATTTATGCCGAGTGCTTACTCTATGATCTCCCGATTACCCTCAAACTGAATGTAGCCAATTTTGACCGTTCACGGTTTTTCGTCACCGCGGGATTGTCGTCATATATCATGCAGAGTGAAGATTACTATTTCAGTTATCGTTATGATAGTCCCGGACAGATCGAGGGCTGGAGTGGCCAGACCGGTACCCGCCACTGGTTTAGTAATGCCGGACTTTCCATCGGCTACGAGATGGACCTCCATCCGCAGTGGAGCGTGAGGGCTGAGCCGTTCATCAAAGTGCCCCTGCAGGAAGTTGGCTGGGGAAATGTGAAACTCTACTCACTTGGAAGTTTTATTTCGCTGAATTATCGGTTGTGAGTACTTTGCACTTCAAGAAGACCTAAGTGCCATTACAGAGTAATACTACTTAGATCTTCCTGACTCATTTTTCACAATTTCGAATGAACTCCTCATCCATTTTGTACTATGAATAAATAGAATAAAAGCATTTATATCATGGGACATACACTCAAAATCACAGACATTCAAAACGTAACTCACGACGTACGGCAGATACGTTTTAAAAAACCGGACGGATACACCTTCACTCCCGGTCAGGCGACTGAAGCTGCCATAGATAAAGAGGGCTGGAGAGATGAAAAGCGTCCGTTTACATTTACCTCTCTCAACTCAGATCCCTACCTGGAGTTTGTCATTAAAATTTACCCGGGCCACGATGGTGTTACCGAGCAGATTGGAAAGCTTGAGGTCGGTGACTCCCTGATTGTCGGTGATCCGTGGGGTGCTATTCAGTACAGCGGTGAAGGCGTCTTTTTGGCCGGCGGAGCCGGTGTAACTCCGTTCATCGCCATTTTTCGGGATCTGCACAGAAAGGGTGAAGCTGGAAATAATAAGCTCATCTTTTCAAACAAATCCGAAAAAGACATCATCCTGAAGGAGGAGTTAAAGGAGATCTTGGGTGATCGGTTTGTGAACGTCATTACGGATGAACCGACAGAGGACCACATCTTTCTGGATGGATTTATAGACAAGGATTTTCTGGATTCACAGATCGATGATTTTGATCAGGAGTTTTATATATGCGGACCGGACCCGTTCAACGAGGCGATGATGAAATACCTGAAAGAACTTGGCGCCGATCCCGAAGCGTTGATTTTTGAAGAATGAGATTGAGGGGAGCGTCTTATTATCTGATGCGCCTGCAAAGATTTTAGCGATTTGTTTCTTAATAAAATCACCTCTTCCTAAGGGAGATTTCTGCTTGATCAGTTTAACAGATGTAAGACTATGGTAAGATATCTTCAGTCGTATAATGATCGAAAGATATTACGTCAGGCTGAAGGTGTAGGTATTAAATATAATTACAGACCGGTCATTTCAGAACCGGCCTGTGCATTTTGAATTAATTTCTAAGCTCAAGCCAGACGGAAGTTATCTCGCGTTAGAATGTCCTCGCGGGATTCGGAAGGTTTTGAGCATGTTATGAGAATCCGGGTTGGGAATTTCTGCAATCCATGCATAATGTCCCGGCTCAAGATTTGCATGAAAATATGTTGTGGCTCCTGCTGTCATCTCCATTGTTCCTCCGATAAATTCCGCACCGTCGGGAGCCCGGTTTACAAGACCCTCGGGATTTGCCCAGTTCATCCATGCAGAGAGATCATCTAAAAGTCTTTGGTCGGGTTCGTTATCAAACCTGACCAACTGTACATTATGGCCCAGCAAATGAGCATAAGTATCCTGATCTTCGAATAAAAATTGGATAACCTGTTCTCCAGGCTCTAAATTACTTTGATACTGAATTCCGCCAGTTGTGGATACGGTAACTTTTGAAACGGATGTAGGTTCTTCCATTCCAGACTCCTCATTGGTAACGCGGAGCAGTTCGAGCATACCCAGATAAGAGTGAAACTGACCATCTTCATCTTTTACATAGCACTCAACAACATAATCTCCGGGATCAAGAAACACGCTGTTTTTAGATGTTCTGCCGGGAGCGGTAAATCCGGGCCCACCCATTGGAACTGCTCCGGGATCTAAAAACCAGGGACCTTTTTCTGAAATCGATGCAACAAGATTATCTACAAACTCTCCGTAATCAACTTCTCCCCGATGAAACGGGTTAAATTCATGTTGAAATGGTTCAGTAACCCCCTGGAACCAATGTTCAAGCAGAGGATCACCGGCGGCATCAGCGGCTTCTTGTGCTTCATCGGGTACTTTGTAAATGACAAAGAAGTGATCTACCGGAGATGCGTTATTAAAAGTAATTGTTGTCCACCCTGCAGGTATTTCGTTACTGCTCATCTCGAAAAGGTGTAGATTTTCAGTGTGATTATGAGAGGCTGTAACCTCTAAAATACTCTCTTCTGTTTCTATGGAAGTGGTAGAATTATTACTGTTACTGGCAAACAAGATTACAAGTACAGCAAGTGCTGCGTAAATGTGATGTAAGAATGAATTGCGGTAGCTGAGATACAGTTTCATAACTGTGATGATTTAGTTCTTAATTAACTTTATTGGTTAAACTAAGTGGTCTCTCTTTGCTTTCTCGCTTCTGTCTCTTAGATTGGCATCTAAGAGAGTTAATAAACGGCCATAATATATGACAGATCTAAAAATACTTGGTCCAGCAGAGCTTAGAGGGGAAAGTGGGAATCTGGAAAATTCATTTCTTGCGGGATCAAAACGTCTGGCTTTGCTATCCTTCCTTGTATTAAAGCGGCCTCGGGGATTCCAGAGAAGAGATCGGATTTTGCCTCTATTATGGCCTGAAAAAAATCAAAAAAGTGCCCGGAATTCTCTGAGTAATCTGATATATCATATCCGCAAAACATTAGGCAAGGAGATGGTTCGTACCCGGGGCATAGAAGAACTAGCTATCAACGACGACCTAATCCGGTGTGATGCGTTGAGATTTGAAAAGCTATTGAATGAAGGGGAGATCATAGAGGCTACCAAACTGTATCGTGGTGATCTTTTGGAGGGATTGCATGTTTCGGGCGCCTCTACAGATTTTGACCGTTGGCTCGAGCAGGAAAGGAGCAGGTTTCAAGAAAAGTATGGACAGGCTTTAGAAAATCTAGCAAATAAAGCACAAAAAGCCGGTGATCTGAAAAAAGCAGTTGGGTTTTGGAAAACAATTTCCCAAATAAATCCTTACGAAACTCATGCAGTAAAGCGAAGAGTTGAACTAATGGCGGCTTTAGGTAACCGGGAGGATGCAGTTCGGTATGCGAAGCAACATGCGAAATTTGTATCCCGGGAACTTGATATTGAAAAAAAAGAAATTTTAGATGAACTGTTGTTCTGTATTAAACAGTCTTCGAATGTCAAGTCTCAAAGAGGGAGGACCCCCAAAGATGCTGCCCGGCAGAATAGCTTGAAATCGATTGCGGTTCTTCCGCTGGAAGAATTTGGCAATGATGAACAAATTTCAATTTTTGCGAGCGGACTTCACAACGACCTTTTAACGCGATTATCGGGAGTTTCAGACCTACACGTAATTTCAAGAACTTCTGTATTACAGTATAGAAATAGCAATAAACCGATCTCTGAAATTGCATCGGAACTGGGGGCCGGGTCAATCGCGGAGGGAAGTGTGCAAATTATTGAAGGCCGGCTCAGGTTAAATATTCAGCTAATCGATGTGCAGAATGATAATCACCTGTGGTCAGAAATATATGACCGGGAATTAACAGCAAAGCATCTCTTTGATACTCAAAGTGAGCTCGCGTTAAAGATCGCCAACGGGCTGAAAGCTGAACTTACTGCGGTGGAGAAAAAGCGGATGTCTGATTGGGCTCCCACGGATGATCTTGAAGCACACAGACTTTATACTTATGGACGCGGGCAATTGGATCAACGTACAGAGAAGGGGATGAAACGAGCAGTTGAATATTTTCAGGGAGCTGTAGAAAAAGATCCGCAATACGCTCTCGCCTGGGTTGGTAAAGCTGATGCACTAACCCTTCAATACGATTATGGTCATGAGGAAGCAAAAAACACACTTCCCGCGGCTGAGGAAGCAGTTCGGCATGCTCTTGAACTTGACCCAAATTTGGCGGAAGCTTATGCATCACTCGGTCTTCTCTATTCGAATCATCATCAAGGAGCAGCAGCAATTCGTGAGTTGAAGCGAGCCGTTGAACTGCAGCCAAGTTATGCTGAAGCCCACAATTGGCTGAGCTGGAATTATCAACTGCTGGGGGACGCGGTGAATGCCCTTGAAAGTGCAAAAAAAGCAGTTAATCTGAACCCGTTATCTCCGGAGTCGGTCAGTAATTTATCGGTTTCATACCTGTATAACGGATACACTGAAAAAGCTCTTTCTGAAGCACTTCGGGGTGTTGAACTACAGCCGGATTGGGGAACACCGGCGTTTTATCAGGGATTGGCACTGCTTGATCTGGGAAGATATTCAGATGCAAAATCGGTTCTGAAGGGCTTGTCAGCTCCCTGGGCCGGCAACGGTCCGCTGACTACCCTGGCATTATGCCACATTATGACTGATGACATTGATGAGGCAGAAAAAATCCAGGCAGAACTGAGAGAAAAAGGAGACATCTTCTCCACAGGTTTGATTCATGCTGCGCTCGGTGACACAGACCAGGCATTGATACTCTTTCAGCGGGTCGAATACTGGGATGATTGGGAAACACTTTCCATTCATCATCTGTACCCGGATATTTTAGGCCCTCTGAAAAAAGAACCGCGGTATAAGAAGATTCGCAACAAGGTTTATAAAAGCAGGGGGGCAGAGAAAGTTAAAGTCAGGAATAGTTCTAAACCCGATCAAAAAGCCGTTGCGGTTCTCCCATTCACCGACTATATGAAGAGAGATGAACTGTCACCATTTGCAGAAGGAATTCAAAATGACCTGATCACTAAACTGTCTAGGCTTGATGATCTCACAATAATATCAGGTGACTCAATGAGGCGCTTAAGCTTTGAAAAAGTTTCCATTGAGGAAATTGCCCTGAAATTAGGAGTGGGAACAGTGATTAAAGGAGGCGTACAGCAAATCGTTGGGCGTATTCGACTGACTATACAGCTGATGGATGCAGCCACTGAACAAATAAGATGGGCAGAAACCTACGACAGAGAACTCACCGCTGAAAATCTTTTCAATATCCAGAGTGAACTCGCTGAAAAAATTACAGGAAGCTTGCGGGATGAACTCACATCTACAGAAAAGAGCCTTGTAGATGAGCGGCCGACTAAGAACCTGTCTGCTTATCTTTTATACACACAAGGCAGATCGTATCTAAGCCAGAGAACAGAACAGAGTATTTTTAAATCGCTAAATCTTTTCCGCGATGCGGTAAAGAAAGATCCGGAATATGCCAATGCATGGGCGGGCCTTGCGGAGGCTCTTTTGCTGATCAAATGGTACAAGTATTCTACGGAGGATGAGTTGAGAGATCCAATGGAAGCAATTCAAAAAGCCCTGAAATTAAATCCCGAATTGGGTGAAACTTATTGTTCACTTGGAATTTATCATTCATACTATCAGAACGGGCCGGAAGCGAACAAGGCACTGGAGAAGTGTATTCAACTTCAGCCAGGTTATTCAGAAGCTTATAACTGGCTTGGTTGGTTAAGAATGATAATGGGTGATCCGGCCGGGGGGCTTGAACCGGCAGAACGTGCAGCCAGGCTCGATCCGCTTTCTCCCTACACCCGGGTGTTTCTTGCTGTGGTATACCTGGCCAATAATAAATACCGGGAAGCTCTTGCAGAATCGATGAGTGCTCGAAAAATCCGGCCTGAATTTGGCCTTTCTCATTTTGTGGAAGGGTTGAGTCTTTATCACCTTGGAAAATATTCCGAGTCAGAATTTTCCATTCAGGAATCATTGAAGCTTGAAGGCTCAAACGGGTCAGCAATAAAAAATGAAGCATATGCAACCTTAGCCCTGGCTAAAGCTGCGAATGACAATCACCGGGAAGCACGAAAGTTGCTGGATAAAGTTAAAAATAATAAGAACTATTTTTGTGCAGGATTGGTGGAAGCCGCATTGAACAACTATGAAGAAGCACACAACCTGTTTGAAAAAGTTGATAAATTTGGTGCCTTTACCACACCGATGTGCCGCTACTACTTCCCTGATGTACTGGAGCCCGTCCGGAATGATTCACGGTTTAATGGCCTGATTCACAAGATTCATAAGAGTTGGAATATGTAAGTCGAAGCTCTCGATTCGAAAATTTCGAATTGAGATTAAATCACTTTGCATAGCTGCCGGGCGGGGACGTCCGATCTATATTGCCTGAAGTTCTTTTATGTAAAAAAAGCACAGAGATTTCTGTTTAGAAACCCCCATGCTATCATAGTCATAGTTTGAAATTTTAGCGTCTTCCGGCTTGCCCTCGGCCCTCGGCCTCTCCACGGGGGATATTAAATACCTCAAGCATCTGGTTTGAATGGGGGTCGGGTATCTCAGAAACCCAGGCGTATCGTCCCGGTTCAAGATCCACATGGAAATATCCATGGCTGCCTGCTGTCATGGTTTGAACTCCACCGAGAAACGTGGCAGGGCCCAGCGAAGCGCTACTACTGGAAACAAGTCCATCCGGGTCTATCCAGTTCATCCATTTGCCAACTTCGGCTACGCTTGTTCCTGTATCCATTCGTATGAGGTGGACATCATGCCCAAGCAGATGATCATAAACGATTTGATCCTCAAATGTAACTTTAAACGTATGTTCACCGGCGCTTATGTGGCGATCGAATTCAATACCGTTTGAGGAAACAACTACCTCACTGGTGTATAACGGCGGTTCTTGTTCTCCGGGTCCATTTTCGTCAGACACAGATAGATGTTCAATCATATTGAGATATGAATGGAAATCACCCTCCGCGTTTTTTACGTAACATTCTACTATATACTCTCCTTCTTCGAGATAAACAGTAGTCTCAGTGGACCTCATTCCGCCAACAAAACCCGGCCCGCCATTAGGTAATATTTCTCCAAACCAAGGTGGGAAAAAAGTATCGGCATACTTGGTAGGGAGATTATCAAAATTCAACTCTTTACCGGGAATCAAATCATCCATAAAAAACTGGAAAGGATTGGTGACATGCTGAATCCAGTAATCAAGCAGTTCAACACTATCCTCTGCAGCACCATCTATAGCTCCTTGAGGCGCACCGGCTATGTAAGCGAAATGTGTTGAATGTGAATCGTTGACAAGCCTGAAAGTTGTCCAGCCGGAGGGAATCTCATCCGTTGACAGTTCAAAGATGTAATCATCACCTTCGTGTTTTGCAATAATTTCAACAACATTTGTAGTATTGTAGGTGATGTTTTTGGCTTCGGATTGGCTATCAATTGTGGTGCTTAGATCTTCATGAGAAGTGCTGAGGCTATCACTACAGGCCATATAAATAAGTATAATAGGCAACGCCAAAAGAAATGGCTTCAAATATAATAGGTTGGTAGTTGTCAATTTATTCATAATCTACTTTTTTTGATTTATAAATTTGAGTTACATCACGAATGTAACTTTCCTCTCTTTGATGGCTCTATTATTGCTCTTAGATTGAATCTAAGAGCAAACTTTTTTTCTGACTGAGGAAAATTAGAAAAGAGGAAGACTGGCAGAATGCGTACTAATTCAATACTTATCTCTGTTAGGAGTAAACCGGAAGTAGTTTAGGGTTATCCCTCTCATCTTGAATTTTGGCCTAAATCTTAGATAATGGTTTATTTTCTGAGGAGGATTGCTGACTTCAACTTGAAGTGTCCAACATTCGATTACTCCTTAAACTCATCAATTGCGTCGCTCAGCTCCACATCTTTTTCGTAGAATTTCTCCCACTTCTCCTTGGGGTCGGGCGGAGTCATCAGGGAGACGACAATCAACACGGTAATGGATAAGCCCGCCGCGGGCAGTACGATGTAATCGAAGGGAATCAGCGGCTCAGAGAGCACGGAGTTGATCACGGTGATAATCAGTGTTGCCCCCATTCCGGTTGCGATGGACGCGACACCACCGGCTGTGGTTACCCGTTTCCAGAGGAAAGCAGCTAACAGTGCGGGTGTAAGTCCGGCGCCAACCATCGTATATGCGGTAAAGGCCATATCCAGAATGGTACGGAACTGGGTGAGCAGCAGGTAGGCACAAATTCCCAATACAAGAACCATCACGCGCTGGAAGGAAATAATTCGCTTCTCATCTGCTCCCGGGTTTATAAATCGCTGATAGATGTCGCGAGTGAGGTTTGTTGATGGAGCAAGCAGAAAGCTGTTTCCGGTTGATGTAATAATCGCCACGGCAGCGCAGATTAACAGCAAACCACCGGCAAGCGGAATCCCAATTTCGGTTCCGTATCTGGCCGCGTGAAGGATTACACGCTCACTCTCTTCCACCCCCAGGAAAAATAAGCTTGAGGGGTCCAGTGAGTTGAAATGGCTGAATGCCAGAATAGCCAGTGAAGCGATTGCGGTTTCCACAATGATGGTACCGCTCACCCACCAAACTACCGCAGTTTTTGCTGATTTCTCATCTCTGGCTGAAAAGAACTTTTGATACATGTTAGACTCTCCCATCAGCAGGAGAAAAGTTGGGAAGAATACACCCATTGCCCAAAGAAAGTTGTACTCTCCAAAAACGGTAAAGAAGCTCGGGTCGATGTTTGCGGTAATATATTCACTGCCACCTAAATTGCTGAATACAAGCGGCACAGCAAGAATAACCGCCGCTGTAATTACCGCTCCATTTATGATATCCACAGAAACGATTGAAAGCATCCCGGCAAATGCTGTAAAGGTGATGATAAATCCGGCTGTGAGCAGTACTCCCTGCCACTCCGGAATGTCGGCCACCAGGTTCAGGACAAATCCGCCCCCGCGAAACTGATACCCAACGATTGTTGTATATGCAATTACAATGACAATGGTCCCCAATATTCGGGCGTACTTGTTGTATCGAAGTTCAAGGATATCCGGGACTGTGAACTGAGCAATCCGGCGCACCCTAGCGGCCAGGAAAAATACGATAATGATCCCGATCCACGCACCGGCTGCCATCCAGAGTTCCGAAAGGCCTACTCTTGCGGCGAGTCCGGCTCCGGCTAACAGACTTCCTGAACCAATCCATGTACACAGGAGCGTTCCAACCAGCTTGTAGGTTGGGACTGAGCGGCCGGCCACCATGAAATCTTCCTGACTTTTAACGGCACGGCTTTTGTAAACAGATATTCCCATCAAAAGGGCGAGGTACAGAAGAACAATCCAGAAAAAGATGGACATTAGATCAGTATGTTTAATTATGGGTGATAACCATCAATAAATTCACTCCGACGAAAGTAGAGAATATCTTTATGGAATTCACCTTCAAGTCTGATCTAATTATTTGAGTTTGATTTACAATGAGGAGAGTTGAAAGTGAAGTGAATCGACTTATGGAGTTGGCGGGCCTCAATCCCGGCTACAGATAAAATAAAGAAGGGGAAATAATGTATTTATTTATACTGCTATGAATTTTATATGTGTTGTTATAATTGACTTTAAGCTCTGAAAGAGCGCCAGAACGTAGCCCCGGGTGCAGCGCAGCGAAACCCGGGGTATCAGGCAGTGCAATAATCACCGCCGATTAAAGGGTGCTGTTTGAAATGATAATCAGTGTAGAGGCGGAGCAATTCAGAACAGGTTTAGGCTATCATTTAGCCCGAATAAATTCTGTTGAGCTAATCGATATTATATTCAGTGGAGTAATAATTAATACCAGCTTCTCGCCAATAAAAGCCCTGAATTCCAAATCTCGATTTTATTCTTCAGTACCTGCAAAATTTAAATTGAAAATAGTCAAAGAGTCATTATTTCTCGCAGAGTTTCGCAGATGATGTCGCGGATTTTCGCTGAGAAAAGACAAAAAGCAACAGTTAAGAGTCAAACTCAGATTACTATAAAAGAGGCTCATTTCTTAATTGCCACGGAAACACGGAAGTACACTGAATACTCCGTGCTTCCGTGGCATAAAATCCTGGATTCAGAAGTTAAACTGCATACCGGCAATGAATGCCTGGTAGTTGGCCTGTGCGTCTGACTCGAAGTTTTGCACTTCGCCAATGAGAATGAGCTGATCGGTCAGTTTGTAACGGGTAAATACCATCAATAGCTGATTGGTAATATCAGGAGAACTGCCAAGTACTGTGCTGTTCGCATCCTGTGAACCTTCACCATAGCTGGCGCCGAGCGTAAAATCACCTGCGGTATATGTCGCTTCGGTGTACCACTGCGTGGCTTCTACATCAGCCTGTGCCAGCGCAGACCCTGTCAGACTCAGCCCGATCAGTCCGTCCGCGCCAACGCCTTTCGTTTCGGAATAGGCTCCGGTAAGTGACAGGTCTCCGGCGTGTATTCTTGTTCCCAAGTCCCAGCCGGAAATGGTATAGTCAAAATCTTGACTGTTTACATCTACATTTTGTGCCATTCCTCCGGCCCATAAATCTATAGATCCGGCACCAAAAGGAATGATGTAGTTTGCCTGTGCTTCAAGGCGTGGCGTAGTGGTTCTTATCTCATCAGATGGGCCATCCGGTTTCTCCGGGTTGATTATTCCGGTTTTTAGTGTAAAACCACCAAGATCGGGAGTGGTGTATGTTACCCTTGGATTGAAATTCGCATAAGTGTAACCGGTTCCGATTCGGCCTAGAGTCGCGTTTGCTGCGTCCGGTCCTCCAAATCGGCCGATTCCCATGCCGCTGCCGGCATCACCTATAGAGCTGCTGTTAAAGATGCCAAACCCCTTACCCATATTAACCGTACCAAAATTTCCGGATATCCGGATATCGGCGATACGTCCTTCAAAAAGTCCGTCGTTCTGGATACTTGCACCCTGAAGGTGATGATTAATCTGAAATATTGCTTCAACGGAAAGTCCGTTCATCTCGGGTGCAGAGATATTAAATGTGATATTTCCCGGATTAAAGCCGGACATGATTCGTGTCGAAAACTGATCACTTCCATCGCTGTTATATGAATCGTGATTGGAAAGGTTGATGAAAACCGGGAGTTGTCCGGTTACTTCAAACTGCCAGTTATCGTCGGTTTGATAAGTTACATTTTGCGCATTGAGTTGCGCAGGAGATATATAAATGGAGATCAGAAGCCCGATAGAAAGTAGGGCGGTTGAATAAAGTTTCTTAAGTTTCATGATATAGTAATCCTGTTAATTGCAATTTCATCAGGCGGTTACCGATCGCAATTGGACAGCCGCCG
>CAZHUP010000032.1:0-19839 GCA_964535495.1 uncultured Rhodohalobacter sp.
CCTTCGGGTTATGAGCCCGACGAGCTACCAGCTGCTCCACCCCGCGATGTCAATATGTAAAGTTGAACTTTTTTGATGTCATTACCATCTCTCAACTAGACTCCCAAGATAAGGATTATCCCTATCCGAAGTCAAGCGACACCGCAAATAAATTTTATTGGATTCTCCCGCACCTTAACCCAGGTTGCTAAGCCTCCACTCTCAAAACCTACTCTTCAGGTTATATTGATCAGGGCCAAAATCAAACTTTATCAGCACAGTTCTCATCTATCTTCCAACTTTAAAACTTATAGGCATGGTTCTCTCTTAATTTGTAAAGAAAATCGTTACCTGTCGCCCCTCAACAGGGTATTTCCTATCTTATCCACAACGAATAACTTATAACGACTTTCTGATTTTATGCTTTCCACCAAAGAATCTATTGAACTTGAAAATAAATACGGAGCTCATAACTATCACCCTCTGCCGGTTGTTTTGGCAAAAGGTGACGGTGTTTATGTATGGGATCCCGAAGGTAACCGATATTTCGATTTTCTTTCGGCATATTCTGCCGTAAACCAGGGACATTGTCATCCTCATATTATCGGAGCTCTCAAAAAACAGGCTGAGACTCTCACTTTAACATCACGAGCATTCTATAATAATGTGCTGGGTGAATTTGAACAGTTCATCACCAATACATTCGGGTTTGAAAAGGTGCTGCCAATGAATACCGGTGCGGAAGGTGTTGAAACGGCCATTAAGATCTGCAGAAAGTGGGCCTATGAAAAAAAAGGCATCTCCGAAAATGAAGCAAAAATAATAGTAGCCAAGAATAATTTTCACGGGCGAACTACTACCGTCATATCATTCTCCAATGATGAAGATGCCCGTAAAAATTTCGGGCCTTATACCCCGGGTTTCATCAAAATTGAGTACAACAACCTGGATGATCTTGAGAAAGCTCTTAAAGAAGATAATGTAGCTGGATTTTTAATTGAACCTATCCAGGGTGAAGCCGGTGTGATGGTTCCAGATGATGACTATCTGAAAAAGGCAGCTGCACTTTGTAAAAAACACAACGCACTCTTTATCGCCGATGAAATTCAGACCGGAGTTGCACGAACAGGTTCTCTGCTCGCTGTTTGTGGAAACTGCACATGTACGGGGAGCTGTGAACGTCAGCCTGATCACTACGTAAAGCCCGATATTCTAATTCTTGGAAAGGCACTCTCCGGTGGTGTTTATCCGGTATCTGCTGTGCTTGCTGATGATGATATCATGAATGTCATCAAACCGGGACAGCACGGCTCAACATTCGGTGGAAATCCATTGGCTGCACGAGTTGCAATTGCCGCGCTCGAAGTTGTTCGGGATGAGAAACTTTCGCAGAACGCTCGAAAACTGGGTGAAATATTCCGCGATGCCATGAATAAATTGAATGATGAGTGCGACCTGATTACTCTTGTTCGCGGTAAAGGACTGCTCAATGCCGTTGAGATTAATGACTCACCCGACAGTTCAACAGCGTGGGATATTTGCGTAAAACTGAAAGATAACGGTCTTCTTGCCAAGCCAACTCACGGTAATATCATTCGGTTTGCACCTCCGTTAGTTATGACTGAGGAGCAGCTTCAAAAATGTATCGAAATCATCCGAAAAACTTTCCTTGAATTTGAAGCTTAAAAGCCTCTAATTACCATCAAACAGGAGCTAAAAAATTAAATTTTAAACGAAACATTACATGAAAGGGATTCAACCAAAAAACGTACGCTCAACACTACAGAAACATATCCTTGCAGATGGATATGAAATGGTTCTCGACCTCAAAAAGAGTAAAGGAGCTTACCTGCACGATTCAGCATCCGGTAGAGATTACCTGGACTTCTTTACTTTTTTCGCTTCCAATCCGCTTGGTATGAATCACGATAAGCTGGCCGGCGATTCTGACTTTGTAGCCAAGCTGGGGCAGGTAGCCATTAATAAACCTTCTAATTCGGATGTATATACCGAAGAGATGGCTCATTTTGTAGAGACGTTTTCACGTGTTGGAATCCCAGACTACATGCCTTATGCATTTTTTGTATCAGGCGGTGCACTTGCGGTGGAGAATGCCCTTAAAGTTGCTTTCGACTGGAAAGTGCAGAAGAACTTTAAAAAAGGATATCGTGCTGAAAAAGGGCACAAAGCACTCCATCTCGACAAAGCATTTCACGGGCGCAGCGGATATACTCTTTCTCTAACCAATACTGATCCCAAAAAGGTGAAGTATTTCCCAAAATTTGACTGGCCGCGTATTCACAATCCCGCTGTAAAATTTCCACTAAATGCTGAAAACAAGAAACAGGTGGAAGTAGAAGAGGCACAGGCATTGGCGCAGGCTCGTCAATATTTTGAAACCTATAAGGATGATATAGCCTGTATACTTCTCGAGCCTATTCAAGGCGAAGGCGGCGACAATCACTTCAGAGTTGAATTTCATCAGGCACTGCGCGATCTCTGTGATGAATTTGACGCACTGCTGATTTACGATGAAGTTCAAACAGGTGTTGGCCTGACCGGTAAATTCTGGGCTCACGAATACTATGTAAAACCGGATATCCTCGCATTCGGTAAAAAAGCACAGGTTTGCGGCATTCTGGCAAGCGACAGAATTGATGATATCGAAACAAACTGCTTTCACGTATCATCCCGAATCAATTCTACATGGGGTGGCAACCTGGTTGATATGGTTCGGTTTGACAGAATTCTTGAAGTTATCGAAGATGAGAAGCTGGTTCAGAATGCAGCTACTGTCGGAAAGCATTTACAGAAGCAGATTGATGAGCTTTCTAATGAATTTGAATACATCTCAAATCCAAGAGGCAAAGGGCTCTTCTGCTCGATGGATCTGCCTAACAGCCATGCTCGCGATGAAGTTGTTAAGGAGTGCATGAGTAACAATCTGATGATTCTCGGTTGTGGTTCAAAAACGATTCGTTTCCGTCCGCCATTAACTGTCGAAAAATCTCAAATTGATGAAGGTATCGACATCATCAGAAAGAGCTACAAGACGGCAATTGAGAAGTGCCCGGTTGTTGGATAGTAAATTTGAAGTTCCCATCAGACCGCTTTAGTCGGTCAGATGGGTTTCACGTCTTAATTCATCCGTCTGACCGCGTGTAGCGGTCTGACGGATTATTTATACCATTTGATGAGACTCGGGCTGGATTGAGCGGTAAGACCTGTCATCGTCTAAAGCGAAGCGGCAGTCATGACAGCGTCGAGTATTAAACAAGAATATATTCAACGCTGACAGGAATCCTCCAAAAGCAGTCGGATACGCTGTCAGGTTGGGTTGGTTCAGGTCATCTCTCCGTCCCTTTTCAAAGATGAAGAGAAGTTGGATAAATTCTCATATTATTTTTTTAAGAATCCGTCTTTGCACATTTTCGATTGTGCTGACGGATTATTTATACCATCTGGTGAGACTCGGGCTGAATGGTAATTTCGTTCAGAACAGAATCATCCGGCTGTGAGGCAGAGTAGTAGACCGCCTTGGCTACCTGTTCCGGCGTCAGCATTTTATCTTTTTGAACCCTCATATCGATATTTGGATTCTCCCAAAAATCTGTAGCCACTCCTCCGAGATATAGAAGTGAGAATTTCACTCCGGATCGTTTGTTCTCTTCAACAAGCGCTTTGGTAAAACCGGTTACGGCATACTTCGACGCAGAGTAAACAGATGAATTTTTCATCACAGCTTTTCCAAGAATTCCGGGAAACATGATGATTCGTCCCTTTTTGGCCGTTGCCATGTAGCGGGAAACAGTTTGCGTGACAAGAAAAGTCCCGTATACATTGACGTCAAAAACCTCTTTTGCCTCCTCCGGATTGATGTCGAGCAGTGGCTGAATCATCCCTAAACCGAAGGCATTTACCAGCACATCTATATCGCCCAGCTCCTCGGTTACTTCTCGGGCCATGTCGGAGACAGAGCCCAGGTCGGTGACATTCACCTCAATAGCAAACGCCTCTCCTCCATTGTCGTTAATCTCTTTGGCTTTCTCTTCTGCTTTTTCTTTATTTCGGGCCGCTAATACAACTTTGGCACCGGCTTTGGCAAACAGATCAGCAGATGCTCTGCCTATACCACCCGTTCCGCCAACAATAAGTACAATTTTATCTTCCATGATTCTCTTATGGGGTTTGAAATTTTCATCTTCAAAAAGCCCAAAGAGAATCAAATCGTTCACAATTAAAGGAATTTATAAAAACTCCCTCATAAGCAGGCAGTCGATCAGCCTACTGCTCCATTGCATTCGGAATTACAGACTCATAAACCTCTGATAGTTTAGATACCGGAAGGTTAACAGACTGATTAATTGTGAGCGAATCCCCGGAAACCATTCCCAGTACATGACATGGAACGGCGCTATCGCTCATCGCTTTCTCCAGTGCTGAAACATTCTCTTTCGGCACGGTTACAACAATTCCTGATTGTGCTTCACTAAAGAGCAGCTCATAAATTTCACCGCTCATTTTCTTAAGAGATACATCGGCACCTAATCCCGAGTGAATAGCCATCTCTGCCAGTGTAATACTCAGCCCACCATCAGAAACATCGTGAGCCGCGTTTACAGTCTTGTTGTGAATTAAATTCAGCACAGCATTCTGAAGTTTCACTTCCAGTTCCAGGTTCAGCTCCGGAGCATCTCCGGTGGTAAGTCCATGCACAGCTTTTATATACTCTGAACCGCCCAGTCCTTTTCTTTCAGCTCCCAGATAATAGATCACATCTCCTTCATTCTTAAACTGTGGGGTCATGGTGTGATTTTCTACGTCCTCAATTAAGCCTAGCATTCCAATGACCGGAGTTGGGAAGATGGCCCCGTTTGGATTCTCATTGTACAGACTCACATTACCGCCTGTGACCGGTGTATTGAGAGCCCGGCAAGCATCTCCCATGCCGGCAAGTGCTTCACTGAATGTCCAGTAAACTTCCGGTTTGTAAGGATTTCCAAAGTTGAGACAGTTTGAAATAGCTACAGGTTTTGCGCCGCTGCAGACAACGTTCCGTGCTGACTCAGCTACCGCAATCTGCCCTCCACGTCGCGGATTCAGATAAACATATCGCCCGTTGCAGTCTGTTTTCACAGCCAGGGCTTTCTTTGTTCCTTTGATGCGTATAACACCCGAATCAGATGCACCCGGGGCGTTGACTGTATTGGTTCGAACCGTCGTGTCATACTGTTCATGTACCCATCTCTTGGATGCCACATTGGGTGAAGCCAACACCTTCAAAAATGCTTCATTCACATCTTCAGGATGCTTAATTGTAGAGAAATCGAAGTTTTGAACTTCATCGATATAGGCAGGTTTTTTTCTTTCTCGTTTATACTGTGGCGCTCCGCCGCCCAACACGAGTGAGTCGGCCGGAATTTCCGCTTTTACTTCTCCATCTTTGATATAGGTGAGCTTATCCCCTTCAACCACTTCACCAATTACAACTGCATTAAGGTCCCACTTTTCAAACACATCAATAATTTCCTGCTCACGACCTTTTTCTGCAACCACAAGCATCCGCTCCTGGCTCTCACTAAGAAGCAGTTCATAAGCGGTCATACCCTCTTCACGCATCGGCACTTTATCCAGGTCGAGAGTCATGCCCTCTCCTCCACGTGCAGTCATCTCAGACGAAGAACTTGTAATACCCGCAGCTCCCATATCCTGAAGGCCAACAATAGCGCCTGTCTTCAACGCTTCCAAACTCGCTTCTAGCAGTAACTTCTCAGTAAACGGATCACCTACCTGAACACTTGGTCGTTTTGCTTCACTCTCTTCACTAATCTCCTCTGAGGCAAATGTTGCCCCGTGAATTCCATCGCGACCGGTGCTGGCACCCACAATCAGAACCGGGTTACCAATTCCTTCAGCTATCGCAGATGCCGTTTCACCATGTTTTACAATCCCCACACTCATCGCATTTACAAGCGGATTACCTTCATACGCTTCATCAAAGTAAATTTCACCGCCAACAGTTGGTATCCCGAATGAATTGCCGTAATCAGAGATTCCGCGAACAACTCCATCCAGCAGATATCGAACGCGAGGATTTTCCATCGAGCCAAATCGAAGTGAATTTAATGACGCAATAGGTCGGGCGCCCATGGTAAAAATATCACGATGGATGCCTCCGACACCGGTTGCCGCTCCCTGGTATGGCTCAACAGCAGACGGATGATTGTGACTCTCAATTTTGAAAGCGCACGCCAAACCATCTCC
Source organism: uncultured Rhodohalobacter sp. (assembly GCA_964535495.1). Classification (GTDB taxonomy): domain Bacteria; phylum Bacteroidota; class Rhodothermia; order Balneolales; family Balneolaceae; genus Rhodohalobacter. The sequence continues at coordinate 6,244 of CAZHUP010000032.1, forward strand.
AATATCAACAAGGCCGGCGTTCTCTTCACCGGCATCAACCAAAAGCTGTTCACCTTCTCTTGGCAGCTTCTTGATCTCCAGAATGGAATTTTTATAGGAGCAGTGCTCACTCCACATCACTGAATAGACGCCCAGCTCTGTAAAGGTGGGAATTCGTCCAAGAAAGTTTTTAATCATTTCAAATTCTTCCTCATTCAAGCCGTGTTCAATGGCAAGATCGAGCGTTACTTCAGGTTCTTTAGGGGCAGATGTAGACATGTGAATTTTTCTGTGATTGTGAAATTTGATGTGGTCGTAAAGGTAAGAAAACTTCAGGATTCGATCTGTTTAAATCCTCGAAATAATCAAGCCCGTAAATGGTTGTCATATCCACTGCAAAGTGAAAAAAATTGAAAACTGTTTTTCACCATCATTTTGAATATTTTTAGTGAGCTCGAAAAACATCATAACTGATAACTTGATTATGGATCCTGTTTACTTTGATAATGCGGCAACCACTCCGATCGATTCGGACGTTCTAGAAACAATGCTACCATACTTTACTGAAAATTTTGGGAATGCGGATGCAGCTCATCAGTTTGGCAGAAACTGTAAAGTTGCAATTGAGGATGCCCGGGAGGAGATCGCAAGGCTTTTAAATGCTGAGCCTTCAGAAATTATCTTTACCAGTGGAGGAACAGAAAGTGACAATGCTGCAATCAAAGGGGTTTATTCTGCACTATCACCTGCAGGTAAAAATGAAATTATCACTTCCCCTATCGAGCATCACGCCGTCACTCATCCGGCCGAATCACTGAAAAGGCAGGGTGCAAAAATTATCTATCTGAAGCCTAATTCCGATGGCATGATTACAGCCGATCAGGTGAAAAAGGCCATTTCCGATAAAACAGCTCTCGTTTCGCTGATGCATGTCAATAATGAAATTGGAACCATAAACCCCATTCAAGAGATCGCTGATGTTTGCAAAGAAGCAGGCGTTCCCTTCCACTCCGATACAGTTCAGAGTGTGGGTAAAATTCCCGTTGATGTGAAGAAGCTTGGACTGAACATGCTGAGCATCAGTGCTCATAAAATATACGGACCCAAAGGAATTGGAGTTCTATATGTGAAAAACGGGACGCCCTGGATACCATGGCTCCAGGGTGGATCACAGGAGCGGCGACGGAGAGGAGGAACTTCAAATATTCCCGGTATAGTGGGTCTTGCAAAGGCAATGGAACTATGCACTAAAAATATGGAGAGTAATACTCAAAAATTTATCGCACTTCGTAAAAAAATGATCGATGGTCTCGAAAGCAGGTTTGAGGAAAAATTTACCATCAACGGACCTAAGGAAGGTGGCGTACCACACATTCTGAACATAGGATTTAAAACCGGGAGCAGTCAGGCTTTGGACGGTGAAATGCTACTGCTGAATCTGGATATTGAGGGTATCTGTGTATCCAACGGATCAGCCTGTACTTCAGGTGCCACAGAACCTTCGCATGTGCTTAAAGAAATTGTTGAGGATGATGCGATAACCAACTCAAGTATTCGGATAAGTTTCGGCAAACAGAACAGTGAGGAAGAGGTTGACTTCTTTTTAGATAAACTGGAAGGTGTACTCGACAGAATGATGAAAGTAGCCTCTTAATATGAATATTTGCGTCTACTGCGGATCTTCACCCGGCAATCACCCGGCGATTATTGAAAAGGCAAAAGAGTTTGGAAGATTGATGGCCGAAAGGGGGCACAACCTGGTTTATGGAGGCTCCTCGCTGGGTATCATGGGAACAATTGCCGATTCTGTCATGGTAAATGGAAGTGAGGTTATTGGCGTCATTCCGGAAAACCTTTTCAGCAAAGAGGTTGCTCACCGGGGAATAACTCGTCTCATTACTGTCAAAGACATGCATCAGAGAAAGTCTCATATGGCTGAACTGGCCGATGCATTTGTCGCATTTCCCGGTGGATTTGGTACCATGGAAGAACTTTTTGAGATTATTACATGGAATCAAATCGGGATTTTGAATAAACCCGTAACAATCATGAACCTGAATGGTTACTACGATGCATTGGCAAAGATGATCGATCACGCTGTGGATTCCGGTTTCATCAAACCAAAAAACCGAGAAATTGTACAGGTAGCCGAAACGCTTGAGCGCTGTTTAGAGTTTTGTGAGCAAGCGTAAAATTTCTATCATCGCAATTTTCAAATTCTCACTGATAGCGGCAGCCATGGCAGTTTACTTTCCACTTCAGGGTTCACGTACTTCCGACATCCCTTCCGATTATAAAACTCATTCCGATATAGAAGAGTGTCCGGATTCTCCCAACTGCATTACTGTGTCAAAAAGTTTTGAAGTTGAAGCAGATCAATTGTTTGAATATTTGGAAAAAGCATTTGCCGATTTAAATCCGTTTGAGATTGATTTGAACCCATCTGAGTTAAAACTTCAATCCGTTTTTAAAATTCCTCTCCTTGGATTTAAAGACGATGTTTTTGCGTTGATTGAGTCTGATGAATCTAATTCCGTACTGCATTTAAAAAGCTCAAGCAGAGTGGGCTACTCTGATCTTGGTGTAAATCGCAGAAGAGTGAAGAAAATTATCCGAAAAGTCGAAAGCTATTTAATCGTGTTAAACAACATAAACTGACCAATTATCATATCTATGCCTAAGTTATCTATCAATATTGGAGTTTTGCTCATCATCCTTGGTTTTTTTGCCTATATCGGTTCTGATATGGCAAGTCTGACCGCCTTGATTCCCTCCCTTTTTGGAGTTGTATTTGTAGGACTCGGCTTTTTAGCCAGAAAGTCTGAGGATATGCAGAAGCACACCATGCACGCTGCAATGCTGCTGGCCTTACTGGGGCTCGGCGGATCATTTACAGGGCTGCGAAAGATAGTATCTGCCCTATTGGGAGGTGAAATACCTGTTATGTTTACTGCTGCAGCAAGTCAGGCCGTGATGGCAGTTCTCTGTATTTTCTTTCTGATTTTTGGCATCAAGTTTTTTATTGATGCCAGAAAGGAGAGGAAGGCTTAATTGATTGAGCAAAACTCTCAGTTCACACCTATTCGACTCGAACATTCATATTGAACGTAATGGACATTGAGAGCGCAGGGCCGTCTTTTCAAAGTCTCTGCGTCTCTACTGCGCCTCAGCGGTGAATTGAATCAATCCTTACGCCTCATCCCCTTCAAAAATGTCTTTAATCAGGTGACCGTATTTATCTTCGATAATTCTTCGTTTCACCTTTAGAGTTGGTGTAAGCTCTCCGGTTTCTACGGTAAATTCATTCGGTATGAGGCGGAAGTCACGCAGTTTTTCGTGTGAAGCCAGATCTTTTGAGAATGAGCGAATTTCTTTGTTATATAAGTTTTGCACCGATTCGTGCTGAATTAGCTCCTCCTTCTCGGAATATTCTATATCGTTTTCTTTCGCAAATTTTTCCAATGCCTCAAAGTCGGGTACAATCAGTGCAGCCATATAACTTCGTTTTTCTCCCACAACCACAAGCTGGTCGATCCAAGGACTGGTTTTGAACATATCTTCAATGGGCCCGGGATAGATGTTTTTACCACCCGCATTCACAATCATATGTTTGATTCGATCAGTAATTTTGAGGCGTCCATTTTCAAACTTTCCAACATCACCGGTATGAAGCCATCCGTCATCATCAATCATCTCTTTTGTGGCCTTGTCGTTCTTCCAGTATCCCTTCATTGTATTAGGCCCGCGATTCAAAATCTCTCCCTCTTCACAGGTCAAGTCAGACGGATAATCTTCACCACTTAACTTCGCAATAATCTTACTGTCATCCAGCCGCTGAATAGCAACGGTTACCCCGTTGATTACCTTACCGACTGTTCCCATCTCCTCTTCCCCATAACGGTTACAGCACATTACGGGTGATGTTTCCGTCAATCCATAACCTTCCAGAATATTGAGCCCGGCTGACATAAAAAATGCTCCAATCTCTGCCGGAAGAGCTGCTCCACCGGAAACAAAAAAGCGGATATTTCCACCGGTTCTCTGCTTTAACTTATCAAATACCAGCTTATCGGCAATCTTTTTTTGAACACTGACCAATCCTCTCTCACCTTGCCAGTGCCTTTTGCCAATATCGAGCGCCCACTCAAAAATAGCTTGTTGAATGGCAGATCCCTCTTTCACATTATTCATCACCAGATTGTAAATCTTCTCAAATAGTCGGGGAACACTTACAACTATACTGGGATTTACCTCCAACATATTTTTTGCAACAGTATCCACGCTTTCTGCGAAATAGATTTCTGCTCCGCCGGCCATCATTGCATAGTACCCTCCGGTTCGCTCAAAAGAGTGACAGAGAGGTAAAAAGGAGAGACATCGGTCCTCTTCCGTTATATAGATAGCATCGTGCGCCGCTTTTACATTACTGACAATATTTCTGTGAGTAAGCATAGCCCCTTTCGGGTTGCCGGTAGTACCTGACGTATAAATAAGTGTGGCAACGTCTTCCGGAGTAGTTTCTAATGCTCGCTTCTTAATCTTCTCACTATTCCCGGATTGAGATTTTGCCCCTGCTTCACACACTGTTTCAAAAAGTGTCACATAATTTTCGTCCAAATATTTCTGAACTTTAGGCTTGTCAAATGCAACTACATGCTTTAAGTCCGGACAGTTGTCAAACACTTCAATGGCTTTCTTCAGCTGAATGCCGGTAGAGACAAAAAACAGTTTAGCCTCAGAATCTTTCAGGATAAACTCGCACTGCTTTGGCGGAAGCGTTGTATAGAGAGAAACATTGATACCCCCTACCATTTGAATAGCCAGATCTACAACAGCCCATTCATATCGATTTTCACTCAATATTGCTACTCGGTCTCCTTTTTCAACACCAAAATTGATCAAATAGCTTGCCAGAGAGTTAACGTCATCTCTTACCGTATCCCACGAAACTGTTTTATAATCATCGTCGGGAGTAGGCTTAAATGCAAAAGCAGTTTTAGGAGAATTTTCGTATTTTTGTATTAAGTTTTGGTAGAGGTCAGTTAAAGTCTCAAAAGCAACGAGCGTTGGCATATCTTCAAAGTTTTGTTAACTGGAATTGCTAAAAGATAACATATTACCCAAATATTATGAGGCTTTTAAATTATCAAAACAATTTCCGATGTTTTTAACGGTTCATTTACTATATAGTTAAATTCAAATCTCCTCAATTACATTCAGTGAATTTTTAATTATTGATGCATTATGGCACACCCGGCCCAGGAAGAAACAATCATTTTAGTTAAAGAAATTTTCAGAACTTATCTGAAAGAGAGAAATCAGCGCCAGACCCCGGAACGCTTTATGGTATTAGAGGAGATCTATCGGGCTGAAGGTCATTTTGACGCTGATGATATCTTTTTCAACATGAAAAATGCCGGGACGCGTGTCTCCAGGGCTACCGTTTACAACACTCTCGATCTGCTTATCGAGTGCGGACTAGTTCAGAGGCAGCAGTTTGGGAAAAATCAGTACTATTACGAACGCTCTTATGCCTACCAGCAGCACGATCATATGATCTGCAAGGAGTGTGGCGTGGTGATTGAATTTTGTGATCCTCGTATTTTAGAAATACAGAGGCTCATGGAGGAAATTCATGATTTTACTGTTGAAGGGCACTCACTCCATCTTTTTGGGCGGTGCAAGGATGAAGAGGCCTGCATGCTGCGAAAAGAAGATGGAGACAAAATTAAGTCTCTGAAGAAAGAAGAGGCCTGATCTATTTAGAGCAGATAAATCAGTTTGTTGTATAAACCCTTGTCTCTCTGATAAACTTTCTGGCAGCCCAACGGCTGCCCCACCATCCCATCACAATAGAGAGAAGCAGTATGGCACCGAGCAGAAAATACCACCTGCCAAACGGCCATGAGAGCACACCAAGCTGAGGGACAAACTGAGGCACAATCCACTCGAACAGGCCAAATATTATAGCTGCAGCCAACGTACCGGCTATCACACCCTGCACCATTCCCTCAATTAAAAACGGCCTTCGTATGAAGCTATTGGTAGCCCCAACCAGTTTCATAGCCCTGATAAGATCTCTTTTGGCATAAATTGTCAGCCGAATTGTGTTAAAAACAAGCACCATTGCCACAAAAAGAATAAACAGACCAATCGCTCCGCCAATCAAAAACAGAGTCTCTGTTCTCGACTCAAGAGTCTGCAGCAGCGCCTGATTAAATCTTACCTCATCTACTCCCCGGTAGCCCGATACCTGCTGGACCAGTGAGTCAATCTGTGTGATTTCTGCGTTGTCGGCAATTTTCACTTTAAACGACGCCGGGAGAAATTGAAGATCTGCCAAAGCTTCGCTACCAATTCCAAAATCCTGCTGAAATATTTTAGACGCGCTGTCTCTTGAGATATAGGAGAGTTCAGAAACTATCGTTTCATTCTCAATTCTGTCTCTGATCTCCTGTGTGGTTCGATCATCAATGTTTTGAAGAAACACTTCTACTTCTACTTGCTGTTTCAATATTTGCATTACTTCGTATGCGTTGTACCCCACCCTGGAAAGTACACCTATTAGAAGTACGGCAACAAACAGTGAAAAGACAGAGGTAAACGCTGCCAAACGGGCGCGGTTCAACCCCGCCACTCCTTCTTTTAATACATATCCCAAGCTCATGTTTTACTCACCTAATTTGTAAATAATATTCTTAAGCCCAATCGAAATCGTCTCTCAGGCATGGGGTATCCGGTCGATTCAAAGTAGCCCAGCTGATTCACTCCGTCAAGTACATTTTCCCACTTTAACAAAAGCATGAACCAACGGATGCGTGCTGAAATATCAACATCCATTCTTTGATAGAAAGGATTCGAAAGGGAATTTGTTCCGTGCTGCCACCGATTAAGCGGAGCTATAAACTCGGCTGTGCTAAATGTACCCGGAGACACCATCCCCGATATTCCGGCTTTCACGTACGTTGCCCGGTCAAACAGATAGTTTTTCCAATAGAGATGACCTTTAAGCCAAATGCGGTCGCCCGAAAATTCTAACTGCCGGTTTACGGGATGATCAGAATCATTTAAAAATGATTTATAAACTGCTGAAACTTCTCCTTCAAATATGCGGCTATCCACTCCAATCCAGCCTGTACCGCTTATGTTTGTAAAAGGATCAATGTTTTCAAACTGATTGGACGCATTAATGAATACGCTGTTTTCGTTAAGTCTTAAATCGCCTCTCACTCCAGTATTCAGCCAATCCAGTACCTGATATTCGATCATCCCTCCCATCGAAATCTCCTGTTCATTCTCAAGGCCTGGATTACCTGAGTAAACCGACGACTGCCAGTAGAGAGCCTGCAGATCCGGTGACCGATTTAGAATTCCACCAAAACCTGAGAGTGTTACTCTGCTTTTGGGAAACAGTATAATCCTACCCGAAACTTCTGTACTCAAACGCTCATCGTCCCAATATTCGGCAGTTGAATAGGTTTGGAGATGAAGCCATGTAAAAGGCCTGATATTCAGATCGACCCTTCCACTGCCGCCAAGCCAGTTTTCTTCCGTAATATTCTGTTGAGCTGACTCATTCAGCCACTTCACACTTCCCTGAAAAGACACATCAGCCCTACCTGCATTCAGATTTTGACGTGCAAATAGTTCCGCTTGCTTAAAGTCGGTTGCTAGCGAATCGGCCGAGTAATTCAACGACCACTTATTGGTTTGATAGTGAAGCCCAAACTTGGTTTGAACCGCACTATCAACATCAGACCTGTGATGAGCCTGAATATAAATGTCACTCGAGGTTTGGTTTGAGCTGGCATTATTCTCAATGGGTGTTGCCGTAAACCGGTTGAATGGAAATAATTCAGGATTGTCTATTACGTAGCCAAAAGATTCCTCACGATCCATTGCATTATTCAGGTAGAGTGCTTTCAGCATCCATCGATCTGAAACCTGATGATAAATTTTAGCAGCTGCCTGTCTGCCCTCCACCCCTGAACGGCTGTAACCACCTCCATCCCGCCTGTCCCAGAATGAGAGCTCGAGATTGGTATCTGCCCTCAAATTTTGAGTGAACACAAAATCGAGATTCCGATAGTTGTATTCACTTTCATCAAAATTGATATAGGTCCGGGGTTGAGTTAAATAGTGATCAATCAGCCTGATCTCTCCTTGATACGTTGCTCCGTAATCCGCTTCTCTGTACTCACTTATTTTTCGAATAGGAATACGATTCCAGTGTACCGCCCCGGTAAGCGGGTCATTAATACTCACCCCTTCCATCTCCATATTCAGATGCCTCGATTCGTAGGTGTGCAGATCCAAGCCATCCGGCCTTCCCGCCGTGCCTGTTCGATAGGTGATTGCTCCTTTAGCGCCGTGAAATCTATCAAAGAGATTTACCATATTTACCCAGCGAAGTGTACTATCGGTCTCTGCTACGTCCATGGTATGGTGCAGGTCATACTCCCAAACATACACGGTGTCAGGTTTTTGCTCCTCGGGCTCGGGCTCCTCAATAAGGGTAGTATCCGCTTCAGCAGCACTCGGTATTGTATCAACTGATACCGGCTGTAGTAACGTGTCGGCCTGAGTCGGCGGCGGAATCGTATCCTGCAGCGAAAAGGTAAAAGCTGTCCATATGGTTAAAAAGTAGATCAAGCTGAGTGGGGTTTCAGTTGATAGGGAAGTTCATCCATTTCTTGTAAGCGTCGCCTTACCGTTTCAAGAATAATCATTACCGTACGTTCTTTATTCAGCAGGCGATCGTTGGTGAGAACCGCTTTAATTGCAAATTGATCACCCTCAATCCAAAAACCCATCCAAACCGTACCAACGGGTTTCTCATCCGTGCCGCCTTCCGGCCCCGCAATTCCGGTTGCAGACACTCCGATATCAGCATTCATTTTTTTTGCAACATTTTTAGCCATTTGCAGTGCCACGTTTTTACTAACTGCGCCATCTCTATTCAAATCTTCTTCTGAGACATTCAACTCTTTTACTTTGATATCATTTTCGTAAGCAACAATTCCGCCTTTCATATATGCACTGCTGCCCGGAATATCGGTAATTTTACTGGATAGCAGGCCACCGGTACAGCTTTCAGCTGTGGCAATTGTCAATTTTCTGTCTGCCATCAATTTACCTGTCACTTCTTCCAATGTAAGATTCTTACCCTCTCCAAATATCACCTGTCCCGCCTTTTCATATAGCAGGTCTTTTAACTCTGTAAGTTTTTCTTCGGCCTGCTGCATTGTATTAGCACTAGCGCTAATCCGTATCGTAACGCCCGTTGGCCCGGGAAGGTATGCAACTCCAACCCCATTATTCACAAACGCATCTAAATCTCCTATTTGGTCGCTGAGTGTACTTTCCGGAACGCCGGCTGTTTTAAAGTAGCGCGTGGCCCAAACTTCCCGATCCGGGAAAAGATCGTGAATCTTTGGAAGCGCGCGATTTTCCATTAAAAATTTCATCTCGTTTGGCACACCCGGGAGCACAATCAAAACCTTACCGTTCTTTTCGAACCACATTCCGGGTGCTGTTCCTCTATTATTGAAAAGGACATCACAATTTTGAGGAACCAGAGCCTGGTCGGCATTAGATCTGCTGAAATCAAAACCTCGTCTATCAAAAATCGACTTAATGAACTCAAGTACATCACTGTTTTCCACCAGTTTTGTATCAAATAGATCAACCATTACTTTTTTGGTAATATCATCGTGGGTCGGCCCCAGGCCACCGGTCACTACCGTGATCTCTGCCTGATTGAGTGAATCTTTTACTTTTCCAAAAATGAGGTCATAAATATCCGGAATGGTAAATACCTGTTCAACATAAAAACCCTGCTCGGTTAGCAATCCCCCTAACCATGAGGCATTCGTATTGATTGTATCCCCGATCAGAAGTTCATTTCCGATCGTTATAATGTGTGCCTTTCTCATATCAAGTTGAAAATAGGATTTTGCAGGTGATCTATGAAATTTTGTATTCTAATTGCCGCCCTTTTCAGGGATTTAATATATCATTTGTTCACTGAGAACTTTACCTTTTGGTGTGGAAAAATTACCAAACATACTCAGCACCCTAAGAATGGGCATGGCGCCTGTTTTCTTATTACTATTTATCCAGGATGATCTTCTGCTAAGAGGTATCAGTTTAGTTGTTTTTGCAATTGCGGCAATCACAGATGCGCTCGACGGGTATTACGCCAGAAGGTATAATGTAGAGAGCGAATATGGAATCTTTATGGATCCTCTGGCTGACAAATTTCTGACCTTTGCAGGATTTGTCTGTCTCCCTTTTCTTGATCCATCCCAGTTTCCGTGGTGGGCGGTAGCTGTCATCGTTTTTAGAGATCTCTCAATCACAGGGCTTCGTATCTACACGAAGCGGAAAGACATTACCCTGCAAACCAGGAAAACAGCTAAAATAAAAACAGCTATTCAAATGGGGTATTTATATGTAGCACTCCTTTTCGGATTTTTACTACTATTTGGTGGTGCTGTAGGGCAATTTGTACTCAACGTTTACAGTATGAATATTTTCTTTTGGGGAATGGTAGTAGTGGTATTTATTACCGTCTACTCAGGCATTGAATACCTTTTTGTGAATCGCTCTCTTTTTAAGAGATCACAGCCGGCATGAAAACCCTGAAAATTGTATTAGGTACTCTATTTGGATCAGGGCTGCTTCCAAAGGCTCCGGGTACATGGGGCAGCCTTTTTACGCTTCCGTTTGTATATGCTGCTTATTTGATCCATCCAACATTTGGAGTGATCGGCCTGGTTGTTCTCGCATCGTTTATTTCACTTTGGGCTACGGATAGGTGTGTTGAGAAGTTTGGTGATGATCCCGGTCAATTTGTGATCGACGAAACCGCCGGGCAAGCTGTGGTATTTCTATTCACCGCTTTCCACTATAGCACTCTAACAAACATAGGTCTTCTCTTAGTGGGTTTTATACTTTTCCGCATCTTTGACATCTTCAAGCCCTTGGGAATTGTTCGATTAGAGAAATTACCAGGAAAATTTGGTATATTGGCCGATGATTTGGCAGCCGGGGTTTATGCACTCATTTGCCTGGAGCTGCTAAAAGTACTTTTGGGATCAATTCTTATTTAAAATTCCCTCAAATTATAATAACAGACAGTTAACACAAGTTTTATAAGCTAAAGTCTGAATAAATACAGCCATTTCAGACTGAAGAAGCATAGATTAATACAACATGGTAGAAGAAAGAAATACAATCAACAGAATCGTAGACAAAGACTTTGCCAGAGAACTGGCCAAGCACCTACTTGATATAGATGCGGTTATTTTACGCCCAAACGATCCGTTTACATGGTCGTCCGGATGGAACTCTCCTATTTACTGCGACAACCGTTTAACTCTCCGATATCCTAAAATCAGAAAGAAGATATCCAAGGCGTTTATCGATGTCATCAATAAGGATTTCAAGGATATAGAAGTGATAACAGGAACTGCAACAGCCGGAATTCCACATGCTGCATGGATTGCTGAAAACCTCGACAAGCCACTCGCCTATGTGCGGGCAAAAGCCAAAGCTTACGGACTGGGCAATCAAATTGAAGGTGGGGTTGATAAAGGGCAATCAACCATTGTAATTGAGGATTTGATCTCAACCGGCGGTTCTGCTGTCTCCGTAATTGAAGCTCTTCAATTTATCGGTGCAGATGTACGAGCCGTATTGAGTATTTTTACATACGGTTTTCAAACGGCCAACGACCAATTCACTAATCTGAATATTCCGGTTTACTGCCTTACAGATTACTCCACACTCATCGAGGTAGCCCTCGAAGAGGAATATATTGTTGAGAGTGATCTGACGATGTTGAGCGCCTGGAGGGAAAACCCCGCAGAATGGCCAAATTAGACTCCGATGATCTGATTGAGTTTACAGCCGCAGCTGCAGCTGCCACGCTCACTACAAGCCGTAAGTTCATCAGAAATTACAATTACTATAAACAGCGAGCAGGAAGGCCCGAAATTATTTACAGAGCTGATCTGCTTACGCTGTGCCACAAAATCAGACTTGACTTGTTTGGCCTCCAAAATTTACTGGAGGATGAAACGAAACATCACTCGCCTTTTATCGTTACACTGGCAAGTCAAATCAATGATGCACTTGAAGAGTTGCATCGGAAAATACTTTTTTTCCGCCCTGAACAGATTGAAACCGTCATTCCGATCATTGACAGTCAGCGATTGTTCTGGTGCCGCTATACGGATGAACAGTTCTACAATGATCATTTAAGCACAGAAATTGAACATTCGATATCGTCCGATATACTGGAGATTCAAGCGTTGATACAGGCATTGCCAAAATCAGCAAAATTTTGATTACCTGTTAACACATTACAAGTCACACTATTTATGAAGTTTGTACATCTTACGTTACCCATACTGCTCGCTGCATTTATAACCACAGGATGCCTCAGTGATCCCGGAAATCCCTTTGGTGAACCGGTTGACGAGACTGATTTTCTCGAAGAAAATGCCCAAAAAGAGGGTGTTACCGTTACCTCAAGCGGACTTCAGTATCGAGTCCTGGAAGAAAGTGATGGAGAGGTTCCACATGAAGGAGCCGTTGTATTTGTAGAATATGAGGGTCGGCTTATCAATGGCGATGTTTTTGTCCGGACAACTCAGCTCGACTATTTTGCTCTAACCGACAATATTTTATCCGGAGTATACGAAGGAATAAAACTGATGGAAGTGGGATCTGAATATGAGTTCGTAATTCCTTCTGAACTGGGCTATGGAGACAATCCTCCGCAAGGTACTTCAATTCGTCCGGGATCTGTTTTAATTTTTGATATGACACTCGACTCTTTTCTGCAGCGACCCAATGAGTTTTTAGCTGATAATGCCGAAAGAGAGGATGTTGAGGTTACCGAAAGCGGATTGCAATATCGTATAATTGAAGAGGGCAGCGGAAATACACCAGAAGCGAGTAGCCAGGTTCGTGTTAATTATACCGGTACTTTCACTAACGGATATGTGTTTGATGAATCCCCTGAGAGTGGCGCACAATTTAATCTACAGGGTGTAATTCCCGGATTTTCTGAGGGAATTCAACTAATGAAGGAAGGTGCTATCTATGAGTTATTTGTACCGGCTGACATCGGTTATGGTGATTCTACACCACAATCAATCCCTGAGGGTGCTGTTTTAGTTTTTGAAGTGGAACTCTTGACTACTGAACTGTAGTTGACAATCAAAAGCATAACTGCTTCTAATTAACCCTTTTAGCCATGCGTTACCTCATTCCAACGGTGATATCTCTGCTGATAATGGTCTCAATGGTATCCTGTGACGCGGAGTCCATTACGCAACCCCCCGATAGACCTACCGAACCGGAGTCTGAATTTACGTATGGCGGCACAAATGATGATCTTGGTAAAATTCTGCTCAGAACTGAGGATGGCGGTTATTTGATTGTAGGTACCACAACCTCGACCGACGGACTGTTCGATGGCTTGGCGCGTGGCAACCGTGATGTTTTTGCCCTGAAGCTCAATGCCAACAGAAATCAACAGTGGGTTAGAACCTATGGAGGTTCCAACAGCGAATGGGCGATGGATGTCATTCAGGATTCTCAGGG
>CAZHUP010000033.1:0-1464 GCA_964535495.1 uncultured Rhodohalobacter sp.
AGAGATTACTTCTAGAGTACTTAGAGAATATAAACAGCTTAAGGCAAAATCATTGTCTGAGTCATTTATAGCAGAAGGTACTGTAGGTGAGACAGATGAAGATGAGCAGAATATTTTTGTACCTGGTGTACCTTTAGATCCTTGTGATGAAGATGCAATTGATTTCGACAAAGTAGATGTTATGCTTCTTTTTGACGATACAGGCAGTTTTGCAGGCTTAGTTCCAACCATTGCAGATCTTTTCCCTGATATCATTGATGAACTGGAAACCACATTTCCGGGCAAAGATTTTGCATTTGGTGTATCACGCTTTGAGGATTACGGCGGTCCGGGTACTGGGTTTTCCGGTGAACGTACCACTGGACGTCCATTCATACTTAATCAGCCCTTGGTCACACAGTCTGTCGCTGGTGGAGCAGCTGCAAGAAATGCACTGATCCAGGATGCACTTGGGCGGAGTGCTGCAGGTTTTGGAGGAGATTTGCCTGAAACAGCGATTCACGCACTCTATGAACTCGCCACTGGTAATGGTTTTGATGGTAATGGTGATGGTAGTACAACAGGAAGCGGTGTTGCAGGAGCTGTAACTACTCAAACTGCACCCGGCACCAGCGGTGATGTTCCTGCCTTTTCTACCAACATTCTACCTACATCAGGTACCCTGGGTGGAGCCGGCTGGCGTACTGATGCTCAGAAAATAGTTATCATCGCAACAGATGTCTGTAGTGTTACCTCTTTTGATCCTGTATCCGGAATACCTGCTACAATAACCGGACAGCCTGGAACGTCTGAGGTGATTTCTAAATTTGCATGTAGCAGTACCTCACCTGGAACCGCTCGTTTCGGATTTATTTCTGACGCGAAATCTACAGGTGCGAACACGGTAAGCGGTGCAGTTGCTCCTTCCGGTTCACCTGATCTTCAGGATGCAATAGACGCGCTAACAAGTTTTGGTATCCAGGTAATTGGCCTATCAACAACTGCGCCTAATCCCGCTCAAACAGGTCCTTCATTCAGCCCGCATGTGTTTCTAGGAGCGATGGCTAACCTGACAGGTGCAGTCGATAATGAAGGAAACCCACTTGTATTCCCGATTGGATCCAGCGCAAGTATTGCTGCCGGAATAGTAGATGCAGTAGGCACAAGCGCCTGTGGTGTGACCACAGAAGAAACCGCTAAGATAGCAAGATTCTCTGACAGCCTGAGAAGTATGAGTACTTCAACAGCGGATGATGACACAACCCGCTATTCAAACTATGTTATATTTGAGTAACGTTGCAACTGAATAAAACGAAATAAAAGGCCTCAATATGATTGAGGCCTTTTTTCGCTGTTTAAGAGGTTTTGAACTATGCACTAATAATTGATTAATCTCACTTTATTAAAGTAATCACTACCTTCCTCGCTCCACCCCGATTCCTGTGCTCGCATAGATAAATTACCTGCTAGGTACCCAGATTTAAC
>CAZHUP010000033.1:1474-19476 GCA_964535495.1 uncultured Rhodohalobacter sp.
GCAGCATAAGTTACAGGTACTGATACGGAATTTCCGAGCAGAGAACTTTTAATATGAGACGTCATATCATCGGATCCTTCCAAAGTGTGTTCAAACAATGACGTATCTTCGGGGACCATTCTGTCTGAAGCATGACTCGAAATCACGGTTTAAGAACAGATCTACACTTTCATTGATCGTTTAATCCGCGATGGTGTACTGAATTTTTCTCCCTTCATAAAACAAGGTAAAATGTAGTCTCAAAATGCTTGTGACTGGTCTGTTTATTACTTTCCCAAAGTTTTGGTGAATGAAGCTCCTTCAATAAATTCACTTTCCACTTTCTGTATAACCCAACAGTTTAATCAGTGAAGGATTCACTTTCTTAAAGTAACCATCAAATCCGGCGATGCAGAGTAGATCCGCAGATATTTCAAAAAATAACTCCAGATTATAGTTGCGATCTGCTTGCTTAGAACTGGGCTGCATAGATGATAATTAATTCGGATTCCGGTAACAAAAATACTTGAGTACTAGTTGTCATGCAATATAGTCCATTAATAGTGAACGAATAGTCGAAAATTATCCTGCCAGTATGGTGACGACCAACGTTCTGCGGCCACCCTGATTTCTATGCTCGCACAGGTAAATCCCCTGCCACGTTCCCAGGTTAAACACTCCGTCTGTTACAGGTATGGATACAGAACTCCCGAGCAGTGAACTTTTTATGTGGGATGTCATATCATCCGGCCCTTCCAAAGTGTGTTCAAACAGTGAACTGTCTTCAGGAACCATTCTGTTGAAATGCGACTCGAAATCGCGGCGTACGGAAGGGTCAGCGTTTTCATTGATCGTTAAACCGGCGCTGGTGTGTTGGATAAAGATGTGTGCAACACCGGCTTTTATATTTTTCAGCTCAGGTATCTTCTCCAGAACTTCATCTGTGATAAGGTGAAATCCTCGGGATTTTGGTGAAAGAGTAACTGATTTTTGAATTACGTCCATAATCTATCCAAAAATTCCTTGAATGGAGCCGCCATCATGGCTGATGGTTTGACCGGTCACATAGCCGCTGTGAGGCGACAACAACCAGGCGGCCAGTGAGGCTAACTCCTCAGCTTTACCCATCCTTTTAACGGGAATATTCGAAACCATCTCTTCTTTTGCGTTATCGTAAGAAATGCCTCTGATACTGCTGTTGTTTTGGATTACTCTTTCAATAGCAGGCGTTTCATGTGAACCCGGCGCGAGTACGTTAACCGTTACTCCTTTATCAGCAATTTCAAGGGCGAGTGACTTGGCAAAACCAACAACCCCCGCTCGGAATGAATTGCTCAGCGCTAAAGAGGGTAGAGGCTGTTTCACAGACTGGCTTTCGATAAAAAGCATCCGACCATAATTGTTTTCAACCAACAGGGGGGCCAGTCGAAGAGCAAGGTCGATTTTCCAGCGCATGACCAACTGCCAGGACGAATCCCAGTCTGCCATATCCGTGTTTAAAGGAGTACCTGTTGGAGGCCCTCCTGCATTAAATACAATTCCATGAAAAGAATCCTTTTTGACACTTTTCTCAATTTTAGAAAGTGTTTCTTTGTAGATTAAGCTCCCTTCAACTATTGTAGTCTGTTTTTCGTAATGGCTATATTTTTCTTTTAACAGGTTTCCTCTTCGTGCAACTAAAACGACATGAGAGCCCTCCTTTAATAGTTGACGCGCAATAGCTTCACCAAAACCACTGCTTGCTCCACAGATAATAAATCGTTGATTCTCAAGTTTTAAATTCATAATGGCATGATTGATTTAGTATTGTTATTGCAGAAAAAATATCGACTTGTCGTAATAAAAGCTTATTTTAGGAAGCTGTAAACATTTTCATTCAAATAATAAACTTTATCTGATTTGTGCAATACAGGTCAGATGGTGATTTAGTAACTTTATGACACAAGATATTAGAAATATAGCCATTATCGCCCACGTTGATCACGGAAAAACCACATTGGTGGACCAGATGTTGCGTCAAAGTGGGACATTCAGAGAGAATCAACAAGTAGACGAGAGAGTAATGGACTCCGGAGATCTGGAAAAAGAGAAAGGGATTACCATTAGCTCAAAAAACACAGCCGTTCTGTGGAAAGGTACAAAAATCAATATTGTGGATACTCCCGGTCACGCCGACTTTGGCGGTGAAGTGGAACGTATCCTTAAGATGGTAAACGGTGTGATTTTGCTCGTGGATGCAGCCGAAGGGCCTCTGCCACAAACAAAATTTGTACTTAGAAAATCACTGGCACTTGGTTTTCAGCCTATTGTTTTAATCAATAAAATAGACAGGCAGGATGCTCGTCCGGACGCAGTTCTGAATATGATTTTCGATCTATTTGTGTCGCTCGACGCAAATGATGAACAACTAGATTTCCCTGTGCTGTATGCTGCGGCAATTGACGGATATGCCAAATCTGAACTCGAGGATGAGAACGTGGACATGGCGCCACTTTTCGATAAAATTGTAGATCATATACCTCCGCCAAAACAGATTTTAGATGCTCCATTCAAGATGCTTGTTAGCAGCGTGGATTGGAACGACTATGTTGGCCGTATTGCTATTGGGCGTGTTGAGCAGGGTACGATTAAAACCAATCAGGAAATTATTTTGATGGACCGGAAGGGAAATCAAAAAATAAAAGCAAAGGCAACAAAGCTATTCACTTTTAATGGTTTAAATCGGGAACCGGTTGAAGAAGCACAGGCCGGGGATATTTTTGCAATGGCCGGGTACGATGCCGTTGAAATCGGGGATACACTCACACACATATCTGATCCGACACCGATTGAGTACTTTGATATCGATCAGCCAACAATGGCTATGTATTTCAGGGTGAATAATTCACCCTTTGCGGGTCTTGAAGGTGATTATGTGACTTCAAACATGATCAAGGATCGTCTCAAAAAAGAGATTCGAACAAATGTGTCGATTCAGGTTGAGCAGACAGATAACCCGGATATTTTCAGAGTTGCCGGACGGGGTGAACTACAGCTTTCGATCTTGGTTGAGACCATGAGGCGAGAAGGGTATGAATTTGCAGTATCCAGACCGGAAGTACTTTTCAGAGAGATCGATGGTCAGGTACACGAACCATTTGAAGAGGTAGTAGTTGATGTTCAATCAGATTACAGTAACAAAGTGATTGATAATCTGCAGAAACGTAAGGGAATCATGACATCAATGGTGCAGGAAGGAGAGAACCATCGGGTTGAGTTTAAAGTACCTTCACGAGGCTTGATTGGCTTCAGAGGCGAAATGCTTACTGAAACACGCGGAACCGGTATCATGCACCAGCAGTTTGATTCTTATGAGCCCTACGCAGGAGACATTCCGGGCCGTACACGTGGTGCACTAATTTCGTTAGAAAAGGGTGATGTAACACCTTATGCACTCGAGGGACTCCAGGACAGAGGTCAGTTTATCGTGCAACCCGGAGATCCGGTTTATACGGGCCAGGTTGTTGGGATAAATAACCGTGCAGACGATCTGGTTGTTAACGTAGTGAAAAAGAAAAACCTAACGAACCATCGTGCTACTCAGACAGCTGACTCAGTAAAAATTTCCCAAGCGAAAAGAATGAGTCTTGAGCAGTGCATTGAATTTATCGACAATGATGAGTTGCTGGAAGTGACTCCAAAAAGTTTGAGAATTCGTAAAACTCACCTAGATCATAACGAGCGAAAAAGAGCTGAAAAGCAGAAGGAGATGGTTTAGTTAGACGCACCCATTGACCCCTCCCTATTCCGACAAAAAAGTCGGGACAAAAAGGGAGGATTTTATAGCTAAAGTTAGCTGACCAGATGTAGGAGTATCAGTTTTTTACTCCTTCATTATCTATATGCTGATGATTTTTGATTCTCAAAATTATCAGATTTAATTCTTCGAGAAATAAGTCATACTTATGATTAAGTGTCACCCTTTCTAGAATCGACTATTGTCAGTTGAGGGAAGTGAATGGGCTGACATTTGGAATGGAGTTTTGGAGTTATTCGTTTTCTAAGCATGAAAAACTTCAACAGCAGACGAGTCTTTAAACGCAACGAAGAAGAGCCAAATCCGGACGGAGGCTATGTTCTCTACTGGATGCAGATTAACCGCCGATTCCATTATAACTTTGCATTAGAGTATGCAGTAGGATGGGCAAATAAACTCGGTAAACCACTTCTTATTTTAGAAGCCTTCTCTTGTGATTATCCCTGGGCGACCGATCGCAGCCATACTTTTATGATGCAAGGGATGAAAGAGCATCTGGATTATGCTACGGATCAAGGTTTTAATTATGTCTCGTTTGTGGAAGAAGAGGCAGGGCAGTACAAAAATCTGCTGTTTGATCTGGCTTCAAACGCTTCTGTTCTGGTTACAGATGAGTATCCTGTTTTTATCATGAAGGAGAGAAACAGAGATTATCCAAATGAAGTAGGCATACCTTATTACACTGTAGATAGTAACGGGCTTATACCGCTTGGTTTGACCGAAAAAGATCCCTACAGCGCATATTTTTTCAGAAAAATAATGCAGAAACATTTTGTTGAGGCTTTTACAAATCCGCCTAAACAGAACCCCTTGGAGGACCTGGAGAACAGATCAAAAATTGAATTGAAAGAAACAATTTTCGATAACCTGCCCGATGCAGAAACAGCACTGAGTGATATCCCCGGATTTATTTTAAATTTGAATATCGATCATGACGTAAAACCGATAGAATGGAATGGGGCGCGTTCGGCCGGACTCGGAATGCTGGGGCAGTTTATCAGTTATGGCTTGCTTGAATATGACGATAAGAGAAATGATCCGGATGAAAAAAAGACCAGTCAGATGAGCCCATGGCTTCATTTTGGAAAAGTTTCGGAGTATGAAATTGTGAAAGCCGTTTTAGCCCATCAACCTGAAGGGTGGGATCTGGATAAAATCACGTTCAATAAAGGTTCAACCGGCGGTTTTTTTAATGGCAATCCAAATATTGACGGGTTTTTGGATGAGGTGATTACCTGGCGTGAAGTTGGATTTCATTTTGCTCATCATAGAGATGATTATGACAAGTTTGAAAGCCTTCCCGATTGGGCTCTGAAAACGATGAACAAACATCGTGATGATCCGAGAGAGTGGATATACAGCTATGATGAATTGAAGAATTCAAAAACTCACGATGAGATTTGGAATGCAGCTCAAACTCAGCTTCGCGAGGAGGGAATTATCCATAACTACCTTAGAATGTTGTGGGGTAAAAAAGTGATTGAGTGGACACAGGACCCTGAAACTGCAATTCAGTATCTGATCGATTTGAATAACACTTATGCCATTGACGGACGCGACCCTAACAGCTATTCCGGGATTTTCTGGTGTTTTGGAAGGTTTGATCGAGCCTGGCAGGAGAGACCCATATTTGGAAAGCTACGATATATGACCAGCGAAAGTACCCGAAAGAAAGTTAAGCTGAAAGAGTATCTGAATCGCTACGGCAATCAGAAAAGCCTGCTCTGATTTTTAATTTTAATTCGATTAGTATGAAATCAAAAAGAGATTCTCTCCTAAAAAGGAGAGAACAAGAGGGGCGTGATTTTGCTTCACTTTGCTATTAGTATTCAAAATACGAAATAGATTTTTTCTATTGTCGATTTCACAATTGAACTCTGATTCTATAGTTCTCTGATCAATGCATTGACGAGCCGTGCAAAATCCTCTTTTCGGCTCTCAGCGGCAGCTTTAACTTCGGAGTGATCCAGTTTCTGTTTTAGGACACCGGCGGCCATGTTGGTGACTAAAGAGATCGCCGCTGCAGGTAAATTTAGCCGAGAAGCCTCGATCAGCTCGGGAGCCGTACTCATACCAACCACGTCTACTCCCATTACCCTGAAAGCTCTGATTTCGGCTTTTGTTTCGTAACTGGGACCTCTGGCAAAGAGATATGTGCCGCGTTGTACTTCAAGACCTATAGAAGCTGCTATATTACGAACGTGATCAGCAATTGGCCGTAAATTATAATGAAATCGTTCAGATGGTGCAGGGGCAACTTTTTGAAAGACTCGAAAAATATCGTCAATAACCATCAAGTCACCGACTTTAAAATTTGTGTTAATAGCTCCGGCTGCATTTGAAACGATAAGTTTCTTGGCGTTGAATGCTTTGGCCAAATGCACGGGTAGAACGGTTTTGGAGAGAGGGTGTCCTTCGTAGTTGTGAAACCTGCCTGAAAATGCGATAATCTTTTTTCCATCCACTAAGCCGGTAAAAAGTTCACCGGAGTGACCGACAACACTTGTGTGTGGAAAGTTTGGAATCTGATTGTAGGGTATTGAAAACGGCTCATCAATGGTGGTTGAAAAATCTCCCAACCCTGATCCCAGGATTACAGCAGCTTCAATCTCTTCTGGAAATTCGTTCTCAACTAAAAATTCTTTAATCTGAAAAATATAGTCAGGCAGTTTCATCATGATACATTTTCAATTGTATATCCCTTCTTCTCATTGTAATCTGTCAGTTTAAAAATGGGGTGCTCCGGCTCATGATACGTCATGATTGCGTAATCTTCATCGAAAGCAAGCTTCTGAAGTTCATTTCTAACCTTTAAACTCTGTTTCGGGTCGAAATCAAATTTAGCCTCAAACGATCGGTTAACGGCACTGCGCCGACCAAGGACATCCCCTGCCATAATGTAACGATCTTCTCCATTCTCATAAAAGAGTACCTGGTGAAACTCAGTATGTCCCCCAATTTTCTTCGTACGTACATGACCGATTTGATTCCCATCCTCTTTTAAGAAACCAATATCCGCATGTGAATCTATGAAGTTATAAAAATCTTTTTCGTCATCACTTACTTTTTCAATGACTTTTCTGAGTTTTTCCCACTCTTTCTTGGAAAGCCAGATTTTTGCATCTGGAAAAGTAAGTTCCCAGTAGCCGTTTTTCCGATTTGCTAGTCCACCTATGTGATCAAAGTGGAGATGGCTCGCAAAAATATCAGTAATTTCGAAATCTTCAATTCCTTCATCTTCAAGGTTTTCTAAGATCGTGTCAATAGACGTATTTTCACCCAATAAGTCACCGAGTCCAACATCAAAGAGAATGTTTTTTTCTCCGTCCTGAATCAAGAAAGGGTTAATTGCCAGCTTCAGAGCTCCTTTATTTGGCGGATCGTCTCGATTAATTCGTTTAAAACTTTTGTCCAAACCTACCGAAAAAGTTCCTTCATAGAGTGGTTTGACGCTAATCTTGCTCATAGGGTAATACGGGTAAAATTTTTTAATAAGTAGGTGAGATCTATTTGTTCTCAAATTTTTCATAAGCATCAATGATATCTCGCACGAGTTTGTGCCGTACTACATCTTCCTGACTTAGATATACAAACGAAATACCGTTGATGTCTTTTAGAATATTTTGAATAGAAATCAGTCCCGACTCCTGCTTTTTGGGAAGGTCGGTCTGTGTGATGTCTCCTGTAATAATTGCGCAGCTGTTAAAACCAATCCTTGTTAGAAACATCTTCATCTGCGTATTAGTGGCGTTTTGCGCCTCATCCAAAATCACAAATGCATTATTAAGTGTACGTCCTCGCATGTAGGCTAATGGAGCAATCTCGATGGTATTTTTTGCGAGTTGAAATTCGAGCTTGTCAAACTCAATCATCTCTTCGAGAGCATCGTAAAGTGGACGGAGGTAGGGATCAACTTTTTCTTTTAAATCGCCGGGGAGAAAACCAAGATTTTCTCCGGCTTCTACAGCAGGTCGTGCGAGAATAATTTTTTTAACTTTCCGCTCTTTCAGTGCTTTTACCGCCAGGGCAACAGAAGTATAGGTCTTACCGGTTCCGGCAGGGCCAATTGCAAATAGGATGTCATTGGTTTCTGATGCTTTAACAATATTTCGTTGTCCCGGAGTTTTTGCGGATATGGCTTCACCGGTGTGCGTATGAATTATTACATCACCTTTATCCTGAGTGAATGGTTTTCGGGATGATGCAGAACCACTAATATTCTCAGTTTTATCTGCCAGCGCCAAAAGAGTTGATACATCCTGAGTTTTGATGTTTCCGGTTTGCCGGCCAATGGATATCATCTCACTCAATATCTCTTCGATAGCACTTACTTCATCCTGCGGACCTAAAATCTTGATACGATTGCCTCTGGCCGTAATCTTGGTAGATGGAAATGCGCGATCCAGCTGATTTAAATGTTCATCACTGAAACCGAGTATGACCAACGGGTCGAGGTCTTTGATGAAAATCGTTTTTTCGATGAGTTGTTGAGAAGTCTCGATAGAAATGGTTGCTTTATTTTAAATTCAAAGTTTAAATGAAGATCTCTGTTAAGTTGTATTAAGCAACTTTCTCAGATCCTTTCATTGCGAGAGTATTTAACTCTTCAATTCGTTGTGGAATGTCTTCTGCCTTAAATACACTGCTGCCGGCAACTAAGACGTCCACACCACTTTCAACAAGTTTTGTGATATTTTTGGTTCCAACACCACCATCAATTTCAATAAGAAAATCAGCGCCTAATTCATTTCTAAATTCCTTAAGCTCAATAATTTTTCGGTAGCTGGATTCAATGAAAGATTGTCCGCCAAATCCGGGGTTGACACTCATGATCAACGCGAGATCAACCTCCGGTAAAATTGGTTTAAGTAGTTCCGTACTGGTAGCCGGGTTAATAACAACTCCCGCCATGCACCCATTTTGTTTGATATTCTGAATGGTTCTGTGAAGATGAGGACAAGCTTCGTAGTGAACGGATATTAAATCTGCACCTGCATCAGCAAAATCTTCTATATAGAGATCCGGATTTTCAATCATTAGATGTACATCCAGAAATGAGTCCGGTACAGAATCCCGAACGGCTCCTACAATTCCCGGTCCATAGCTGATATTAGGTACAAAATGGCCATCCATAATATCGCAGTGGAACCAGTTGATTCCGGACTCCTTGCAGGTTTGGAGCTCTTCACCAAGCTTTAAAAAATCAGCGGCAAGGATGGATGGAGCAAGTATAGGAAGGTCAAAATTCATTGCGTCTAATTTAATTGTTATCAATTTGTGTGGTATCGGGCGGTGTTGTGTTTAAGGTATCGTCAATTACAGCACCGGTTTCAGACTCCTCGCGAGCATCGAATCGTTCTGAAACGATAAGCTGAATTGTTTCTCCTTCCGTCAATTCAGGGCCTGCTGGACTGTATGACAGAACAGTGTTAGGAGTTACATCTCTAGTAGGTTCAAACCGAATTTCTCCAACTCTGAGCCCCGCCCGCATAATTTGCTGTTGTGCTTCTGATAGACGTAGCCCTTCTATATTGGGTACCTCAACCATTCTTGTTCCAAGGCCGTCGCTAACCACCAGATTTATGGATGTTCCCCGGTCAACGGTATCTTCGGGAGCAATAGACTGCCGGAGAATCGTGTTTCTGAATCGATCCGACTCGTAACTGATTGATCCCACGGCCAGTCCGTGATTTTCGAGCTGAAGCCGCGCATTTCTATAGGAGAGGTTTACTACATTCGGAACTACAACTTGTGGTGTGGACTCTGTATTTACTGTTAAATAGACTTTTCGATTTGGTTTCACAAGCTGCCTGGCAGATGGAGACTGATCGATCACATAGTTTGCCGGATAGGCTGAATGTGCTCTGCGGTCGTGAATTTCAAATCGTAATCCGTAGGTAGTCAATAGATGTTCAGCCTCATCTAATGAGAGTTTGGTTACATCAGGAACTGTCACACCTTCGTTATAATTGGTGTACTTGGGCATGATGACAAAATCGAACAGGAGTACGATTATAATCCCGGCAGTAATCAAACCTGCTAATGAGATATAAAGAATTTTATTTTTAAGCAGTGCAAGTAAAGTTTTCATGGTTGGAAAATACGATTTTCAATCTGATGTTAGAAACGAACTATCATACTAATTTGACGGCCCGGCGCAATACTTGGAGTAGCTTCAATCCGGTTTTGTTTCAGTTGAACCGTAAAAAGTGCATCAAAGGCGGAAGCAACGTGATTAACAATTAACAGCATTTGGAATGTTCTTCCGGTTCTGTATAAATCATTAAAACGTTCTGCATCATCAGCAAATTGCCAAAAAAGAGGACTCGCATATGCTCCGTTACGATCAAAAAAGTAGCGCTGATTGAAGTCATTCCCGGTATGGCCAAGTTGATCATGAAAATCATGATAATCCCTCCATCCGGCCTGGTATTGATAATATTTAGCAATCAGTTCGTAGTACTGCTGAGAACCGTAAGCCGGAAGGGAGTGAGAAAAATTACTGGCTGACTGGTCATCGGTTGTAAAGTATCTTGTACTGCGTTCACTGTTTCTTAGCAGCATGATATCTACAGCCGGCCAGTCGACATCTGTATCGAAAGCGGGGGTGAGCCCCATAACCTGATTTCTTAAATCTTCGATATATGGATTGTTAATGTTATGTACATCGTGATACTCCACAAGCCACTGCGCATACTGTACAACGCTCCAGTTTCGATCGGCATTTTGTTCGTAGTTCCGTTCTCCTCTTACACCACGATTACGGTAATCAATTGCTAATATGATTGCCGTTGCCTCAACCGCAGCAAAGAGACCGGCACGAATCCAATTTCTATTGATTGCCTGTGCGGAGCCTGGTAAAATTGCTGAGCTTAAGAATGCAAGTCCCGGTTTGCTCTGAAATGAACTAAAAAATGATGAGCTCTCGTTAGTGTTTGAAGAAATTGAGAATGAAGGTTCAATCAAATCGTATTTAGTAAAGTCTGGTGGGTCAACTGAGGACTTATTTTCCAACGGTTGCGAAAGCCCGAAACAGGGGAGCAGAAATAGAAACAGAAGCAAGAGGGTTGTTTTCATAGCAGATCAAAATCAAAAGTTAATCCAAAATAGAATAGAATTTCCCTGCCATAGCGAACGGTTTCACGATCCTGTGTAGTAACGAATTGAGACGGTAAATTAACATCAAATTGGTTCAAACCGTACGAAGTGTTAATAAAAAATTTCATAGGGAAAAGATAGGCATTGTTGAATGCAAATCGCAGTTCGGCGCCAACTCCGGATTTAAGGTTATTACCGATGTCCAGCGGGCCGCCCCATCCGTTGCCCGTCTCCGCATATAGGAGCGCGTAGAGCTTATCGAGAGAGTATGCTCCAAACTGTTTGTCTATTCGCTCTATTAAAGGAGTGATGTATGATGTACGTATGAATGCAGTTCTTTGTCCGCCAACGGCAAAAAATGGATAAGAACGAAGGCCTGCTAAACCACCGGTGTAATCCAGATAGAAATAGTCTTCAGGACTGTTCAGATAAGTGAATGCACGGGAATTGATGAGTCCGGTTGATCGGTTCGTAATAGAAAACCCATACTGAGCTCTCCATTCAAGCGAATGATTTTTCTCACTTTCATAAATTGGTGATAATGTACCTCCTTCAAGCTCAAAACGATCGAGCAAACGACCCGGTTGAAATTTATAAGTAAATGAACTTTTAACTCCTTCAGGGGCAATATCAGAATGGCGAGTAGGCTCAATAAGTTCTGCATGGTAAGCGGCAGAAAAAGTGGCACCTTTGAAATATTCCGAGGTTGAACCCGGTATGAACTCCTGATACTCTTCAGAATAAAAACCATCACTTGAAACGGAATAGGGAGAATATGTAGCTCCTAACTCCAACAGACTCCATCGGTTTAATTTACTGCGGAAAAACAGATTAGCTTCCCAAATGGAGTAACGGGTATCTATTTGACGTGTTTCCGGCAGACAGGAAGTACACCGAAACTCTTCGAATTCCAGGCCGTTTTCTACGTTCCTCTTTAAATTGTAAAGCTCAATAGAAATGGTGGGAGACCAGCTTCTTTCGATAAACGGAAGCCCCCGGTGCTCTGCGATTAAAAACAGATCTCTGTCCAGGTTGTTAATTCTGGCAGGTGTGAAGAAATCACCAATCCCATCTGCAGATCTGGATCCAATTCCCAAAAGAGCTCCGGCAAACAGTGAGATATTTTCTGTTACATCTCTGGTAGAGAAATATGCCCCAACCTTAAGATCTCTCCACAAATTTTCAGACAGAGATCCAAAACGTCCGGAACGAATAAGTGCACCGTTACCTCCATTTAATTTAGAGTAATTATCAAATCGCACAACCGGAAAGATTGAGAGCCCGGTAGTTGTTTCGCTATACTCCTCAATCTGATATATCGGAGTAGATTTTACTTCATGATTTGAAGAAAGAAAATTTGGGTGATCAGTTAATGACTGTTTGAAATTTGTAAAGGAATCGACACTGTATACCGATAATTCTGTACTGGTAATTTTATATCCACCGGATTTATACTCAGCCAAGTAGAGTTTATTGTCCTTAACGTGAGGCATAAATGCTCCGCCCAAAACGTTAGTCACCTGCTCAATTTCATCGGAATCCAAACGAACTCTGTATATGTTAAAGATTCCGGTTATATCGGATGAGAAGTAGAGATGCTCACTTTCCGGATCGATCCATGGGTCTCTAAAGTCGATATACTTACTTTCTAAAACGGGTACTACTAGTTCATCCATCAAAGAGTAGGAGTAGATATTTCTATTTGATTGATGGGCAGCGGCAAAATAAATTTTACTACCGTCAGAATTCCAAACAGGGGAGTGAATAGTCTCACCACTCACAAAATCAGTTAAAACTGTTTCTTCGCCCGTCTCAGGATCAAGCAAGACAATATTTTGAGTGCCATTTGAAAATTGTACAGCAGCAATTTGATTTGTGTTCGGATGCCAGGAAGGATCCTGTATTCTGCTATTAGATGTCACTTGTTGGCTAGACCTTCCATCAATGTTGTAGATATAAAGATCATTATAAGTTTCACCGAATTGGTTTTTCTCGGCTCGGCTGTAAATGATTTTATCTCCATCCGGAGAGAATGAAAATCTGCTGCTTATAAAATCGAGCCCGGCATTGGAGGTGAAGCCGTGCGAAAATTGATAGTGTTGTCCTGCAGACAGCGTTTGATTTGAGTTAAGATCATCAACATCGATAATTTCACCATTCTGGACTAATACAAGTGTATTGCGTGCATAATCTCGTCCACGGTTGGATAGATAGGCGAATTGATCTCCCTCCGTTGTAAATTGTGGATGAAAGTTGAAAAACCCTTCAGATTCGATTTCAGTAGTTGTAGTTTCGTTTACTGATTGTTTGATTTGAGTGTATTCATCCTGTCTTAAATTAATCCAATCCTGAAACAGCTCTTCACCGGAATAACCGGTAACGGATTCTATTGTTTTGTTGAAATTTCCATGTTTTCCATCCGCTGCTGCAGAGGTGATTTCAGCAAGTACCTCTTCACCAAAGCGATCGACCAGAAAAATCGTAAATCCAAAACCCTGATTGTAAACAAATTCACGTTCCAGGCTATTTTTTGAACTGAAGTGCCCCATTTCTGTAAAGCTGAGATAGGTGTTCGTTAATACAGACATTCGAAGCAGCATGTCTCTGTGACTGTCCCAATAATCGTATTCCAGACCTGTACGCTGATATTGGGCGGTTCCTTCAGCAAACCATGCGGGAATATTGACGCTGGCAAAGGGCAGGGTAATCACTCCCTTCGGGAAGCCATATAGTACATCGGGTCGCCGTACATCTTCGTATGATAACCATTGAAAATAAATTGCCGGTATCCGACTGTTTCTTTTCATGGATGCCCCGAGCTGAACCATATGAGTGAACTCATGAGTGATTACATTTTCCAGCCAGTCATGAGTGCCTCTTAAAGGTGTGTCTAAAGAGGGTGTCCAGATTTCAATTTTATTATCAAAGAAGAATGCTGCACCGTTTGAAAAGTCTTCCCTGTCTCTCAGAACAATGCTGATTCTTCGATCAGGTGTGTAGTTGTAGAGATCCGTAATTGGTTGGTAAATAGAATCAGCTATGGTTGCTGTTTGTTGTGCACTCCATTCACCTCCCTCCTGAAAATGAATGGAAAAAAACTGGCTTTCGATAGTAAACCAAGGCAGGTGATTGTGTGGGTAATCGTAAAATTGAGGAGATGATTGTGAATTTGCTGTATTCCAAAATCCCAATAGAATGATTAGTGCTCCAAAGCACGCAGATTGAATCCGATATGTTTTCAATTCAGTCATCTATTTCGTGATAGCTATTTGAATAAGTTTACTCTCTTTTCGCCCATCTTTTTCAGCTGTTACGAGAGCAAGATATCCTCCGCTTGCCCAGGAAGATGTATCAATAGAAATTTCTTCTGCAGTACCGCCTCTGCTTTGCAATGTACGATTGTAAATAGTATGCCCACTCAATGTTGAAATTCTTATCTGTACTTCAGCCGATCCGTTTGTTTGAAAGCGAATGTTGGTATTGTGCTGTGCCGGATTAGGCCAGTTATAAGTTTCATTTTTATTTAGCAACACAAATTCAGGAGTCTGGTGTTGACCGGTGTTGATAAATGCCGAGCTTTTGTTGTTGGATTGATTGCCGTAAGCAGATGCCCACCTAATGTCCGTCATTTCCGGAAACTCCCAAATTTTTAAATCTCCCGTAGGACTCACAGCTGCAACGAACTGCTCGAAGAGGAGAGGACTTATAATTTGGTTGTTTAAGTTTTGAACTCCCCCGACTAAAAGAGGAAAGCCCTCAAGCGGTTCTCCATTCGGTTGATAGGCATACAGGTTTAACGCCGATTCGGAGAACCCTGCTGCCATGATGTTTAAATTGCCATCTCCGTTCAGATCTGAGATCAGGGGAGTTCCTGTAAATGTTACTCCTGTTGGCGGACGGATTGGAAAATAGTCTAAGAAAGCACCATTTTGATTAAGACCGATCAGTGCATTAATCTCATTATCGATGAACAGGAAGTCAGGTGTTCCGCTGTTTGTAAAGTCAACAACAGCAGGTCGGTTCAAGGTTAAACTGCTATAGAGTGGATAAACATCACTGTATTGATTCTCAGAGGAAAATAGTTTCAGTGAGTTGTCTTCAACCAGTAAAAAGAGAGGTGATTGGTTCTCTATCTCAATAATTGACAAATAAGTTCTCTGGTAATCATTTTCAATGAAAATAGAGTGATCGGCTGAACCACCTGGAAAATTAATGGTTACATTTTGTTGAGTCATTTCTGCCGAGTAACCACCACTTCTTTCAGACCTGAAAATAGTTTGACCTTGAGTATTCTCAATAGCCTCACTCTCAAGATTAAATCGGTTTGCTGTTCCATCCAAATCGATGATATTAGTTTCAACAATACTCAAATTACCTCGATTTACCGGCACGGTGAATTCATTTACACTTTCCAGTTCAGGGCCATCTACTTCAATGGAAATCAATGACATAGACTCCTGAATAGTTGATGGATTTGGTGCTGTATAAAGGAATCCATCGAAGTTGCTGTAAACGGGCTGCTGGTAACTGTCGAGTTCCAAAAGTGCCCCCGACAATTCCTGTGATGCTACATTAAACTTCTGAATACCGTTATTGCCCGGAATGATTAGAAGATGATCACCATCCTGTCCGAGCGAAAATAGAGAGAGGGGATAAGAGGTCCAGTAAATATCTGTACCGGGTGTGAATGTTTCTATATCTAAGTCTGATCGATTCGATGTCAATCGATAGAGATCGGAATATGGTTCTACAGGACGGATACTAAAACTTGCGTTAGGGAGGTTATCTGAAAAATCATACAGTTCAAATGTCGATAAAGCACCGGAGTTACTTCTATTAGTTGGAGTTGTATCGGGACCAAAACGGTTCTGGTACAGAGTGATACTTTCGGTTTGCGTGATCACCGTTGCATTGTTTCCGCTCCACCAAAAATCGAAAGGAGAACCATTTGATTCATTTTGAAATAGCCCGACCGAAATCGGTCTTCCGATATCCTGAGCACCGTCTGCTTCGATTAGTCTTACCCCTTTCCGGTCTGGAATGCTGTTAATACCTGCATTCTGTGAGAATCTCTGTTGTATGATGGATTCATCGATGTGCCAGATTAAAATACCCCCGTTAAGCTCTCGGTTTCCTTCTTCGTCTAAACCGCCTGGAAGCGCAAAATCAAAATTACTTACATTGATTATTACTCCGGGCTCTAAGAGTTCATCGAATCCGCTTTCTTGATTAGTGAAAGCTGTGTTGTTATTTGTGAAGGTCTGATCAATGGTTGACCCGTCAGGTTTTTGAATAGTAAGAGTTACACCTTCTCCTACGGGATCCCTGTGTCGATTTTCTATCAGATAGTATTCTGTAGTTGATAATTCTACTTTTGCTAAACTGTTAGAACGCTGCTGAGTAACAGCAGGTAAATTTACACTATTTTCTTGATCAGAAGGAATTGTGAATGGATCAGCCCAGCCAAGATAGTACTTTTCCCAGGCGGACATTTCGGGTGGATAAAGGCCGTTGTATGCAAAAATTCCGGCTCCGTCCATCAGTCCAAATCGGCCAATGCCGGACTCTCCGGTTTCTGTGTTGAACAGGTCGGGCAAACCTAAATGACTTCCTATTTGGGCTGTAAGCATACCATTTATGGATAACGGCAGTACAAAGCGATTTCCGGTCACATCCTCGCCTGAACGACTTAAGGTTCTGGGAACAATGAGGCTGTTGGTAACCAGTATATCGCCGTTCTGGATCGGGAATCCGCTAAAAGATGGATCTTCCAGCAAATTGGAAAGTGCACCCTGGCTGAGATAAACAGATGGAATATCCTGTGGGGTTCTGTCCAGTGTAGTACCGGTAAGCTCAATATCTCTGCCTATTCCGGCATGAAAGATTACAAATGCAATATTATCACCCGGTTGAACATTTGGAATATATGTCTCCCACTCAGCGACAGATTCCCATACATCACGAGTTAAGCCTGAAAGTTGTGAAAAATCCGGATCTATCCCGACAGGTGAATAATAAGCCATTTCTTGTTCCAGGCGCAAAATATCAGGCAAAACATGATACTCAACCTCCAAAACACCATCAGACATCCTCTCAAAATAGTTTTTACTGAATTCCAGATGAGCTTCAAAATAGGAGCGATTGTGAGGAAGAGCGTCGACAGGTGTTCCGGGACTATCTAAATATGGAATACTTCCCGGTTCAAATGTTCCATTGCCCGATGTAAACCGATTATCATCAGGCTGAAATTCTACCATCACGCCAACAATGTGCAGAGTCCCTTCAACCGGAGAGGTTACTAATGAATGTGAAGGTGTGCGAAATTCTTGAGAATAGACTGCCGGAGAAAATAAGAAACATAAAAAAAGCAGTGATATTAAAAGTCTACCACTGCTTTTGAAATGTCTAAAAATCATTCACGAGGCCATTATTGGAAGTTAACCAAAAGACTGAGGCGAATAGTATTGGCCAAAGGATGATCTTCTTCCAATGTGTAAATGTAACTGAAATCTACGCCAAAGATATTGTATCTGAGTCCGGCACCGAGAGTGACAAACTCACGATTTCCGTTATTTGGATTTTCGTAATAATAGCCTGTTCTGAGAGCAAAAAGATCGTTGTACCAATATTCTAATCCAAAGCCCCACATCAGCTGTTCAGCCAGATTAAGTGATACGGTTTCGCCCTGTCCTGTGGTACGTTCCAAACTTCCCCAGGAGTTAAAGAGTGCTTTTCCAACACCCATTGGTTCGTATGTTTCATCACCATTGGCATCTACGGTTCTCTCCGTTCTTGCCATGATTTTTGAAATGTCGTTTGTAAAGGTAATGGTATTCATCCCCAGGTTGTCCAAATCCATGGTGTAAGCCCATCCTAAACGCAGAGTTGTTGGAAGCGGATCCTTTTGCGCATTATCGGTATACTGCATACCGGGACCAATATTCGCTAAATTAAAACCTGCACGAATTGATGCATTTCGATTAGCTACTTGAAATGGATCACTTCGGTAGAGGGCTGCCAGATCAACACCCACACTGGAGCCTGGATTAATTTTCTGTCCACTCACCTCTCCATCAGCTAAAGAGCTGTAAATAAATCGAATTCCGGTACCTAAAGAGAAATTTTCAGA
>CAZHUP010000034.1:0-19406 GCA_964535495.1 uncultured Rhodohalobacter sp.
GTCGCGAAGACACACGAAGTTCTGTACTATCAAATATTTGTTCTTCGTGTTTCTTTGGGACCTTGAGTCTTCATGGTCGTTGTCACGTAATCTCATTTAACTGCTGATTCATTATTTTTCACAGTCTTCCAGGGGATACTTCATTTTGGATAGTTGAAAGGATTATTAATCGAACTGAGGTTTAAACAGTTCCGGTGGGTAGTTAGACCGGTTTTGAGTGATTAAAAATAGAAAACTCATGAGGTGCTTTCCCCTGAACCTCTTTTGATTTGAGCATCGAACTATATTCATGACGAAGGGATGTTTTAGATCTCAAATCAGCAAAGGCCACGCTTTTCTTTTTTGAGGGCAACCCAATTAGCTTTCGCAACTCAGTACTGTAGTAGTAGATCTGATTATTTCTCCACATGAAATCTGTAAAAGAGAATGTGTCGCTATATGTGAAATGTGCGGGATCAAATGGTTTGGGTTTTACATTTTGATTTGGCTCTAAACCAAAGCTGTTCAGCAGCCGGGTGAGCACAATTTTTGTTGCGCGAAATTTAGATTCAACCGAGTATCCGGCAATATGCGGTGTGGCGAGGAACGCGTGCTTTGCAATGTCATCGGAAAAAAGCGGCTCATTTTCCCATACATCCAGGATATAATTTCCCACAGTTCCTTTTTTGAACTGATTGAAAAGATCGCTCTCGTTCACTACTCCTCCGCGCGAGGCGTTAATGATTAGATCAAACCCGGAATCAAACCACTCTCGATTTCCCAAATGTTTTGTGGGATAATCGCCGGATGAAGTTAAGGGTGTGTGAAATGTTAAAATGTCTGCCTCCATCAGTTCGGCAACGCTCGCAGACCTGAAATTTTGGTCGCGAATCTCTTTTGGCGGATCGTAGGCAACATAGTTGATGTCCAGTTTTTTCAGCAGATTTATCACTGCGCTTCCGGTATGGCCGCAACCCACAACTCCTACTGTTTTATCACTGATGGTAATGCGCATTTTTTCAGCCCACTTGTACAAAACAGCAACGACGTACTCTCCAACAGCATTTGCGTTACAGCCTTCAGACTGTGAAAAATGCACCCCCTCTTTTGCCAGGTAGTTCCGGTCAATATGGTCAAACCCGGCAGAAGCGGTTCCAATAAATTTCAGGTTGCCGGTTTTGGGAAGAGTTTGGGAATTGATTTGGATTACCGTGCGAATTAAAAGGGCGTCGTAATTTGTTACATCTTCAGGCAGGCCGTTTGCCGGATCAAATTGGAATAATTCTACTCCTTCAGGGAGTAAACTCTCTACATTTTGTAAATATTGATCGGCGGCAATGCGTAGTGACATTCGCTGTGTTTGTTAGGTTTAGAATGAATGAAGCATCAAATTATGTATATTGAAACAGCTTACAAATTAAAGGGGTTTTTTAACAGAACACATAAGTTAAGTATATTCACTTTATGGCCGACCAATCCTACAATATTGTTACTCTAATCCGGAAAAAGAGAGACGGAAAAACACTGACTGAAGATGAGATCTCCTATCTAATTCGTGCATATACAGATGATAAAGTGCCGGATTATCAGATGAGCTCTTTTCTAATGGCAACTTATTTGAATGGCTTGAATACGGAAGAGGCAGCCTACCTGACACGATCCATGCTGCATAGCGGTATTGTAGTGGATTTAAGTGAAACGCCGGGACTGAAAGTAGATAAGCATTCTACCGGTGGAGTTGGAGATAAACTCTCGTTGATTCTGGCTCCCATTGTAGCATCATGCGGGGTTCCCGTTCCAATGATATCAGGGCGCGGATTGGGCCACACGGGGGGAACTTTAGACAAGCTGGAGTCTATTCCCGGGTTCACAGTAGATGTAGATTTAGATCGTTATAAAGAGATTTTAAAAAAGCAGAATATCGTTTTAGTTGGTCAAACCGAAGAGATTGCTCCGGCCGACAAACGCCTGTATGCGCTGCGTGATGTAACCGCAACGGTAGAATCCATTCCGTTAATTGCCGGAAGTATAATGAGCAAAAAGTTAGCGGAAGGCATCGACGCATTGGTGCTTGATGTGAAGTTTGGCTCCGGCGCATTTATGAAAAAGCATGAAGACGCCGTTAAACTTGCCAAAACACTGGTTGGAATCGGAGAGGAGTTTGGCAAACAGACCATTGCGTACCTCACTACCATGGAGCAGCCGCTTGGCTATGGTGTGGGAAATTGGCTTGAAGTAAAAGAGTCTATTGACTGTCTGAATGGAGAGGGGCCGGAAGATGTGATGGAGATTACACACCTGCTTGCCGGTACCATGATCTACCTTGGCGGGAAAGCCTCCTCAGTTGAAGAGGGGATAGAGATGAGTCACACCGCTGTGGAGGATGGCTCAGCCCTTCAAAAGTGGATTGATATTGTAGAAGAACAGGGCGGAGACAGCAGCGTGGTAAAAGATCCCGACTCCTATCCGAAGGCGAAGGCAATTGAACCTGTAAAATCAGATCGAAGCGGATACGTTACAAAAATGGACGCCTTTGCAATGGGAATGGTTTCGGTTGAGTTAGGTGCCGGCAGACGTGCCAAAGAAGATGATGTAGATCCGCAGGCTGGATTTGTTCTGCATAAAAAAATTGGAGATCGTGTGGAAAAAGATGAAACAATTGCCACACTTCATACGAACAAGGAAGAAATGTTAGATACTGCTAAAAAGGGAATGCTCGATGCTATAACAATTAGTGATGCTGAACCTAAATCTTTACGCAGAATAACACATCGGGTTGATAAGGATGGAATTCATGATTATGATGAATAAACGTTGCTCAACTCCGAAAAAAGAGTACATTTATAATAACAAGCGACTCGGGCTTTTAAAATAATCCAAATACTATGTTTCAACGATTTATACGTGCCATTAAGTCAATGTTTGGCGGACTTGTCAGCTCTATGGAGGATCCAAAGCTGATTCTGGAGCAGAACATCAGAGAGCTGAATGATCAGATTCCGCAAATGAATGAGAATATTGCCACCGTAAAAGCAAATGCCTTAATGCTCAAAAAAGAGGTAGACAGGTATCAAAAGCAGATCAACGAAGTGACTGCAAAAATCAAATCAGCAATTAATGCAGACCGCGACGATCTTGCTGAGGGTTATGCTCTCCAGCTTGAGAAAGCCCGTGAAAACCTGGAGCATTCAACGGAGCAACTGAAGTTTGCCGAACAAGCCTACGAAAAAGCGCTCAAGGTGAAGAAAGCATTTATGCGCGAGAAAGATAAAAAAATTAAGGAGGCACGCGAAGCGTTGCGAGCCAGTGAGCGGGCAGAGTGGCAGGGCCGTGTTGCAGATGCATTGGAGTCTTTTGAGACCGGCGGGCTGGATCAGACACACAACGAGATGTTGAATCGCCTGAATGAAAATACAGCTCGAAATGAAGCAAGAATGGAAATTGCCCTGGAAAGCGTAGATACGGAAACCATGGAAATTGAGGCGAATGCAGAAAAACTACGCGCTCAGGAGCTGGTCAATCAGTTTAAACAGGAGATGGGTAAGTCTCCAAAAACGGAAGAGAAGGAGAAGAAAATTGATGTTGAAGAGTCCGATAAAACATCTTCCGATTCCGGTAAAACTGTAGGACGCGACCGGACCAAGTCGTAACAGTTAGGATTTGAGGTGAACGCTATGGCATCAGACAGTGAACAGGAACGAGAAAGGCTCAAAGAGGAGTACAAAGAGCACTATCGCAAAATCCGTGAAGCGAAAGAGAAAGTTCGACGATCGGGGTATGTGAAAAACGTCAGTGATGCACTGCAGCAAATGAATGCAGATGAACTGCTGGCCTCTGTAGATGAATTTCTTGGAAAGGTTCGAACAAAAATGACCCACCTTGAGGCTCGGCTTGATGTAGCCATGGATCACTTGATGGACGATAAGTTCGATGAAGCCGAACTGGATGAGCAGATGAAGAAGGAGAAAGCTCGGGAAACTCTAAGTCAGATTAAACTTGAAATGGGTCTGCTTTACAGCGAAATAGAAGAGCAGGCTAACGGGCTGAATGTGGACAAAACGATCGGGAAAAAATCCGATAGTGAATCGGAAGAGCCAATGGATGCAGGTAGGGAAAAAAACGATGAGTAAAGAGAAAGAAGAAAATATCAATTTCACGAAAGAGGCATTCCTCTACCCGGTCAATTTAGTTTGTCTGCTTGCGGGAACAGTATCGGCGCTGGTGTTTAATGATGTAGGCTTTATTTCGAGCACGGTGTTGACGTTTACCTTCGGGGCTGAATTGATCTATCTGGGTGTGGTTCCAAATTTACCCGCCTTTCGGAAAAGCGTTCGTCTGAAAAAGAAGAAAGAGCGTCACGAGGTGAATGGGGATAAGAATCTGTTTCACGGGCTCGATGCACGATCACAAAAGCGATTTTTGGTGCTTAAACACATTACTAAAGAGGTACGAAAAAACTTTGAGACGCTACCCTACAGCTCACAGGGAATGCTGGATCATATCCGTAACAAGATGGACGATCTGCTCTCAACCTATCTGACTCTCCTGGAGATGAACCGTCGGTTTCAGATCTATATGAACTCGGAGGTTGAAGAGGAGATCCGGAAAAAAGTTGTTGAGCAGGAAGAAGAGATGGATTCCACAGAGTCTGAAAAGCTGAAAAAGACACGCGAACGACGTCTTCAGATTTTAAAGAAAAGGCTCAAAAAGTTTGATGTGGCCAAAGAGAAATACCTGATCTGCGAAACGCATTTGGAAACGATTGAAGATGCAATTCGCTATATTTATGAGCAGTCGATGACGATGCCAAACGCTGAAGATGTAGGGCTTCAGCTCGATCACCTGGTTACCGAAATGGAAGAGACAACACAAATCATCGAAGAACTTGATCACGACCTTCTGCCCGGATTCGAAAATATTGATCACGAATTGGAGCTGGCCGAACTAAGAAAAGAGGCAGAAGCACTTCATAAAGAGACAGAACAAAAAGTAAAAACCAAGACATGAAATCTTACAATTTTGACACTTTACTACTTGAAGCTGATGAAAATGGAATCGCGGTACTTACCATCAACCGCCCCGACAAGTTAAACGCTCTCAACAACAGTATGCTTGAGGAGCTTGAAGAGGCTCTTAAAAGCATTGAGAAAGATGAAGATATTAGTGCAGTGATTGTGACCGGCGCCGGAGAAAAGGCATTTGTTGCCGGTGCTGATATTAAAGAATTAAACACACTGAATAAAAAACAGGGTGAAAAACAGTCAGTGCGTGGGCAGAAAGTATTTTTTGCAATCGAAAATTGCTCCAAACCGGTCATAGCAGTTGTAAACGGATATGCTTTGGGCGGAGGCTCAGAGCTGGCGATGGCTTGCCATATTCGCATTGCCGAAGAGAACGCGGTTTTTGGATTGCCGGAAGTAGGCCTCGGCTTGATTCCCGGATATGGCGGCACGCAGCGACTACCGCAGCTGATTGGAAAATCTAAAGCAATGGAGATGATTTTAACCGGCGGACAGATGAAAGCTGAAGAAGCTAAAAGTACAGGTCTGGCCGGATATGTTGTGCCGCAGGGGGAAGGTGTTGAAAAAGCAAAAGAACTGGCATCTAAAATGCTGAAAAATGGCCCGGTGGCGCTTTCAAAAGCAATTGAAGCCGTAAACTCCGGTTTCAGGATGAAAGGCTTTTCCGACGAAGCTGAACTTTTTGGGGAGCTTTGCGAAACGGAAGACTTCAAAGAAGGAACCTCCGCTTTTCTCGAGAAGAGAAAGGCAAACTTTCAGGGGCGATAAGCAGATCTTAAAGAATGCCTGAATTTATCATTATTACGATTACTGTTCTTCTTAGCGGATTCTTCTCGGGTTCCGAAATGGCGTTTGTTTCGGCAAATCGTCTGAAGCTTGAGATAGAGTCTCGCAAGAACAGTCTCACAGGTCGTTCACTGGCCTATTTCAACGAAAAGCCGGAAATATTTCTCACTACTACACTGGTAGGTAATAATATCGTCAATGTTCTTTATGCAACATTGATGGCCATCTTTTTGGTAGAGCCGGTCAATCGTATTTACTATTCGCTCTTTGGAGTTGATCCGTCTGTGGGAATGGTGCTGTTTATTCAAACAGTTATCGCTTCGGTAATCATACTTCTGATAGGTGAGATTCTCTTCAAAGCTATATTTCGAATTCAGGCGGATTTTTTGGTTAAATTTATTGCTACTCCGCTGCGCGTCATGAATTTTATATTTCGCCCGTTGATTACCATTTCCAATTCAAGCTCAAATATTTTGGTTAAATGGCTTCAGGTTGGAAATGAGAGAAGCGATAAGGTTTTTCGTCGCCAGGATGTTGAGATGATCTTTAAAGAGCTGCGCGACAGCGGTGGGAGTGAAGATATCGATCAGGACGACTCCGAAATTCTGCACAACGTGCTGGAGCTGTCGAATAAAAGGGTGCGTGAAACCATGGTGCCCAGAACGGAGATTGTAGCAATCGACAGAAATGCCCCCCTTGAAGATCTGAAAAACCTGTTTATTACTTCCGGATATTCTAAAATTCCTGTTTACCAGGATAACATCGACGATATTATCGGTGTAGTTTTTGCATACGATCTGTTCAGCAGTCCCGAAAATATCGGAGACATACTCAGGCCGGTAAAATTGATTCCATCCAGTAAAAAATCGAAAGATCTTCTGCAGGAGTTTCGCCAGAGTAATATCTCTGTTGCCATTGTTATTGATGAGTATGGCGGAACTGCCGGTATGGTTACCATAGAAGATTTGATCGAAGAAGTTGTCGGAGATATTCAGGATGAGTACGACAAAACCGATGAGGTGATCAAAAAAATATCGGACTTTACATATGTTGTCTCGGGCAATGTTGAGCTTGAAGAGCTGGAGGAGAAGTATCCGGAAATTGAGCTTCAGGATGCTAAGGATGAGTTTGAAACTTTGGCGGGGTATATCATTAGTCACATCGGCAGAATACCCAAAGTGAACGAAGAGATTCAAATTCAGGGAAATACCTTTATTATCAGTAAGGCGACACCAAACCGCATTGAGACGGTGAAACTTATTTATGGATCTGTAGAATAGAGATTGACCCCGGTCACGTATTTAATTCAGCACCAGTAATAAATTAAACTAGCTATCCCCTTTGAAAGGGGAATTTAAGTACAATCGGTAAATGCGGTTCTAATTGAGAATAAATCGAGTTAATAAACAAACCTTATGCTTACCCAATATCCACAGTGGGCTCAGTTTTTGGCTAAAAAATATTTAAGCCGAACCCTGAATCAGTTTATTCTTCACGGCAACGTTCACGATCTTGTATCGGTGGGAGATACCGGGAAAAAATTTCTGCGTCTGAAAACATTCCTGGCCGAAGACTTTTTTGGTGCCCGCGATATTGTCATTTTTTATGACCGTTCATCAGGGATCTATTTTCGCGATCAGGAGTCGCAGAAAGATTTCAACCTTGCACTCTCGGGTCGTGATTCAATCGCGGGTACAGAGTACTCCAAAAAGCTTCCAAAAGATCCGGTAGGTGCATTTTCTGTGTTAGAGCAGTATTTCAGGATCCGGTTGGACCAGAAGAAAAGCGTTGCTCTTATAGTTGATTATGCAGAAACGATCATCCCTGCGAATGAGGGGGGGAGTACCGGTACGGAAGACCGCAATGCGCTTGTATATCTGATGAAGTGGGCACACGATCCGCTTTTTCTGGCATCCGATTTTACCACAGTTCTGTTAACGGAGAACGCGTCCGATCTCAATCGATCTTTGGTTCAAAATCCTTATACATCGAGCGTGCGAATTACACTTCCTGACGAGAGTGAGAGATTAAACTATCTGGAGAATCAAATTGAGCAGGATGAGTTTGATAAGATTTCCAAAGTATCAAAACCGGTTGTGGCTCAAATGACGGCCGGACTGGGCTATCTGAAACTGAAATCGATTCTTTCCAATGCGGTAGAAAACAGTGAGGTAATTACATTTAAATCCCTTACAGAAATCAAGAAAGAGCTGATAGAATCGGAGGCGTACGGGCTGCTAGAGTTTATTTCCGCTAAAAGTTCACTGGATGCCGTAGCCGGACACACGAATGTGAAAAAACATCTCCGTGATGCGGTTGAGGCCCTGAAACGAGGAAGGCGGGATGTATTACCCATGGGCTATTTGGTTTGTGGACCGGTTGGTACAGGTAAAACATTTCTTGTAACATCATTTGCCGGCGAAATTGGGGTGCCTATGGTGAAGTTGAAAAACTTTAGAAGCCAGTGGCAGGGTGTTACGGAAGGGAATCTGGAAAAAATATTGACACTTTTGAAGGCGATGTCTCCCGTTGCAGTGATGATTGATGAGGCGGATGCCTATCTCGGAGACCGATCCGCTTCGGGCGACAGTGGCGTTTCGAGCAGGGTATTCTCCCAAATTGCAACGGCAATGAGCGATACTGAAAACCGAGGACGAATTTTATGGTTTTTAATGACAGCCCGTCCCGATCTGATGCCTATTGATTTGAAAAGACAGGGTCGCGCTGAAGAACACATTTCGCTTTTCCCACCCGAAACCGCAGAAGAGAGAAGTGAGCTTTTTGAGGTAATGAAGAGAAAGACGAATTTGAAGCTGTCAGAAGAGTATGTACCCAAAGCGGTTAAAAAAGATAAAACGATCTACTCCGGAGCCGATATGGAGGCAGCGCTGACCCGGGCAAAGTTCAGGGCGGCTGCTCAGGGTATGGTTGAAGTTACACCGGATCTTTTGGAAGAGGTGTTTGAAGATTTTATCCCCCCTACCTATCCCGAAGAGGTAGAACTTCAGACCCTGGTTGCGGTTACTGAGTGCACTTCGAAAGCACTTTTGCCGGAACGGTTCAGGAAAATGGACTTGGAAAAAGTACTGGCACGAATAGAGGAATTGAAACAAACGATACGATAGTAAATGGCGGATAGAACCCTTGAAGAGATTCGGCAGAAAATTGATCAAATTGATGAAACGATCGTTAAATCACTTGGTGAACGCCAGCGTATTGTAAAGAAAGTACTGTCTGATAAGCTCTCTTCGGCTACGGAAGTGCGTGACCCGGAACGAGAAGAGAAGCTGATTGAGAAGCTCAAACGGATTGCAGCTGAAGAGGGAGTGGACCCTTACTTTTTGGAGCAGATGTATCGGGAGATCATTCAATATTCGATTCGATATCAGACTCAGGCATTGGTGGATCACCAGAACGAGAAGTCCGGGGATCAGCACATTAAAGTGGCGTATCAGGGAACAGATGGTGCCTATAGCCACCAGGCTGCAATGAGACATTTTGAGCCTAGATACGGTAATGTAGAATGCATCGGTTATAAAAGGTTTGACGAAGCTGCCGAAGCCGTAGAAAAAGGACTTGCCGATGTTGCATTTCTTCCTATTGAGAATACCACGGCCGGATCGATTAACGATACGTATGATCTTCTGGCAGAGAAAGAGCTTTTCATTATCGGTGAGGAAGTGCTGCAGGTTAATCACTGTTTGATGGCTCCTGAGCATGTTGAGCTGTCGAACATCCGAAGAATTTTATCACATCCACAGGCAATAGCACAGTGCAGTAAATTTTTGGCAGGGCTATCCCGCTGCCACGTAGAGTCCTATTTTGACACGGCTATGGCTGCCCGCAAAGTGCGCGATGATGCGGATCTGTCTCAGGCGGCTATTGCAGGATCTTATGCGGCTGAAATCTACGGGTTGAAGATTA
Organism: uncultured Rhodohalobacter sp.; assembly: GCA_964535495.1. GTDB lineage: Bacteria > Bacteroidota > Rhodothermia > Balneolales > Balneolaceae > Rhodohalobacter. The sequence continues at coordinate 9,711 of CAZHUP010000034.1, forward strand.
TTCATCGGGATATGGCAAATCAAAAAGAGAACTTTACCAGATTTGTGGTGGTGAGCCGCGACCCGATTACCTGCGATCCACAGTTAGATTGTAAAACTTCCCTCATTTTTGCCACGGTGGATGAGAAAGGCGCCCTGCTCAAATGCCTCAATATTTTGGGAGATTCCGGTATAAACATGACAAAACTGGAGTCGAGACCGAGATTGGGCCATCCCTGGCAATCACTTTTCTATCTTGATCTCGCCGGAAATAAAGAGGAACCGCAGCTGGCAGAAGCACTAAAGAAACTTGGTAAAAAAGCTCAATATCTGAAAGTTTTGGGGAGCTATCCCGTTCGAAAAGGTAAATGGTAGTTTTTTGAGATATAGGTTTTAAGTTAGTGACTCTAATTCACTCTAAAGCTTGACAGCTAAGAATCATTTTGGTAAAGTGGTGAAAACCGTATTATACCTTCTATGAAATTTACCCCTCTACGTATTACGCTGATCTATTTCTTGTTTGCAGTGGTGTGGATTACCACAACCGACGCTTTTTTAGATTGGCTTGTTGATGATGTCAACTTATTAACTGCACTGCAAACAGCTAAAGGACTTTTCTATATAACCATTACGGCTTTAGGGCTCTTCTTTATGATGAAGAGTTATGAAAAATTTGTTGCAAAAAATGAGAAGGAGCTTAAGCAAAAAGAGTTGAGCCTGAATCTTGCACTCAACTCAGCGAAGATGGCAACGTGGGAGTATTATGTAAAAGATGATCGGTATAATACCTCCTCTAATCATTATGAGCTGTTTGGCTACCACAAGAATGTGAAATTAAATCTCGAAATGATTTTTGATCGAATACACCCCGACGATCTGGATCACTTTAAAAAGAGAGCGGAGCAGACTTTAGAAAAGGGAGTAGATTTTGATATTAAGTACAGGATTATACTCCCAAATGGAGATTTAAAGTGGCTTTGGACTCGCGGTGAAGCTGCACAGGGTGAGGGGGAAGTAACCACGGTGAGTGGTGTTACAATCGACATTACAGAAAGTAAAGAGCTCGAGCAGGAGTTAGATATTGAGAAAGAGAGGCTTAATAAACTGTTTGAGAGAATACCGGTTTTGATTAATGTTTTCGACGAAGAACAAAACCTGATATCCATAAATAAATATCATGAACAGGTATTAGGCTGGACTGAAGAAGATATTAATGAGCATTCTCTTTTAGAATTGTGCTATCCCGATCCGGAATATCGAGCTGAGGTGCTTGAAGATATTCTTAGTCTTGAAAAAGGGTGGAAGGAGTATCGGGTTACCACAAAGGATGGGGATGAGCGCTGGCAAATGTGGACAAATATTGTGCTTAGTGACAACACTTTTGTTGGGGTGGGTTATGATATTACAGAACAGAAAGAGCTTGAGGAGCAGATTAGGAAAGAGCGAAGGGAGCTGGAAGTGATTTTTGATAACATGCCGGTGTTTATCAACCTTCACGACAAGGATGCCTCTATAGGGCAAGTGAATAAATATTTTGCTGAAAAATTTGGTTACTCCAAAGAGTTTGTGAGTAAGGAAAATCTTCTGAAGCTCATTACTCAGGAAAAAGATTTTGAGAAGGCAAAGCATCATATTGCAAAGTCTGACGGCAGCTGGGTAGATTTTGATCTGCTAACCAAAGAGGGGGAGATTATACACACAACCTGGGTCAATGTAACGATCAGTCAAAATAAATCAATCGGTATAGGCTTTGATATTTCCGACCGAAAAGAGATGGAAGAGCAGCTTCGGGAGAATGAAGAGCGCTTACACCTCACTACACTTAGTGCTAATGTGGGACTGTGGGAGTGGCACCCGCAAACAGGTGTGACAAAATTTGACGAAATGTGGGCCAATCTTGTAGGGTATACTCTGGAAGAACTTGAGCCTGTAAGTATTGAGACCTGGAATGAACTGCTGCATCCCGATGATCAAGAGGTTTTTCAAAATGCAGTTGAGGAGTATTTTAGAGGTGTTGCTCCGACCTATGAGTGTGAGATTCGTATGAAGCATAAAGAGGGACATTGGGTATGGATTCTGGACAGAGGGAAAACAGTAGAGTGGGATGAAGAGGGTAATCCAACTCGACTGGTGGGAACTCACATCGATATTACCGAGCGGGTAGAGTATGAAAAAGAAAATCAGCTTCTGGCAAATGTATTTAGAAAATCGAACACGGCACTGGCTGTTTGCAGCAATCAATCAAATATCATAAAGAGGGCTAATAAGGCTTATGCAAATCTCTTTGCGTACGATATATCTGATCTGATTGGAATGTCGGTCGATAACTTATATAAAGACTCTAAAATTGACACCTTTCAGATTAATCTGGAATTACTTCAAAAAGAAGGTTCCGTCTCTTTTGAAACAGATCTATTGAAGAAGAATGGCGAGACATTTACTGCACTGGTGAATATGTCTCTTGTGAATGATGAAGGAATGTCTGAGCCCTATCGAGTAACTACGGTTCAGGATATTTCAGAAATGAAACGAATTCAGAAGCAGCTGGCCTCAGAGCGGCAGCGGTTTGAAATGGCAGCAAACAATGTTTCTGATGTTGTTTGGGAGTGGAACCCTGAAACCGGCGAAGTTTGGTGGGGAGAAGGAATTGAGACCGTAATGGGTTACAGTAAGGAAGACTATCTTGGATTTACAGATTTTAAGCAGAAGCACATTGCAGAAGAAGACAGGGATAAAGTATTGAAGAGTCTGCAAAAAGCAGAGAAAGATGGTTCGTCTGAATGGGAAGCTGAGTATAAGTTTATAGCTGCAGACGGAAATGTTCGCTCGGTCAGGGACTCGGCGGTTTTAATACGAGACGAAGACGGAACACTGCGCAGGATCATAGGGGCAATGGTTGATATCACTCCGGTACAGGCGTATCAAGAGATGCTAAAAGAGGAGCGAAATCGGTTTGAACTGATTGCCCGTTCTTCAAATGATGTTCTCTATGACCACAATTTTGATACAGATGAGGTATGGTGGAGCGAAGGTTGGGTGACGCGATTTGGCTACCAAAAAGATGAAGTAAAAGAGAAGATAGGCTGGTGGAAATCAAAACTGCACCCGGACGACTCTGAATTGGTGTCAAAGAGTGCTTTACGGGCATTAGAGAGGGGGGATGAGTTCTGGGCAGGCACATACAGAATTTTGGACAGTTCCGGAGAGTACAGAATCGTTTCTGATAAAGGGTATTTTATTCGGGGTGATGAGTCAGAACCGGTGCACCTGGTGGGAACTATTTCGGATATTACAGCCGATGAAGTAGCGAAAAGAGAACTTGAAAAATCGGCAGAGCAGTACAGGCTTCTTTTTGAACGAAGCCCGATTCCAATGTGGATTTATGACCCTCAAACACTGAAAATTGTAACTGTAAACCAGGCTGCAGTTTTAAAGTATGGATATAGCGATGAGGAGTTTATGAGTTTGAGAATTCATGAACTCCACAGAGATGAAGATCTCAAAATGGTAAAAGCTGAAATAAAACGAAGTATTAAGCAAAAAAGCACGGGGTTTGATACCTGGATACAGGAAACAAAGGATGGAGAAAAGCTAGTTGTTGAGCTGTCGGGATCAGAAATCTTTTACGAAAACAAAATTCATCGGCTGATAATAGCAAATGATATTACGGAACGGAAACAAGCAGAGAAGCAACTGAAAGAATCTGAGGAGCAGTATCGACTACTGTTTGAACAAAATCCAATTCCAATGTGGATTTACGATCCGGACACATTTTATTTCACCGAGACAAATGATGCCGCGGTGGAAAAATATGGATACAGCCGGGAAGAGTTTAAGGAGATGACGATTTTGGAAATTCGTCCTGAAGAGGATATAGAGAAAGTTCGAAAAACTTCAGAAAACAACAGAATGAAAGGGCCGTCATTTTTTGAAGAGTGGACCCACTGTACAAAAGATGATCAGAAGCTGAAAGTCATGATTTCAGCTTCTGATATTTTTTACGAAGGAAAGCATCAGCGGCTGGTTATTGCAAATGATATAACCGAACAGCGGAAAGCAGAAGAGCGAGCTATCAGCGCTATTATAGAGGGTGAAGAGCGTGAAAGAATGCGAATTGCAAAAGAGCTGCACGACGGTCTGGGGCAGTATTTGTCTGCCGCGAACATGAATCTGAAATCAGTTTATGAGGATGCAGATAAGCTTTCGGAAAAACTGTCTGATACGTTCGACAATGGACTTCAGCTGTTAAACTATGCGATATCTGAAACGCGCAACATTTCTCAAAACCTGCTGCCGAAGGCAATTCAGGATTATGGACTTGAACTTGCCATAGAGTCGTTAGTCAATCAATTGAAAAAATCTACGAATATCAGATACTATCTCTACCGCAACCTGAATAATGTGGAAATCCCTGAAAATGTTCAGATAAATCTCTACAGAATCTCTCAGGAAGCACTGAATAACGCTATTCGACATGGCGAACCCGACACCATCAATATACAATTGATCTACTCCTTAGGTGAAATTTTGCTCACCATCGAAGATGATGGGAAGGGGTTTGATGTAAAAGAAAAAGAGGGTACAGGCCTGGGATTGCGCAGTATGAAAACTAGAGTTGGTGCTATGTCGGCAAATTTAGATATTATCAGTACCTTAGGCAGAGGTACAATCGTATCTGTTGTGGTACCAATAAATACGGAGTTATAAATATGGCAAATGTAAAAATATTACTGGCTGACGATCACAAAATTGTACGGGACGGAATTAAGCTCATGCTTGAACCACAGGCGGGCATTGATGTGGTAGATGAGGCAGAGAACGGCGAAGAAGCACTGGAAAAACTCAAAAATGAGGTAGTGGACATCGTAGTGATGGACATTAATATGCCTAAAATGGACGGCATTACAGCCACAAAAAAGATAAAAGAAGAGTACACCGACGTGAAGGTACTGGCATTGACGATGAGTAACGATGATCTGCATATCCGTCAGATGATCCAGGCCGGCGCATCCGGTTATATCATGAAAAGTGCAGGCAGAAAAGAACTTAAGGATGCCATTGATGCCATTATGGAGGGCAGACACTACTTTAGTGATGAAGCCACCGAGAGTATTATGATGGATCTCGTGAAAGGAAAAGGCAAATCGACGGACCCCGATCCGATTCATATTACTGACAGAGAGTTGGAAATACTTGAATTAATTGTTCAGGAGCATACCAATCAGGAAATCGCAGAGAAGCTCTATATAAGCTCCAGAACGGTTGATGCACACAGGCGAAATTTACTGCAGAAAACCGGAGCCAGAAACACAGCCGGTTTGGTTAAGTATGCATTCCAGCATAACCTTATTTCATCCGGTAAAGGAGAATAGCTTGTATTTACCTTAGGTGATAATACGTATGAATAAGGACGTATTTTAAGCTTTTGTACGAATATCGCTTTTGGACTACTCTGTATACATTAATATTAAATGAAGTCGGGGAGCGCACATATCATAATCGTTGCAGAGCGAACGCCACGGGCGAGTCATTTCGAGAGTCTCATCAAGGAAGAGTATGATGAGTCTGTTTTGGTAGATGTAGTTTCTTACAAGGATTTATTCAAACTGGGTTCAGATACCGAAGCCACTCTTATCTTGATTGATTTGATGGATTTTGAGAGATCTGCATTTAAAATTATTGAAAATCTAAAAGAAACTTATCCATCAGCTAAAGTTCTGGCTCTGCATATCTACCAGTCTCAGGAGCTTATTTCTCCACTATTTGAAAAGGGAATCAACGGCTACATTTCAAGTGATCCAACCCGCCAGGAATTTATAAAAGCTGTCAAAAAAGTAATGAATGGGGAAACTTACGAGCCCGACTTTTCGTCATAAGTGTAATCAGCAGAATCTAATTGTTAGATCTACGTCTATTTACCGACCCGGAATTTAAGTGTTCAACGTCTTATTTAATTCCTTTATCAATTATATCTTATAGGAATTGAAATAGATTAGAGTGAGAAATATAATAAGTTCCAAGAAATGAATGACTTAAAGAGTGCCGTTTTTAATGCGCTACCGGGTGCGGCAGCCATTGTAGACGAAAACGGTAAAATTATCTCGACCAATATTATCTGGGCGAGCGCAAAAGAGACTTTCCATAAACTCGGTTTAGCGCAACCGGGGAGTAACTATTTTGAACATTGCCAAAAAGCTGTTGTGGATGGTGATGACTATGCCCTGAAAATTATTTTTGGTATGCGAGAAGTTTTTGATGGTGAAAGAGCCGGATTTGAACTCACCATGCCATGTCCCGATGAAAAAAACTTCCCGAAAAAAAATTGGTGTAAACTGACGATCTCTTCGCTGGATAGTGAGGAGAACTGTGTGCTTGTCTTTTTTGAAGACGTTAGCAAAAACATGAGTGTTGTTCGGGCTTTGAGAGAGTCGCAGGAGAGATATACTCAACAGTTTAAAAATTCATTGTCCGGTATAATCATCTCATCGCCAAACGGAGAAATTTTCGATGCTAATCCTTCAGCTTGTGAGATACTGGGATACTCAAAACGAGAGTTAATTGAGGGTGGAAGAGAGATTGTAATGGATTTGAATCACCCTGTTAACCAAAAAGCACATAGAATAAGAGAGAAGAAATCCTTTTATGAGGGTGAGAAAGTATATAAGCATAAAGACGGAAGGGCACTCACTGTAGAGTCATCTTCTGTTCTCTATAAAAATGAAGATGGCGAACTGCGCTCGTTAAATACGTTTAGAGACATTTCTAAGCAGAAAGAAGCTTTGATTAATCTCAAACACGAGAAAAAATTTACTGAAGCAGTTATTAACAGTATTCCGGGCACCTTTTATGTGATAAATAAGGAAATGGACATCTTAAGGTATAACGAAGCCTTTATTGATGACCTCGGATACTCACCTGAAGAGATAGAATCGAATAATGCACTATTCTACTTTCCGGAAGATGAACATGAAAAAATCATCAACTCCATAGAAGATGCTTTCGAGGATGGTTCAACTCACATAGTGTCGAAGGTGATATCTAAAACAAACGGTATCAGAGTTTATCATATGCTGGCCAACAGGTTCAGTACAGAAAAAGGAGAATTTATTGTTGGTACGGGGATGGATGTGACCGACTTGGTTGCCATCGAGAAGGAGAAGGACAAAAACTACGATATGCTCTCCCAGCTTTTTGAGAGCTCTCCGCTGCCGATGGCCATGTTTAGCCCTGAAGATAAAATTGTTAAGATCAATAACAGTTTTACCGAACTGTATGGTCATACCAAACTTGAAGCCGTAGGAAAAAATGTACACAAACTGTTGATAAAAGGTGAGAATCTTATCGACGCTCAGGAGATCAGTAGAAAAGTTTTTTCAGGTCAATCTTATACATCAGAAGTTGAACGGTATACTAAATCCGGAGAAAAGCTATCTATTTTGATGAGTGCAATACCCATTATTCACGAAGGTGAAGTTGTGGCCGCATATGTAATTTATGTTGATTTGACCGATCAGAAGAAGATGGAGGTAGATCTTCAGAGATCATTAAATGAGAAAGAGATTTTACTGCAGGAAGTGCATCACAGGGTGAAAAATAATCTTGCCGTTATGGCCGGCTTGATCGATTTGCAGATTATGGAAGAGGGAGATGCGAATGTTGATAATAAATTGAACGATATTCGCAGCCGGATTTTCTCTATCGCTAAGATACATGAAAACTTATACAGCAGCGAAAGTATGGTTAGTATCAGATTTGATGAATATCTGAACACGATCATGGAGGCCTTGCCGCAGAAGGGATTAACAGAATCTGATGAACTGAATATTACTGTTGAGGCCAAACCGGTTATCCTCAATTTGAATCAAGCTGTTCCGCTCGGTTTGGCTGTGAACGAATTGATGAATATCGTATTTTCAAATCATCCGGATGGGCGCAACCTGAAAGTTATTTTGCAAAAACAACAGAACAACCTTGAGCTTGTATTTGAAGGAGATGCGATCAATACAGAGTTATTTGAGCGAAATGGAGAAGTGGAATCATTTCCGAGTTTGTTGATCAGTATCTTTTTGTCACAACTACACGGCAAGATGGAGGTTAGTAACAATGGCATAAGCCGCCTGGCTATTGAGTTTGAGCAGTTAGATGTAAAAGGCTCCAGCAGCTCACTCACATCTGAACAGAGCTCACTATTTAATTAAAAAATCAAAGATTATTCATAAAGCGTTATGCGAGTATTAATTATAGAAGATGACATGATCCTGGCTCTCAGCCTCGAAATAATGTTGAAGAAAATTGGTTATACGGAAGTTAAAAAAGCTCATACCGGCGAAAAGGCACTTGAAACTATTGTGGACTTTGAACCGGATCTAATGCTCGTGGATATTTTTCTGGGAGCCGGAATTTCAGGAATTGATGTTGTAAAAAAAGTTCAGGAAAAAAGAGATGTGCCGGTAATTTACATTACAGGTAACTCAGATGACTATCATCGAAAACAGGCAGACGAAACGGAGTATTTGAGCTATATGGTGAAGCCTATTACCTTTACCGAATTGAAAAAAGTACTACAGACAGAAAAAGTTCAGTAATTACAGGATGGCAAAACCCTTAGCCGACTTTGAGAAAAAAAGATTGGATGCACTGCATTCGTACTCCATTCTGGATACAGAACCGGAGAAGGAGTTTGATGATCTTACGAGACTTGCTGCAAATCTATGCAACGCACCCATAGCGCGGGTTAATCTGATAGACAAAAATCGGCAGTGGGCGAAAGCGATCCACGGGATGGAAGAGAATACTCGTGAGGTGCCAAGAAATGTGACCGTTTGCCAGTACACAATAAAAAGTGAAAAAATACTTGAAGTACAGAATCTGGCTAAAGACGATCGGTTTAAAGATTTTGACTACGTAAAAGGGGCTCCCTATCTGAGATATTATATAGGTGCGCCGTTGCTCAATTCCGAAGGATATGCAGTAGGAGCTCTCTGTGTGTTAGACTATGAAGAGAGAAAAATGTCTGACGAGCAAATTGACCATCTGAAAATTATTGCAGATGAAGTAATGGCACGCCTGGAGCTTCGTAAACAAAACAGTGAGCTTCAGGAGTTAAATGAGCACAAATTAAAATTGATGAAAATGCTCAGTCACGATATGCGTTCCCCGCTTAACGGTATCATTGGCATGAGTAACATGCTGAGTGAAATTGTTGAGGGTGATGAAGAGGCGGAGATGATTGAACTGCTGGAACAGAGTGCCTTGCAGCTAAATCATATGGTTGATGAAATTTTAAGTTATTCTCTGATAGAGTCGAAAGGATTTACGCTAAACTCGAAAGAAGTGAATCTGAGTGAAGTTTCAGAGTCGATGAGGCGACTTTATCAGCCTGTGGCCAAGTCAAAAAATGTGGACTTAAAAATTGGCCTGCAAGCAGATGAGACGGTTTGCATTGACAAAGATAAATTTGAACAGATTTATGGAAATCTGTTATCCAACGCTATTAAGTTCACAAAGTCGGGTGGTCAGGTGCGGGGAGCTATTGAGCTGACTGACGGTAAATTAAAGTTGAAAGTTGAAGACAGCGGTGTTGGAATGGACGAAGGTGCAGTTTCCGAACTGTTTCAGAATGGCACATCAACGCCAACCGGCGGAACTTCGGGAGAGAAGAGCACAGGACTTGGTTTGGCGATCGTTAAATATTTTGTTGATCTTCATGATGGAGTGA
>CAZHUP010000035.1:0-18793 GCA_964535495.1 uncultured Rhodohalobacter sp.
CTTCGTCAATCAGAGATGCGATAACGTCGTCTAAATTTTCATCTTCTATAGCCATATATAAAACAAATTTTGCAGTTATTTCACAGGATTTGCAAAGGTAAAATAATCCTTCTCCGATTTTCTGAACAGTTTCAGAATTCCGGCACTCACTAAATTAACAAGAATTTTGGACGCACGATAACTCGTTACGTTAATGAGCTCAGAGAACTTCTGAACATTGATCTCCCCGTATTCATTCAAATAGCGGAACAGCATCTGTTCATTTTTTCCGTACTCAAAAGTAACACCGGCCTCTGAATACTGTTGCTTCAGAATTTCCGTTTGCTCATCACTCGCCAGTACGCTTTCGTCCTGAAATCGAACAAAAACCTGACGTTTCTTTTTCCCCTTCAGGTAGACCGGTTTCCGGGTTGATTCCGGAACTCGTACAACCATAACATCTGCATCGGGCAAATGTACCAGTTCAATATAAATTTCAACCGATGGCACGCACAGCTTTTGAGCCGCCTCCTGTAGCAGGTACTCCTCCTCAAAGTAGGCCCTTATACCGGAAATCTGCTTATTGTCTTGAACTCCAATAAGTATTGTGCCACCGGATGTATTGGCAAATGCTGCAATTTCTCTGGCAATTTTGTTTGGAGTAGGTACGGTTTTTTTAAACTCTAAAAATGTACCTTCGCCGGTTTGAACTAAATGTCGCAGATCGGAGGGGTTCATGTCTGAGATGACAATCTCACCATTCGGCAGTTTCATAATACTTATCTGATGTTACTGATAACGTGTTCAATGAACTAACTAAGGAGTACCTAAATCATTTTTTCCTCTTTAGGATTCCTGGTCATCAGGTCTTCAACGACTTCAGCCGGAGGAATATTTTCGAATAGTACTTTGTATACAGCATGAGTTATCGGCATTTCCACTCTATTTTTATTAGCCCACTGGCAAACGGATTCAGCTGTTTTTACACCTTCAGCCACCATATTCATACCCGATGTGATCTCTTCCAGGCTCTTACCCTGCCCAATATTAAATCCAACAAACCGGTTTCGACTGTGCTGACTTGTGCATGTCACTATCATATCTCCCATTCCGGTTAACCCTGCAAACGTATCCATTGACGCACCCAGTACAGCTCCCATGCGTTTCATCTCGTGCAGTCCGCGCGTCATTAGAGCAGCTTTTGCATTATCCCCCAGCTCTGCACCATCAACGATTCCAGCAGCTATAGCCATGATATTTTTTACTGCACCTCCAATTTCAACACCAATAATATCATTGTTGAGATAGACGCGAAAACGGGATGTCATAAACGTCTCTTGTATAATACGAGCTACTCTTTTCGAATATGCAGCAGAAACGACTGTAGTTGGCTTTAGCAGTGCCACCTCTTCGGCATGACTGGGCCCGGTGAGCACCCCAATCTGATCTTCTAAAACAACCTCCGATAAAACATCCACCAATATCTGTGATGGTGTCATAAAGCTGTCCTTTTCTATCCCTTTTGCAATACTTACTATTATCTCTTTTCCATTTAAGAAGGGCTTCACCTTTTCAGCTACTTCTCGAAGTGCATGCGAAGGCGTGGCAAATACAATCATTTCTGAATCTTTTATTGCATTTTCCAGAGATTTCGTTGCCTGTATTGAATCGGGTAATTTTACATCTGTCAGATAAGAAGGGTTATACTTGTTTGTATTTATTCCATCGACAACCTCTTCTTCACGAGCCCAGATAGATACAGAATATTTCTTACCTCCTAATACAACGGCAATCGCTGTTCCGAAACTGCCTGCCCCTATGATGCTTATTTTTCCCACTCTATGACTCATTTTGCTTTAATTTACCGCTAGACGGCTTAAATGATTTTATACGGTTTTCCGTACCGTTTAGAAGACGCTTTATATTTCCTTTATGCTTGATGACGATGCCAAGTGCAATTGCACTGCTAAACAGAATGATACTGCCATCGATATCCCAGCCAAATCCGTATCTCAACGTGAGCTGTGAAAATGGGTATATCAAAGCTGCAAAAATAGAACCAACTGAAACATATCTGGTGCTAAACATTAAGATCAGGAAAAGTCCCAAAGAAATACTGATGGATACCGGTTCGATACCGTATAGCATTCCACAAGCTGTAGCAGCACCTTTACCTCCTTTAAAATTAGCATATACAGGAAACATATGGCCTATAACTGCACCCGTTCCCGACAGAATTAGCAGCATGGCATCTACATCCCAGTTTTGGTAAAAACTTATTGGTCCATCTCCTATGCTGTACGCTAATTGACTGACAACCAGTGTGGAGAAAAGACCTTTTCCAAAATCAAACAGAAGGACTATTGTACCTGCTTTCCATCCAAGTATTCTGAATGTGTTGGTTGCCCCGGCATTCCCGCTTCCATGGTCACGGATATCAACTTTGAAAAATATTTTACCCATCCATAGAGAGCTAGGAATAGCTCCAATCAGATAGCAGAGAATAAAAACAACAAGTATGGACAACATGGAAGCGGTTCCTAAAGATCAGGGTTTATTTTTAGCCTATTTTATCAAGAAATCACTTATCAGAATAACTAAACGTGGCGCTCTGCATGGTATGATGAACGTACGAGCGGACCACTTTCTACATGTTCAATACCTAATTTTTCACCAATCTCCTTGTATTCAGCAAACAGATCGGGATGAACCCATTCCACAACAGGATGGTGCATTTTTGTTGGCTGCATGTATTGACCAATTGTGAGAACATCCACATCGTGATCTACACAATCCTGCATCAGCTCGATCACCTCTTCACGTGTTTCTCCCAAACCAACCATAATTCCGGTTTTTGAGCGAACACCCTGTGCACGAACTCGTTTCAGAAGTTCTAAAGAACGCTCATACTTGGCTTGCGGTCGAACAGTTCTGTAAAGTCTTGGAACGGTTTCAAGGTTGTGACTCAGAACATCCGGTGGCGTATCTATTACTATTTGGAGAGCATCCCACGCACCACGAAAATCAGGAATCAACGACTCTATAGTAACTCCATCAATCATTTCGCGAATAACTTTATGACACTCTGCAAAAATTGGCGCTCCGCCATCTTTTCGCTCATCCCTGTTAACAGAGGTAAGAACTACGTGTTTCAATTTCATTTTAGCGGCAGCATCTGCTACACGGCGTGGCTCATCCCAGTCTAATCCCTGAACCGGCCGGCCTGTTTTAACTGCGCAGAATGAGCAAGAGCGAGTACAGACATCTCCTAAGATCATAAAGGTTGCTGTTCCGGCACCCCAGCATTCACCCATATTAGGGCAGCGTGCCTCGGAACAAACGGTGTTTAGGTTATTGTCGCGAATAGTCTGAGATACCTCTTTAAACTTCTCACCTGATGGTAATTTCACTCGTAACCAGTCAGGCCGTCTGTTGGCAGGTCCTTCTTTGTCGATTATTTCAAGTTCTTTAATCATAGTGCGTTCAATCTTCGCCGCTATTTGGCTTTTTATTTAAGTGACTTAAGGTAAGAAAATTGTTGCTCGGGTTCAGGTTTTTGCACCTTTGGATTTATTGCAATGTTAAAAACATCACTAAAGTGTTTCATCAAACACTCTTTCACATATTCCGGATCAATCAATTCTCCGGTCAAATCGGAAAGACTGGTAACCGTTTTATCACTAATACCACAGGGTACAATGTGATCAAAGTAGGTAAGATCCGTATTCACATTGAATGCGAATCCATGCATGGTAACCCATCTGGAGCAACGAATTCCCATGGCACAGATCTTCTGCTGACCTACCCATACGCCTGTTAGGCCATCAATTCTTCCGGCTTCAATACCATAATCTGCACAGGTTCGAATAATTACCTCTTCCAGGAATCTCAGATATTTGTGAATATCAGTGAAGTGCCTGTCTAAATCGAGAATTGGATAGCCAACAATTTGTCCCGGACCATGATATGTGATATCACCACCGCGATCAATTTCAATATATTCCGCGTCAATCTGAGCGAGTTCTTCGATGGCTTTCAGCAAGTGAGAGGAGTTTCCACTCTTTCCGAGCGTATATACGTGTGGATGCTCAACTAACAGGAGCATGTCATTATGTTTATACTCATCCAATAAACCGTCACGGATTAATCTCTTTTGAGTAATCAATCCATTTTGCAGCTCTTTCTGCAGATCCCATGCAGGATGGTAGGAAACTTTGCCCAGATCATATACATCTATGTACTTCATCATAGCCGGAAAGATAATTAAAATTCTGCATAATCAATCTTTCCGGCAGATAACCTTCACACTAATTATTTTGATCTTTTCTACTCTTTGATCTTAAAGAATATAGGTAGTGAGTACTGAACTCTGACCGGCTTACCTCGCTGTAGGCCCGGGGTAAACTCAGCTTGCCGAACTACTCTTAGGGCTTCTTCATCGCAACCACCACCAATTCCGCGTACCACTTTTGGATCTTCGACCTGCCCCAATTCATTGACGATAAACTGAATATGAACGCGCCCTTCAATACCGGCCCTTCGTGCCATTTCCGGATATCTTATTTTTGCCTGTAATTCCATCAAATCCCCTTTCATTTTGGGCATCTCCTCAACAAATACAAAAAAATCCTCTTCTTCCTCTTCAGCTTCTGCATCTGCAGATGGTGGTGGAGGAGGCGGGAGTCTGCTTTCGGAGAAAATATCCAACTCAGAATCTATATCGATATGGATATCTTCGATGATCTCATCATTTGGAACCTCAACCGGAACCGGAGGTCGCGGTGGAGGCGGTATTTCCGGCTGCTGGCGGGTTTGCACAATCTCCTCCATAATCACCTCTTCCTGCGTTTCAATAACAAGATGATCATCATTATCAGTCGGCGCAAAATCAATGCGGAAGAGAATAATAAATATCACCAGTGTAAGGATAAGTCCCGTTTCTAAAAGAATAGTGTAGTAATTTCTGAGATCCAGTTCTGATTTTTTATTCCCAACTCTTCCAGGTTCTCTTTTTGGTGCTTCCATATCAAACCTCTCATATTTTCATTCACAGCTTGTTATGTATTCTTTTCCCTCTTAAATCAACTTAGCAATCAATTGTAAAGAGAAAATGTACTATTCATAATTTACCACCTTTTTATCTAAAATAGTTACCGCATAAAAAAAGGCAGGTCGCTAAACCTGCCTTTAAAAAATTTATTCACAGACCTGATCCGTGAAATATATTTCTACGCTAAATCAGCGCCTATTTCTTCTTCGGTTTTGATCCTAAGTGAACTCCTTCTCCATAGGCCTCAGCTACAGCTTCCATTACTGCTTCACTCATGGTTGGATGGGGATGAACCGCACTGATGATTTCGTGTCCGGTTGTTTCCAGATCACGTGCCACAACCGCCTCTGCGATCAGTTCGGTAACGTGTGAACCGATCATGTGGCAACCGAGCCACTCACCGTATTTAGAGTCAAAAACTACTTTCACAAATCCTTCTTCATGACCAAGCCCGGAAGCTTTACCGCTTGCAGAGAATGGGAACTTACCGATCATCACATCGTATCCCTCCTCTTTTGCCTGCTCCTCGGTCAAACCGACAGATGCTACTTGAGGCTCACAATAAGTACATCCGGGAATGTTGTTATAGTTGATTGGGTGTGGATTTTCGCCGGCCAGCTGTTCAATACAGACAGTTGCTTCGTGTGAAGCTTTGTGAGCCAACCATGGAGCACCAATCACATCACCGATGGCATAAATACCGTCAGCATCGGTTTTGTAAGTGCTCGTGTCTACTTTAATAGCGCCTTTTTCGGTTTTCACACCGGCTTTTTCAAGACCGATATCCTCAATGTTTCCGGTAACACCAACAGCAGAAAGAACCACATCGGCTTCAACTTCTTCGGTTCCTTTCTTGGTCTTTATGGTCACTTTTACGCCTTTACCTTTCTTCTCTACTTTTTCAACAGAGCTTTCAGTAAGGATGTTAATTCCTTTCTTCTTGTAGATTTTGCCAAGCTCTTTTCCGATATCCTTGTCTTCAACAGGAACCAGTGTCTTCTGCAGCTCTACCAATGTTACTTCCGTACCTATAGAGTTGTAGAAGTAGGCAAACTCAACGCCAATAGCGCCGGCGCCGATTATCACCATTTTCTTTGGCTGCTTCTCAAGCTGCATCGCTTTTTCGGAGTCGATGATCATTTTTCCGTCGATCTCCAGATTTGGAAGCTGTCGCGGGCGAGCACCTGTTGCAATGATGAAGTTTTTCGCCTTTACAGTCTCCTGCTCTTTTCCTTTATCATCCTGAATAACCAGCTCTTTATTCGATTTGAATACGCCGGTTCCGTTCAGAACTTCAATTTTATTGGCTTTCATCAAAAACTGAACGCCTTTGCTCATCTTGTCGGCAACTCCGCGGCTTCTTTTGATGATATTTTCAAAATTAGGAGAAAATTCTTTTACATCCACGCCATAATCAGAAGCGTGTGAAACGGTTTCGACCACTTCAGCTGAACGAAGCAGCGCCTTGGTTGGAATACAACCAATATTCAGGCACACCCCGCCCAAAAATCTTTTCTCAACAATTGCAGTTTTAAAGCCCAGTTGGGAAGCGCGAATAGCAGCTACATAACCACCCGGTCCACTTCCGATTACACAAACGTCGAATTCTTTTGCCATGTCGAATTAAGTTCTTAAGATTTCAATAGTTACTGTAAGGAATCGATTGTTTTATCAGATTTAACCTTACTGCATGTATACGTATTTAAACAGCATTCAAAGTTACGGAATCTATTTCAGATAATTAAATGGATCATTAACACGCTTCTATTGCTTCCATTCAGCCCAAATGCAGTTTATAAAGCACTTCAAAATACGCTATTTTAAAAAGATAAAATTCATTAAATCCAATCCAGTGATTATGCGTCCGACTCTGATTCTGACTCTCTTTATACTTTCAGTATTTACAATGTCCTGCACCCAACAACATACTACCGTTGAGTCTCCCGGTGGCGTGAATACTATTGAGTTTCTGCTACATGACGGAACTCCGTACTATACTGTCAATCACAATGATGTTCCTGTAATCAGTGCATCAAGACTGGGTTTTGAGCTCCAGGATATGCCCGGTTTAAATGATCAGTTTGAAATTGAATCCACCCAAATCAACTCTTTTGACGAAACCTGGACCCAGGTTTGGGGTGAAAAAGAGGAAATTCGAAATAACTACAATGAACTAAAGGTAAACCTGCGCGAAATTGAAGAGCCAAACCGAAAGCTTACCATTGTTTTTCGTGCTTTTGATGATGGAATAGGTTTCCGATACGAGTTCCCGGAACAGCCCGGCCTTCAGGAGTTCAACATTATGGATGAACTCACCGAATTTAACATGACCGGCGACCACGACAGCTGGTGGATTGCCGCGTATCAGTGGAACCGTTACGAGTATTTAGTAAAAAACACGGCACTGGCAGAGGTGGATACTGTAGTTACTCCATTCACCATGAAAACCGATAACGGTCTACACCTGGCACTGCACGAAGCGGCACTGGTTGACTATGCCACCATGAATATTGAGCACACCGGCAACAATCAACTAAAAGCCAACCTAACCCCCTGGTACGATGATGTTCTGGTGCGAGCATCCACTCCGTTCGTAACCCCATGGAGAACACTGCAAATCGGTGAAAAGGCCGGAGACCTGGTGGAATCCTACCTGGTCCTGAACCTGAATGAACCGAACAAAATTGAAGATACATCCTGGATTGAGCCCTCTAAATATGTTGGGATCTGGTGGGAAATGCACCTCGACAAATCCACCTGGGGACCCGGGCCAATACATGGCGCCACAACCGAGAACGCAAAGCGCTATATAGACTTTGCCGCTGAGCATGGGTTTGATCACGTTTTGGTTGAGGGATGGAATCCGGGCTGGGACGGCGACTGGTTTGCAGATGGAGTTGTTTTTGATTTTACCGAACCGCTCGATGATTTTGACCTGGAAGGTGTAGCCCAATACGCTCTCGACAACGGGTTGAGGCTGATGGGACACCATGAAACATCCGCTTCGGTAGAGCATTACGAAGGGCAAATGGAGGAGGCATTTCAACTCTACGAAGATCTTGGTATTCGCGCTGTTAAAACCGGATATGTCGGGCACGGCCAGGAGATATTCTGGACGGATGAATTAGGCAATAAAAACTACGAATGGCATCACGGACAGCATATGGTACGCCATCACCAAAAAGTTGTTGAACTGGCTGCAGAGCACAAAATTTCTCTCAATGTACACGAAGGGGTTAAGGACACCGGCCTTCGCCGAACCTGGCCAAATTTAATGACGCGAGAAGTTGCCCGTGGCCAAGAATATAACGCCTGGGGTGGCGGTGATGATGTCTGGGACGGTCCCGGAAACCCGCCAAATCATGTAACTATTCTCCCATACCACAGGAGCCTTTCAGGACCTTTTGATTACACACCGGGAATTGTAGATCTCTTCTTTGATGAATACAGGCCCGACAATCGTGTAAATCACACCCTGGCCAAAGAGTTAGCACTTTATGTAACGATCTACAGCCCACTGCACATGGCTGCTGATCTGCCTGAAAATTACGAGGAAAGGCCTGATGCGCTTCAGTTCATCAAAGATGTACCGGTTGACTGGTATGATACCAAAGTGCTGAATGGCGAGATTGGGAAATATATAACCACCATTCGAAAAGACCGAAACAGTGAAGATTGGTATTTGGGAAGCATCACAGATGAAGAGTCACGTGAATTTACATTTACACTTAATTTCCTGAATGAAGGTGACTCCTACATCGCGCAAATTTACCGCGACAGTGACGATGCGGATTGGGACACCAACCCATACGGATTTGTAGTTGAAGAGATGGAAGTGGACTCAGAGACTGAACTCACCGTAAAACTTGCTCCCGGGGGCGGACAGGCAATTCGGTTTATGTATATTGAAGAGTAGATGATAATCGTCTTCCCATTTTGCCACGGAACCACGGATTGACACTGAAAAGTCTGTGCTTTCCGTGGCTAATTCAAATTTCCTTCTCCATAAAGAACATTCTTGGCTCTCCATAGGAAAAACCGGCACGTTCATAGAGGTTTCGGGCGCGATTATCTTCCCGAACTTCAAGCGTAACTTTACAGCAGTTCTCATTCTCCGCCTTTCGTTCAATTTCTGCCAACAGTGCCTCTCCTATTCCTTTTCCGCGAAACTGTGGATTGACTGCCAGATCGTGGATATTAATCACCTTTTGTGCTTTGAATGTAGAAAAGCTGTACACACAGTTGGCCACTCCGGCAGGTTGATCATCCATAAAAGCCAGAAATCCTATATAGGACGGAAACTCTTTTAAACGTTTAATCAACACCTTTTTTACACTCTCGTCCATCGAACGCTTAATACCCATTGGATCCCTGGCATACTGATCGGTACTAAACAATAAAGCCTCCGCATGCTTGGGATTATTCAAATCTGCTTCAACAATTACCAACTCCTTCATACCTGATATTTTTGAACTTTATATTATTTTGACCCGTTAACTTATTCTGCAGGAAACATTTGTAGCTTTTGATCATTAAAATAGAATAATTCGAAATAAATCATAGATCAATCCTGATGAAAATTCGATACGTTTTATCTTTGACAATAACGCTTTTACTACTCCTCACTTCATGTGATTCCGGTTCTTTAACTGATACAGACGGAAACGAATTTTCGTTCAATCATGAGATCAATCCCGGCCAGTCTGCCACCGAATTTTTGACCGATGAAGAGTTTGAACGCTTGATTGTTCAGGTTCAATACATGCAGGGATTTGAGCCTACGCAAAATGCCATCAACAATTTAGAATCTTTTCTGACTGAGCGCCTTAATAAGTCCTCCATTACAATTATGGAACCTGAAGAGATTCCCGCAGCAGGGCAAAGTTCCTATACGGCTAATGAAGTACGGGATCTTGAAAGAGAGTATAGATCACAGTTCTCATCAGAAAACCAGATCGCAGCTTATTTCATTATTTTAGACGGAGAGTTTAGCGAAAGTAATGTCCTTGGAATTGCTCACTTTAACACTTCAATGGCTCTTTTTGGCCCAAAGTTTGATGAGGTCAGCAGCGGAATTGGCAGCCCTTCAAAAGAGACTGTGGAGACGATTGTGATGAGACATGAATTTGGCCACATTATGGGTTTGGTGAATAATGGTGTGGAGATGCAAACCAATCACCAGGATACGGAGAACGGACGCCATTGCGACGATGATCAATGCCTGATGTACTATGCATTCCGCAATGCAGATCTTTTCGGCAATATTTTTGGAGGGACAATCCCAGAACTGGATGAAAACTGCATTATCGATCTACAGGCAGCGGGTGGAAAGTAGCTATATAATACTAAATTATAGCTCAAACTGATCTTTCGGTGATTCACAATTGAGACCGGCCATGAATGACCGGCCTGTCTTCGAAGCTTTAGCGACGTTGATAGCGCAGGCAGGCTCGCGTATTTACCCCCACAGTTGTGGGGCTTTTATTTTATCTACGCTCCCTTCTTGAAATTCTGCCTTTGTGACCATCTCTAATTTAATCTGCCACGGAAGAACGGAAACTTTAAGGAGCACAAAGTTTTTTTCTGCGAAAACCCGCGAGGAAATCTGCGCAACTCTGCGAGAAAACAGACGCTGTCAGCTTTTATTAATACAAAACCCAAACATGGGTTTCATAAGCGAGCCGGGGATTTATCCCCGCGTATTATTCAGCGACTTAAATCTATCCCCGGCCATAAATGACCGGCTCGTATTTATAGCCCCAAACCTGGGGCTTTTCAAAGCATATCACTCATTAAAATTCTTCTCTTACTTGTAAGGCTATCCTTTAAATCTTGTCTTACTTAAAAAGGAACTAAAATTGAAAGGCATGAACAGTTTTGTAATTAATCACCTACACATTGTATTTAGCACAAAAAACAGACAATCTTTAATTAAGTCTGATTTTGAACAACCAATCTACAATTATATTTCAGGGATTGGTCGCAACTTGGAAATTCCGATTCTTAAAATTGGCGGAATGAGTGATCACATTCATATTTTAATGATGCTCCCAGCCACCATTTCTTTGAGCAATGCAATGCACAAGATAAAAGGAAGTTCATCCAGATGGATCAATGAACAATTTTTCAATGACAATATATTTAAATGGCAAGGTGGATATAGCGCTTTTAGCGTTAGTATATCAAACTTGGAAAAGGTTAAAGAATATATATCTCGACAAAAAGTACATCACAAATATTATAGCTTCGAAGAGGAAGAGAAGGGGCTGTTGCGAAAACATAACATCAATAAGTAATATTTCTTCCCCGCTATGAATGATTTGCTTGCATGGCATAGTCTCAATAAAGAGTTATTCCATTATTTTATTTAGCTCATAAACCCATTCATGGGTTTCACATGCGAGCCGGGGATTTATCCCCGCGTGATATTCAGCGAATCAAATCTATCCCCGGCCATAAATGACCGTCTCGCATATTGAGCCCCAGATTTGGGGCTTTACTATTTTGAGTCAAATCCTTGCACATTGTACTACAACCGAGCGCGGGATTTATCCCCGCGAGAAACAATTCAACCGATCAGGCGACCGTTGCAAAGTACATCTCAAGAAAAACGATCCGCCAATCGATTAATCAGATATCCACTCTCTTTCAAGGCCTGAGAAGCAAAACTGCCGAAGTAATCGGTAACCGATTCAAACTCTTTGATAAATCCGGCTTTGTCATCCTGTTCAACCATCTCCATCAGCTTTTTCTGGTGATTAAAAAATGTAAGAAGCAGTTCGCGGCGCTCTCTGTTTGCAAACACGATATCTGCATAGAGCTCAGCGTCCTGGGCAAAAATTCGTCCGGTCATCATCAGTTCAGCTCGGTAGATCGGACTGGAGTACTCAAGCATCTCCTCCGGTTTTAAATCGTACTCTTTCATAAAAGAACCGTGCAGCAGCGCTACAAAGTGCCTCAAACCCTGAACCAGGTTCATTACATGATCGTGTTTTTCCGGTTCCGCGTCGATCACCCGCATGCCCCACAACCGACACTGCTCTTTAAACCAGTCAGCTTGCTCAGAGTCACGACCCGAGCAAAACACCATCAGCTGTTTCGACAGATTTGGAACCGATGGCCCGTGCATCGGGTGGAGCCCGACAACCGGACCTGAATGCGCATCCAGCATCACTTTCAGCGGTTCGTACTTATTAGATGTAAAATCTGCCAATATCGTTTCCGGTTTTAATTTGGGTGACAGTCTTCTGATCACATCTTCCGTTACCCTGATCGGAACCGTCACAATAACCATGTCCAGTTTTGGTGCAATCTCCTCGAGCTGATACCAGTTGCCTTTATCTATGGAGTAAGCAGTATGCCCGCTATTTTCCGTGAACTTTCGATATAGCGCCCCCATTCCGCCCTCACCGCCAACATAGAGAATGTGTTTCGGCTCTTTAGTTGATCGCGGAAAAGTGTTTGCTGACTGGGCTGCCCTTGATGAGGCCATCACCATTCTCAAGAAATCCTCGGCCCAATCCGGGTCAATGCCTCTTTCTGTCGCTTTTTCTCGAAATGCCTTGGTTTTTTCATCTTCGCGCCCGGCTACGAAAACCGGTAACTGCTTTTCAACTTTGGTTTGAATGACATCCTGAACAACACGGTTACGCTGTTGCAGCAGATCTAATATCTGGTTATCAATATCATCAATCTGGTCGCGTTGTTTCCTTAAATGGTTTTGGTCGGACATTGTACTGAGTTGTTAAAATTTCTGATCGAACACAAGAAGAGCTAAAAGTACCCTAATTACTGTAAAATTGCGCAATAAAGAATGATTTTGCCATCTATTTGTTTTAAACGGCGAATCACATTGTTATCTTTGGTTTATGTCAAAATTTAAGCTTCACTCTCCCTGGGAACCGGCCGGCGACCAGCCGAATGCCATCGAGGAACTTACCGAGGGCGTTCATAACAACGACAAATTTCAAACACTTTTAGGAATCACCGGATCGGGCAAAACCCGTACAGTTGCCGGTGTGATTGAAAACGTGCAGAAACCGACGCTGGTGATGAGTCACAACAAAACACTTGCGGCTCAGCTCTATAGAGAGTTAAGTGACTTTTTCCCAGAAAACCGGGTGGAGTTTTTCATCTCCTATTACGACTACTATCAGCCGGAAGCTTACCTCTCATCACAGGATAAGTACATCGAAAAAGATCTCTCCATTAATGAAGAGATTCAAAAACTGAGATTACGGGCAACAAGTTCCCTTTTATCCGGCCGGCGGGACGTGATAATTGTATCATCAGTAAGTTGCATCTACGGTATCGGTTCACCCTCGGAATATGAAAAGTTGATCATCAACCTGAAAGTGGGACAGGATATTCCGCGGAATACGCTTCTCTATGATTTGGTAGATCTTCACTATCGGCGAAGCGATCATGAGTTTACACGAGGAACCTTCCGGGTGAGAGGTGATGTGGTTGATATCTATCCTGCTTACTCTGAAGAGGGCTTGCGCATTACCATGTGGGGTGATGAAATTGAAAAGATGCAGGTTTTTGATGTAGAATCAGGTGATATCATCGATGATGTGGACGAATTTCGCATTTATCCTGCTTCACATTATGTAACCACCCAAAACCGGCTTGAAGAATCCATCAAGCAGATTCGGGACGAAATGCATTGGCGGGTGGAAGTTCTTCAGAATGAACATAAATTTTTGGAAGCGAAGCGTCTCGAACAGCGCACTCTTTTTGATATTGAAATGATGCAGGAGATTGGATACTGCTCCGGAATTGAGAACTATTCGCGATATCTGAGTGCCCGTAAACCGGGAGAACGCCCCTATACGCTCATGGACTACTTCCCTGATGACTATCTGCTGGTTGTGGATGAAAGTCACCAAACTGTACCTCAGATCGGTGCCATGTACGGCGGTGACCGATCACGAAAAATTGAGCTTGTGGAACATGGTTTCAGGCTTCCATCTGCTATGGATAACAGACCTCTTACTTTTGAAGAGTGGGAAACAATGGTCAATCAGGCGATTTTTGTAAGTGCTACACCAAGCGATTACGAATTGGAAAAATCGGATGGTATCTATGTAGAGCAGATTATTAGGCCAACCGGATTGATGGAGCCAGAAATTGAAGTTCGGCCCCTCGATACGCAGGTCGATGATCTGCTTGAAGAGATCCGAAAACGGGCCGAGAAAAATGAACGAGTACTCTGCATTACCCTGACGAAGAGACTCAGTGAGGAGTTGAGTGAATATTTGAAAAATCTCGGCATTCCGGCAGCCTACATGCACAGCGAACTGGATGCCATGCAGCGGGTAGAGGTACTATACAAATTCAGACGCGGAGATTTCAAAGTACTTGTTGGGATTAACCTGCTGCGTGAGGGAATCGATATTCCTGAACTGAGCCTGGTTGCAATTCTCGATGCCGACAAAGAAGGCTTTCTCCGTTCAGAAACATCCCTTTTTCAGATTGTTGGTCGCGCTGCTCGTAATGTTGGTGGCAAGGCGATTCTATACGCCAACAAGATTACGAAAAGCATGCAAAAAGTAATTGATGAGACGAACAGGCGCCGGGAAATTCAAAGAAAGTACAACGAAGAACACGGAATCACTCCGCAGACAATTGTAAAAGAGCTGAAACCGCTGGTTGATCCGGCACTGATTTCCACTCAAGACTTCACCCTTGATTCAACAGAACAAGAGCAGCAGGATTACCTGGAGACGGTGAGAGTGGCCGAAGATGGCATCCAATACAGAGCAAATCCGGCCATGAAAGAAGTTACATTTGAAAGTAAGGAGAAGTTTCTCGAATATTTACGCGGGTCAATGATTCAATCTGCCAAAAATATGGAGTTTGAAGAAGCCGCCCGTATCCGCGACCAAATCGCTACACTAGAAAAAGAACTCTAAATTTGTCATTTGCATGGGTAAAAGAATTGAATTTTTTAAAACATTTGTAAAAGATCGCGATGTCGCATCTGTCATTCCCACCTCGCCTCGCTGTGTTAAAAAGGTTTGTACCAACGTCGATTTTACAAGAGATTTTACCATGGTTGAATACGGGCCCGGCAATGGCGCATTTACCCACTATTTGGTCAAAAACATGTCGGCCGGTTCAAAGCTGATCTTAATCGAGGCAAACCAGGATTTTGTCTCATCCCTGAAAGATTCAATTAAAGACCCGCGGGTTGAAATACACAATATACTTGCCGGGGATGTTGAATCAATTCTAAGTGATGAAGTTGTGGGTAATGTTGATTATGTGCTCTCCGGAATCCCGTTCTCATTCCTCGACTGGGATCGCAAAATTGAGGTGCTTAAGGCAACCAAGAAAATTTTAAAGGACGACGGAAAATTCCTCGCTTATCAAACAAGCGGCCACCTGAAGAAGCCGGTTATGGAGGTGTTTGGTAATTTCGAAACAGATTTCGAGCCTCTCAATATCCCACCCTATTTTATCTATAAAATTCACAAAAACGGGCATTAACTTTATCCCGACACCGTCAGACCGCTAAAGCGGACACTCCTCTCAAGGGGAGACTTTTGCTAAAGACATGGTATGTTTATCCGGTGTTTTGTGCTGAGGTTCTTCGATATTAGATTATTCAAGATTTATAGGTGTGTAATGAATAAACATACCATGTCTCAAAAACTATGCTTTACTTTTAATGAGCAGTACTCCTTATCTAGGAGAGAGTTGTTAAAAAAATCAGATCAATTTTTAAACTTCTTAATCAATCAACGGTCTGCCCGCTTGAAGCGAACTGACCGGTTCTGCGTATGAATACCGACGGAAGAAAAATCATACCTCCTGAAGCGCTGCTTGAAGCATACAGCCAGGGAATTTTTCCTATGAGTGAGTCACGTGATGATAATTCAGTCGAGTGGTACTCGGCCCGACAGCGCGGTATCATTCCAATGGATCGTTTTAAAGTCTCTTCAAATGTTGAGCGTATTATTCGTCAGGGCCGGTTTAATTGCAGGATCAACACTCGCTTTCGCGAAGTTATGGAGGAGTGTGCCAATAGAAATTCTACATGGATTTCTGAATTGATCATAGATTCGTTTGAAGTGCTGCATCTTGCCGGTCACGCTCACTCTGTTGAGATGTACAATCAGAAAGGCAAACTTGCCGGCGGACTGTACGGTGTTTCTCTAGGAGCTGCGTTCTTCGGTGAGTCGATGTTCAAAAATGATAAAGAAGCAGACAAGGTTGCTCTCTGGCACTGCCATCAAATTCTGCAAAAGAACGGATTTGAGCTCTGGGATACACAGTTCTACACCGATCACCTGGCCCGGTTTGGATGTGTGGAGATTTCGGCCGGGGAGTATCAAAAACGATTGCAAAGTGCGATGGGAAAAATAAATATGGAGTTTAAAATATAGCTACCTCCCCTTGAGGGAAGTGTCCCGACTGCTTTTGTCGGGACGAAGGGTGTGAGGTCTATTGGTCTATTCCTGATCCACGATTTATAAACAAAAAAACCTGTCAGGTTTTAGAAACATGACAGGTCTAATAAAAAATCTATAAAAACTACCCGACTGACCGCTTGGAGCGGTCTGACGGATGGATTTAACTATTTAGGATCGAGGATATTCTCAATTCGGTTCTGTACATCTTGAAGATGAACAACTGTTCTGCGATCGACTGTTCGGTTTACCGCACGATCCACTTCAGTTTTCAACGTTCTGAGCTCTTCTCGCAACAGTGGCTTAATGTCACTTCCGTCCACATCACTATTATCACTCTCCATCAGAGATTTTACGTGATTCAGATAGGCACGCTGAAGATTTCTGCGGTAAACATCAACCGATGAGCTTGAGGAAAGTTCGCTCCACACTCCTTTCCGAACATCTTCCAGCATCTCTTCGATGGTGTAAGCTTCATCACCACGGAAAGTCTCATTTTCAATTAGTCGCATCATTCGAGAGGAGTTCATCACGCTTATAAGATGTCTTCCCTGTAGTGTTTGAATTCGCTCAACGGCACCGGCATGTTCAATATTTCTCAGAATGTTTTCATCCAAAAGCCACTCAGGAGTTGAGAATGCATGATCTACCATAAACTGCATTGCTTTTTTCTGATACTCCTTACTCACAGGACGATAAACATTCCCGTCCTGATCGGATGCAACACGCTCCATGTGCACGCCACCAATATTTGTGATCACATGCCCTACATAACGATTCCAAAGGCTAAGCAGCTCACCGTAAATCTCCTGCAGGTCATCGTAACCCTGTCCCGGACGTGATGTCCACTCAACCAGGTTTGGTGCTACACGCTGAAGATTCATCATACCGTAGGTGGAAGCCTGAACCGGATCATCTGAAAGTGTTTCGGTCTGAGCAGACGGGTCATACCCTGTTGACTGTCCAAATCGATACATTGGGTCATCGGCCTTATCAAGAATCCATTGATTTAGAGTCGGAATTTCATCTTCGGGTGTCTCTGCATTTGGAATTACGCGATAGCCCCAATTCACGGAATATTTATCGTATGGTCCAATTTTTCGGATAAATCGTTCAACACCGTCGCCCGGCTGTGCAATATAGTTTTGTCGGGCATAATCCATAATGGAAGCTGAAACTCCATATTCAGCTGTAAATTCAGGATCACGAAGAGATTCCACCGGATAGGAGGAGTTTGCCTTCATATTATGGGGCAGTCCCAGTGCATGACCAATTTCATGAGCTATCACCTGACGGATCGCCTCTTTGAGGTAGTCATCATCAACCCGAAGGTTTTGAGCCTTTGGATTGGCAGCCCCGGTCTCCAGCATAAGACGATTTCGGTAAGATCGAATATGATTGTGATACCAGATAATATCGCTCCCTATAATCTCTCCGGTTCGCGGATCAGACATGCTCGGTCCGGTCGCATTTCGTGTGGTATTTGCGATCCAGCGCACCATGTTGTAGCGTATATCTTCCGGTTCAAAATAGGGATCCTCCTCTTCTGTTGGGGGAAGTTTTGCCTGAATAGCATTTTTAAATCCGGCTTCTTCAAATGCTACATTCCAATCTTCAACACCATCAATCACCGCCTGACGATACTCTTCCGGTGTTCCGGGATCTACGTAGTAAACGATTGGCTTCACAGGCTCAACCAGTTCTCCACGGGCATACGCATCCGGATCGGATGGCTCGAGCCTCCATCGACGAATTAATGATCGTGTAGCGGCTTTCTGTTCATCAGAACCAAAGTCGAGTTGAGTTACGGTAAACCATCCAACTCTATAGTCGTAATGGCGTGGACGCATCGGTTCAGCCGGTAGCAGAACCATCGACTGATTCATCAAAAGGGAGATACTGTTGGTATTGGATGAAGACGGCGGATTCGTCGCCTCATAGGTCATCACATGTCGAACCTCCACATTTTGCGGATAGGTTCGAACACGTTCGATATAGCTTCGGCTGCCATCCAGCCGGCGAACCTGGTAGGAGCTTCGCAGCCAGCCCTGCAGGCCTGAAATGGCGGGGACATCAGTTTCAAAAAGACTATTCACTTCAACAACGGTAGTTGTACTGTCCGGGCCGATTGCCTTTACATCAAACGATGCAATGATCGGCTCATAGTTATTCATACGAACTGAGCGGGAGATCGGGAGTGAGTCCGGAGCAACGCTGTTATAGAGCCGCTGACGGATGTTGATTTTACCGTTTGCTTTTTCGAAAGCTATGACCTGTTCAGCTGTTTTTGAGCCACTGCTGGTAAAGCCTGAAAAATTGTTGGGTACAGCTGCAACACGACTCACCA
>CAZHUP010000036.1:0-18705 GCA_964535495.1 uncultured Rhodohalobacter sp.
TGGCGACGGTTTTAAAGCAGTTTTACAGAAAGATCAAATGGTTGATAGCGGCCCGTTCTATCAACGATTTAAAGGAGTTGTCCTTGCTGATATAGACGGAAACCTTATGAAAGCTGAAGGAATTTCTGAATACATAAAACCGGACATAATTTATTCTAAGATCTTTTGGCCATTGGTTGATATGAGAATAAAATATCCGGGAAAGGCACACTGGGTACAAAAGAGTTCAACTCTTTTTCGCTGGACTTGGTAAAAAAAAGAAAGGCGACCCAATAAATTGAGCCGCCCTCTGCCATTTCAATTAATGACGTATCTGAGTGAAATTATAGAGTAGGAATAAGTACCGCGTCTATAATGTGAATCACACCGTTTGTACCGATTAAGTCGGCGACGATTACTTCAGCAGTATCACCATTTGCATCTTCAACGGTCACAACGTTGCCACTAACTGTAATTGTTACATCCTGATCGTTAAGCATGATTACTGTTTGAGACGCTTCCAGATCACCTGACTCAACATTTGCAGCCAGTACATGATATGTAAGAACTTCAACGATATCGTCGTCTGACAATCCGTCAACAACTCCGCTGATAGCTTCAAAAGCGGCATTAGTCGGAGCAAACACCGTAAATGGCCCGTCGCCTTGCAGGGTTCCTACCAAATCATATTCAACAAGTAGATCTACAAGAGTAGTTAGATTGTAGCTTTTCTGCGCGATTGCAGTGATATCTAAAAATGCGTTAGGAAGCAGTACAGAATCAAGTACGTGAATTGTACCATCAGATCCTGATGTAATATCAGCAGCAATGACATTTGAAGAACCGTTTACAACTACACCGTTTTCTTCGCTGGCTGTTATGTACAGAGATTCTCCGGACCCTGATTCTACAGTTTGTTCAGGAGCTAATGCAGTTGATGGAACCTGTGTACCAATGATCGTGTGGTAGAGTAGAATCTCTTCAATTTGATCTGTTGTCAAATTGTTTGGATCAACAGATTCAAAAAGAATATCAAATGCATCATTTGTAGGAGCAAATACTGTTATTTCATTCGTGGCAACAGCATCTACCAAACCTGCATCAACAATCAAGTCAACCAGAGTTGTAAAGTTGTAGTTCTTTTGAGCTACTTCTACTGTATTCAGATACTCATTTGGTAGCAGTACTGTATCCACTGCGTGAATAATACCGTTATTGGAAGCAACATCAGCAGTAACAACGGTTGAGTTTCCGTTTACAACTACATCTCCATTCACTGTGATGTAGAGGGGTTCTTCAGTGGTAGCATCAACTGTTTGCTCTGCCTG
Organism: uncultured Rhodohalobacter sp.; assembly: GCA_964535495.1. Lineage (GTDB taxonomy): Bacteria > Bacteroidota > Rhodothermia > Balneolales > Balneolaceae > Rhodohalobacter. The sequence continues at coordinate 1,308 of CAZHUP010000036.1, forward strand.
AAGATCTCCTGAAGCAATTGTTGCACCCGGGATAGTATGATAAAGCAAAATCTCTTCTACTTGCTCATCTGATAAACTTGCAGGGTCAACTTCTGCGAAGAGTGCAGCAAATGCATCGTTTGTTGGGGCAAATACTGTAAACTCATTAGAAGCAACCGCCTCAACTAAGTCAGCCTGAACAATCAGTTCAACCAGAGTAGTGAAATTGTAGTTTTTCTGAGCTACCTGTACTGTATTTAAGAAAGCATTAGGCAGTAATACGTTATCAACTACGTGAATAATGCCATTAGAGGCGTCAACGTCTGCGTCAATAACTGATGCATTTCCGTTTACAGTAACACCATCCTCGTCTGATGTTATATAAAGTAACTCTTCAGCTGCTGAAGGTACAGCTTGCTGTGGCTCTAAATCTCCTGAAGGAATTCCAGGTCCGCCAATAACGTGGTAGGTCAGAATAAAGGTAATCTGTTCAGCAGATAGAGATCCCGGATCAACCTGCTCAAAAAGAGCTGCAAAGGCTTCATCAGTCGGAGCAAATGCAGTATATGGTCCTAAAAATTGTAAAGTAGTTGTAAGACCAACATCTTCAACTAGTTCGATCAATGTACTAAAAGAACCGGCTTCTTCTGCAACATCAACCAAGTTTGGTATTTCAAGTGCAATCCTAATATCTTTTGGCAAGAGAACTTCATCAATACCGTGGATATATCCATTAGTGGCTTCTAAATCAGCCTTCACTACATTCGAAGAGCCATTTACAATAACTCCGGCAGCACTCGACTGGACGAGAGTTTTCTCTTCATTTAACATCTCAACATCTTGCTGAGCTTGTAATGCAGTAGAAGGAACAGATCCTTCAGTTACATGAAATTGAATAATATCAAGTAACTGCTCTTCTGTTAAACTTTCCAGTACACCATCAGGCAGTGCATTAAATGCCGCATTTGTCGGTGCAAATACTGTGAAATTACCTTCGGCAAGAGTTCCCTCAAGTCCGAGGTCTACAATTACATCAACAAGAATGCTGAAGTCATCGTCGCTCTGTGCAAGTTCAACAAGGTTCAGTTCAGATGAAGGTGGCGGTGTTACCGGCCCGTCATCATCGCTTCCACAAGCTGTAATTAACGTTATCGTAAGAAGTGGTGCTATAATAAATAGCAATAACTTCCTTATCGTATTATTTATTTTCATCGTGTTTGCTGTTTAATTGGGGTTAAAGATTCTGATAGTAATTTTAATCAGTTACATTCAACAACATGAAATGAATTTAAAATCGTTTGCGAACTCTGAAGATTTTTTTGAAATCTGTAATTTTTATAAATAGAAATTGAGGCGGGATCTATTTGTTCACGGCTTTTGAGATGCGGTTTAATAGTGCCGGAATAATTCTATGCTCTTGTGGCTCAGGAAGTTCTTCAATATAAATTTTTTTGTACTCTTGATGATCAGCTGTTCGGAATATATCATACAGATCTTTTGCCATACTCGAAAAATCCCCACTGTAGGAGATAATATTTTTCAGATCCGGCCATTTATTTTTGGAATGAACTACATACAATGAGTTTGTTTCGAGTGACTTAGGAACTTTATTGATCCACTTGACTTCGGCATTGGGTTTGTAGTGGGTGTATTTTGTGCCGGGACTTTTTATGGAATTTGAGTCTTCAGAATATTTCTCTTCATACGCAGATAATTCTTGCTGAAGTACATTGGATAGCTCAACATGAGAAATTTCTCCCGGTCTTAATATTGTCGGGCTTTCTGCAGTTAGGTCCAAAATTGTAGACTCTAAACCGATCTTTGTGGTACCGCCATCCAAAATGTATAAACTATCTCCGTAATCCTGTAGTAAGTGTTCCGCTTTTGTAGGACTGGGCTTTCCACTCTTATTCGCACTTGGCGCCGTTAATGGTCCGGTTTGTTCAATCAGCTTCAATGCCAAGGGGTGATCCGGCATTCGAATGGCAACAGTATTCAATCCTCCCGTAACTATATCGGGTACAGCTGGATCTTTTTCGACAATTAATGTAAGCGGACCGGGCCAAAAATTTTTAGCAAGCTTAAAAAAATTGTCGGGTAAATTTTGTGTAATACGTTGAGCTTGTGATACGGAGCTAACATGGACAATTAATGGATTGTCAGATGGACGTCCCTTAAGCTCATATGTTTTTTTTATTGCCAGTATATTTTTTGCATCTGCTCCCAGGCCATAAACCGTTTCAGTCGGGAAGGCAACTACATCACCGTTTTTAATAAGGCCAATGGCAGCCTGAAGGTCAATAATCATACTTCAACTTGTTCATGATTAAGGTCGAATTCGGGAAGATTTTTCAAATACTCTATCGCCGAGTCCTCGCTATCAATATTTTGAATGACTAAGGTTACGGTGTCATTTTTCTGTACAAGCTTGTATGGATGAGAGTCGTCTTGCTGTATTTTACTCAGCAATTTTTGAAAATATCCGGTTCCATAAAAATGTTCACCAAGTATACTTTCGTTTTTTGGTCCCATAAGCCAAACTCTTTTTGAACGAATCGTAACCTTTTTCAACAGCATTTTTGATGCGATCAGTTTAATCTTTGCTGCTTTAACCAAATTAAGGCCGGGTTGTGTCATTTTTCCAAACCGGTCTACCACTTCTTCGTGCCAATCATCAATTTGATCAGTAGTTGTGGCCTCAGATAGTTTTCGGTAGAGATTTAGCCGCTCCACATTATCTTTCACATAAGACTTTTCAAGGTAAGCGGAGAGGTCAAATTCAACCTGAGTTTCAGGATAATCAATGGAGATCTGTTCTTTGCTGAACATTGCTTTGTATTCGGTCTCTTTGAGCTCTTTGACTGCATCGTCTAAAATTTTTGTATAGAGTTCGAAGCCTACATCAGAAATAAACCCACTCTGTTCCGCTCCCAGGATGTCTCCGGCGCCTCTGATATCCAGATCGCGCATAGCTATGTTGAATCCCGATCCGAGGTCGGAAAACTCTTCAAGTGCAGTTAATCTTTTTCGGGCATCAGCCGATAAATTTTGAATTGGAGGGGTGATCAAATAACAAAAAGCTTTTCGGTTCGACCGTCCCACTCGTCCACGAAGCTGATGAAGTTCACTCAAGCCAAATTGATTGGCATTATTGATAACTATGGTATTCGCATTTGCAATATCGATTCCATTTTCAACAATGTTTGTAGAAATCAGCACGTCAAAACGATGATTGTAAAAATCCTGAATGATCTTTTCTAATCGGGAGGGGGGCATCTGACCGTGAGCAAATCGAACACGAATATCCGGCACTAAATCGTGAATCATTCCGGCAACTTCTTCGATGTTCTTCACCCTGTTATGGATGAAGAAGACCTGCCCGCCCCGCGAAACCTCTTCATGAATGGCATCTCTGATCAGCTCCTCACTAAAACTGTGAATTTCAGTGTAAACCGGTTGACGATTGGGGGGAGGTGTATTGATTATACTGAGATCTCTTGCTCCCATCAGAGAGAATTGAAGAGTTCTGGGAATAGGAGTGGCTGTTAAAGTCATCACATCCACTGTAGCTCTGTACTTTTTCAATTTCTCTTTTACAGAAACACCAAAACGCTGCTCTTCATCGATGACAAGTAGCCCAAGATTTTTGAATTTCACATCTTTCGAAACAATCCTATGTGTGCCAATTAGAATATCAACTTTACCGTCCTCCAGTTTTTTGATAATCTCTTTCTGCTCCTTTGCAGTTCTGAAACGGGAGAGAGCTTCAACTTGTACCGGAAACTCCTTCATTCTTTCCGTGAATGTTTTGTAGTGCTGATCAGCCAGAATTGTGGTCGGTACCAGTATGGCTACCTGTTTCTGATCCATTACGGCTTTAAAAGCAGCCCGAACGGCCACTTCGGTCTTTCCGAAGCCTACATCTCCGCAAATCAATCTATCCATGGGTTGCTCAGATTCCATGTCCGCTTTTACCGCTTGTATAGTTTCTAACTGGTCGGGTGTCTCTTCATATTCAAATCTTGCTTCGAGCTCAGTTTGCCATGAATTATCCGGGCCAAAAGAGAATGCATTTTGGGCTTTACGTTTGGCATAGAGTTCAATTAGATCACGGGCAATATCCTTAACTTTCTTTTTAGTGGAAGCTTTTTTTCTGGCCCATTCACCTGATCCAAGTTTTGTTATTCTTGGTTGTTTGCCCTCTTTTCCTGAATATTTCTGAATCTTGTGCAGGCTGGAGACATTCACATAAAGAGTGGAGTCATCCTTATATCGCAAAACTGCTGCTTCCTGAGTTGTATTACGGACTTCGATTTTCTTAAATCCGGCAAACTTTCCAATTCCATAATCTACGTGAACAACATAGTCGCCAATATTCAGATCCTTCAGCTCCTTGAAAGAAATTCCACCGCGAACCTTTTTTCTCTTAATTTTCGGTCGATGATAGCGATCAAAAATTTGATGGTCTGTTAGAACAGCTCTCTTTTCAGAGTTTAGAATAAAACCTTCATGAAGAGTCTGGGTCGAAACCCTGTACATAAACTCTTCACTCGCATCACCAAGTAACTCTTCAAAACGCTCCTTCTGATTTTCGTGGTCAGCTAATATGTAGGTTTGATACCCTTTACCAGTATAATTGGTAATGAACTCCCGCAGTAGTTTAAAATTTCCGTGAAATGAAGGGTGTGGGGAACTGTCTAACTCAAAAGTTTTGTCAAACTTTATGGATTCATTAAAACTGCCCAGTAGAATTAATGGCCGATTTTGTATATCTGTATTCCACTCTTCCGGAGATATGTAACTTTGATCCGGAGCTGAAAATTTCTCCTGATTGAGATCGGCATAACTATTCTCAGCTTTTTCAAAAAACTCTGCCAGTTCACTACTCAGAACATCTATATCCTCTGTGATGAGAGTTGAATTCTTTGGTAAGTAAGAGAGAAGGCTCTCCTTTACTTGAGACTGTTCGCCTCCCGAGTTTGGCACCAATCGTGTCTCATTTAAAAATGAGATAGATCGCTGCGAATTTGGATCGAATTCACGAATGGACTCAATTTCATCGCCAAAAAATTCAAACCTAACGGGATATTCACCGGAGAACGGATATACATCAAAGATTCCTCCCCGTACCGCAAATTCACCCGGGGCGTCAACAAAACGGGTTGAGGTATACCCTTGATCAGCGAGTTGTTCCGAGAGATTCTCTGGGCTAATTTCGGTCCCTTTTTCAAGTTTAATTGATGATTGGTGAAATACATCGGCAGGTACAAGTTTTTCAATAATAGCATCAATAGATGCCACGATAATACCATTCTCACCAGAACTTATTTTTTCAAGTACTTCAGACCGTTGAACTAACACAGACATATCAACGACTTTTCCGGTATCGTAAGGTTTTTTTCTGGTTGGGGGAAAGAGATAAACCCTGGAATTTGATATCTGTTCTAAATCTGCAGCGACGGCAGCTGATCGTTCAAAATCTTTCGTGATGTATAAAAGTGTTTCGCTGTGGGATTGAATTTCAGAGAGTACAAAAAGAGCAGCTGACCCCTGAAAGTTTTTGAAATGCACTCTTTTTTTCTCGCTCAGAAATGTCTCTATTTCTTTAACCGACACTGAATTTAGAATGGACGAGCGAATTTGATCAATCATATAATGTGAAAATGGCTTCGGGTAGAAGCTTAATGTTAAATTTAAAATACGTTAAGGCTAACTAAGGCTGAAATAACGGAGATCTGACTAAGAAGCGTTCATTTATAAATGCCAGAAGTAAAAACAATAATCCGCCTAGCAGATAATTGGAATAGAGATCTTCGTAATCCACATATGTTATTTCCTCAATTTCAGATTGTTCCAATCTGTCAATCTCCTGATAGATCTCAGTATATTCCTCTAAATCTGTAGCTCTCCAATATCTGCCTCCGGTCTGTCGGGAAATTTGTTGTAACATCTCCTCATCAATATTTACCTGAACATTTTGATATCTTCTGCCGAAGATCGGGTCATCGACAGGGTAGGGGGCTGTTCCTCTTGAACCGATTCCAACCGTATATATTCGAATGCCATAGGTAGCGGCAATTTCACCCGCAGTAATCGGATCAATTTCACCTGCATTGTTCATTCCGTCAGTGAGCAAAATGATTACTTTCGATTCCGCAGTACTGTCTCTCAGTCGATTTACAGCAGTTGCAATTCCCATACCGATTGCGGTTCCGTCGCGAACCATTCCCAAATCTACAGTTTCTAGCATACTTTTTACGAGATTGTAATCCAATGTAGGGGGTACCACTGTGAAACTCTCTCTTGCAAAAACATTTATTCCAATCCGATCCGAAATTCGTCTGTCTATAAAATCCGCAGCTAACTCTTTAGATGCTATCAAGCGATTTGGTTTGATGTCTTCCGCCAGCATTGAAGAAGAGATATCAAGACTGATAACGATGTCAATACCCTCAGCACTTCGCTCAACGGTCGTATTTTGTAACTGAGGTCTGGCAAGAGCAACTACAAGGAAGATAAAAGCAGCAGTCTGAAGTAAAGGCGTAGATCGTGATAACCAAACTTTGTATCCGGTTGAAACTCCTTCGAACGTGTTAATTGAAGAGAATAGAAATGCAGACTCCTTTGTTTTTATCCACTTCCAGGCATAGTAGCCCAAATAGATGGGCAATAGTAATAAAAGCCAAAAATACTCAGGATTTGCCCAACTCATTTCTGCCTGTCGTTTAAATTTTCTGACTTTTCAGATTCAGATCTTTCGTGCCTTTCACGTAATTGATCAACGGTTTCTGCATCTGTTTCCGAAACGATATCCAAAAATGTATTTGCTTTGTCCAGCGTTGATCCAGCTTGTTCTTTTGTTGGTTCAAAATGGGCAAACTTAACCATGTCTGCACTATTGAGAACTTTTCTTGTAATGGATATAACTTCAGCTGAAACAAACTCTTTTTTAAGTGAGTCGGTGATCTCTGATGTAGTCATTTCAAGAGCAGGAATTTCATGCACACGTTTTAAATATCTGCGTATAGCATCCCCAAGCTCAATATAATACTGTTCGTAATCACTAAATGTTGATAGCTCATCAACATCTCTAAGTTGATCTAAATTCTGTCTTAACTGAGTTAAAGGGTTGTTAAAAGGTACGGGTTGATACTCACTTTTAACTTGTTTTGGTCTATCTTTTTGCTGTTTTATATATCTATAAACTAAATATCCGGCCACGAGAATAATTAGCAATAGAATTAAATAAGGAAATATTGATCTTGCGAACTCAAAAATTGGTTTTAAAGGCCTGAACTCTTCATCATCATCTGCAAGTAAGGTTTTAAAGAAAATGGGAACCTGATTGGTAAACAGGGTTGTATCTCCTGATGATGAGGCAAGTAGAACTGATTTTCTGCTAAGAGTCAGGTTTTCTGTGCCAAAAAATTGAAGTTGATATACTAAACTGTCTCTGTTAGCGTGAACCTGATATCTTGTCCTGTTCACAAGTTCTACCTCTTCCTCAAAATCATTCTCATCTGGGTAGGATAGAAGCTGCTCTCTGCCATCAACAACAATGGTATATTCAAAAATATCACCAACACTAAGCGAGTCAGTATCTACAAATGTATAAACTTGCTGTGAAACCCCAGGTTGTGCTGATAGTAGTAAAATTAGCAGAATGTAATAGCGTGCCGTAGCGTACACGGTAAGAGTTTTCTTCATGTATAGGTTAATTGCAATCGATGAAGATAAGAAAAGGGAGAACGAATAGAGAACTTCATTATTTGAATGACTTTAAAATTATGATTCCAGCTTAGATTATTTTAATTTTTAATGGCTTTTGACTAACCAGTAAAAAATTATAAATGTCCCGGATACTACTGATAGGATTTGTGTGTCTTCTTGCTGTTATAACCGTAGCCCTTCTAGAAAGGCCGGAAAAAGTTGAAGACTTGGAAGAAAACATTATCAATGCTCAAAATTTCTATGAAATTCCGCCACTGCCAGGCAGGGATTTATATGGATTTATTACGGAAGGAGATGATATTCACATTGATGAGGGATTTGTGCGGAGGAATGAGAGTCTGTACATAATTCTACGAAAACACGATGTAGATCCTCAAACAATTCACAACATTCAACAAGGAGCATCAGGAGTTGTAAACCTTAGAAGAATGATGCCGGGTCAGCGATATCGGGTCTACAAGAATAGCGATGGCGATGCGTTCGCGATGGTTTGGCACCAAACTAAAGTCAACTATGCTGTAATAAATTGGCTGGATGATGTAGAAGTAGAAACAGGAACGGTTCCTATTACAAAAGTAGAGGCAGAAACGGCAGGTGTAATTACCAGCTCTCTTTACGAAACGGTGGTAGGTGCAGGTGCATCTCAAAGGCTGGGAGTAGAACTGGCCGATGTGTTCGGATGGGAGATCGACTTTTTTGCTCTTCGAAGTGGAGATCACTTCAAAGTAATTTATGAAAACCTTTATGCCAACGGCGAATATTTAGGGATTGGTGATATTAAAGCTGCTGAATTTCAGCATAGAGGAAATGTTTACAAAGCGTACTATTTTGAAAATGATTCAAGGAGAGGATTTTTCAATGAAGATGGAGACAGTATGCAAAAAGAACTTCTCAAAGCTCCTTTCCGATATAGCCAAAGAATTAGTTCAGGATTTTCACACAGTAGATTTCATCCAATACTAAATCAGAGAAGACCTCATTACGGTACAGATTATGCCGCACCAACAGGAACACCAATTATATCTGTAGGGGATGGCGTTGTTACAGAAGCTCAATACAGGGGTGGCAACGGAAATATTGTTCAGATCAGGCACAATAACAGTTACAAGACAGCATATCTTCATTTAAATGGTTTTGCACCCGGCATCAGACAAGGTGCAAAAGTAGAACAGGGGCAGGTAATCGGGTATGTAGGACAGACAGGCTTGGCAACCGGGCCGCATCTGTGTTATCGGCTCTATGTTAATGAGAGACCGGTCAACTCAGTAACGGTTGATCTCCCGGCTGCAGAGTCTCTTGAAGAAAAATATAATGAAGAGTTTCGACACTTGGTCAACACACTCAGCAATCAATTAAGCAGAATAGAAATGCACTCAGAAATTGCCTCTAACTAACAAAGACGATCAGTAACGATTAATTCGTTTTCTGAAAAAGTTGGTTAATGGGCGAACATATGATTCATTTGTGTAGATATCCACAGAGTCCATTCTGTTTTTTACAAAATAGTTCTCCAATTCTTTTTTTCTTTCAAAAACCTTCTTTTTGAATTCGAGTCTCACTTTTTTATCGGATGTGTCTACTACAACTCGTTTACCTGATTCTGCATCCTGGAACGGGACTATTCCAAGATCCGGTAAGTTCTCTTCAAGCCTGTCCCGAATAATTAAATTGACCAGATCGTGTTTGCGAGAAGTGATTTTGTGCTGTTTTTCGAAATTTTGGTCTTCGAAATCAGATGCTACCACAATTATTGATCTTCGATTAAGTAACCGATTCACGTAGGAGAGGGCTTCAGCAATATCAGTACTATTACCGGTGGGTTTGGTAGTGTACATTTCACGAATAAGACGCAAAACGTGCTTTTTTCCTTTTTTTGGCGGAATTACTTTTTCTACTTTCTCACTGAAAAGGAGTAAACCTACTTTATCGGAATTTTTAATAGCACTGAAAGCCATAACAGCACAAATCTCAATGGCTAATTCCATCTTTGTTTGTGAGTGACTTCCAAAAAACCCGCTTGGTGATATATCAACACAAAGCATCAAGGTCTGTTCACGTTCTTCTTCAAAAATTTTTATATAGGGTTCATCATTTCGGGCAGTTACATTCCAGTCTATCTGCCTGATATCATCACCGTATGTGTATGTTCTGACCTCGGTAAACTCCATTCCCTGCCCTTTAAAAGCAGACTGATATTCACCACCAAAGATATTGTTGACTAAACCTTTGGTTCGGATTTCAAGTTTTCTGATTTTTTTTAAAACGTCCTTCGAGATCATAAACTATTACCGTATATGTGTATAAAAGATCTGGAGAATTAACACAAATCGTTGACATCAGCCTGGATTACAGGAATATCCCCGTTTCCATAACAGTTACCTGCTATTCTTCCTTCAAACCAGGATTATACTCAAGAATTTGAATATCGAAAATATAAATTAAAGCTGATGCAACCAATGCTAAACTGAAAGCAAGTAGAACAGCTGATTGTGCATTGGAATGTATTGTGCAGCCGGTATCAGTCTGAAAATGCAACTTGATTTAACATCTGTAAGTCGTTTGATACAATTTTGCTGCGGGCCGACTCAATTCTTTCAAGTGTGTTTAAGGCATCGAGTGACTTAATGAGGTGTTGATTGGCTATTTCCATGTTACCTTTTTTAAGGTTCAAAATACCATACTGATGATCTGCTATTGCTCTCTCGAGTGTATTTTCAGGATGTATCTCAATTACTTTATTGTAACCTTCATGGATTAAATTTTCCGCTCTCTCAATATTATCAGTGTGGAGGTATCCAAAACCAAGATTCATCTTTGTTCTGGCGGTAAAAGAGTGATCATCTCCTAAGAATTCCCTAAAAACTTCCAGGGACTTTTTGAATTGCATGTTTGCACTGTCGAAGTCTTCTATCATTAGAAGAAGTTCTCCATAGGAAAAATAACTTATGGCAGAAGCAACGCTATTACTGCCAAATCGATCTTCTTTTTTCGATATCACCTTTTTAAAGGTAGAAGAAGAGAGGTCGAACTTACCTTGATCGCGCTGCATAATGGCTAAATTATTTAGCGTAAGAAGAGTTTTTGGATGATTTTCACCTAATATTCTGTTTCTTAAATGGAAAGCCTCTTCAAATAGACGTCCAGCCTCATTAAATTGGCCAAGGTTCATTAGCAGAGCGCCTAAACTGTTTTTGCTTTCAGCTATATCCGGGTGTGTTTTACCAAAAATCTCAATTCGTTTATCTAATACATCCCTAAATATATTTTCCGCCTCTTTATAGTTTCCCCTGTTGAATTGAGTAACTCCAACACCATTTAAAGCTGCCACAGTTTTTGCATTAAGCTCACCATGTTGATCCTTCAGTAAGTTGTAATTTTTTCTGAATACTTCTTCAGCCTCTTCATATTTTCCCTGTCTTCTTAAAACATATGCTTGTTCATTAATCGTCTCTGTATAGTTGTGTAGATAAGTACCTGAGTGATTTTCTAAAATTCCTAAAGCATAGTCGTATAGAATTTCGGCATCACTGTAATTCCCCATAGAACTGTGAACAGAAGCTCGAGAAGCAATTGCTAATGCTGTTTCCGGATGATCGATACCATGTAACCGAGTATATATATCAACACTTTTATCGATTAGATTTTTAGATTTTGGCAGATTACCAATCTTAAGATAAACTTTACCAATAACACTAAACATCTGTGCCTGAAGTTCAGGCTGATTTACTAATTTTTCTGCTCTGTCTAAACCTCTCTCCAGCAGTTCCTGGGCCGTGATGGTCTCTCCCAAAGATTGAACCGGTGTATTAGCTTCAAACAGATCATAAAGGAGTGAAGATACTTCAGCGGTTTTCATGGCCTCGTATTGGGCAATGTTTCTCTCTTCAGTAATTCTATTTGTATGAAATATTGAAAAAGTTACTGAAAGCAAGATAATAGCAGCTGCTACAATAATTTGTTTGTAATTTCTTCGAAACAGCTTTTTAGATCGATATGTGAAATTGCCTTGATGAGCAAGTACCGGCTCATTATTGAGATATCTAGTTAAATCTTCAACAAGGTTATCAATGGTTTGATATCGCTCTTTTGGTTCTTTGCGAAGTGATTTGAGTAGAATTGCATCTAAATCTTCTTTTAAAACATTGAATAGTTTAGAAGTTGATAGTGATCTCGATTCAGAAACTTTACTTTGATGATCAACCGAAAGTTGATTGTACTTATGCGAAGGCTTGAGAGGTTCTTGATTAACAATCTTTTCTTGACTACTAAATGGACTATCATCACTTAAGTCAAATGGTGTAATACCTACCAGCAATCTATGTAATAACACTCCTATAGAGTAGGTGTCTGTAGAAGTAGTTACGGTATTTCCGGAAATTTGTTCTGGTGCAGAATATGCGGGTGTGACAGCCTGAGTTGATGTAACATCATTATTTCGATCGTAATCAAGCCTATCTTCGACTAACTTGGCTATTCCAAAGTCTAAAATTTTAACGTGGCCGTTTTGATCAATTAAAATATTGGCCGGTTTCAGATCGCGGTGAATAACCAAATTGTTATGTGCAAACTGAACTGCATCACATAAAGAAATGACAAGATTTACACGTTCCCGTACAGTAAGTTTGTTAATTTCACAATACTCGTCAATAGGTACACCATCTACATATTCCATGACAAGATAGGGGAGGCCAAAATCGGTAACTCCACCATCAAATAATTTTGCAATGTTTGGATGATTAAGACCTGCCAGAATTTCTCTTTCATTTTCAAATCGGCAAATATTCTCTGGTGTTTCCATACCGTGCCGCACAATTTTCAATGCTACGGTCTGCTCATACATACCATCAACCCTTTTTGCTTGAAAAACTGTACCCATTCCCCCGTGACTAATCAGATCGACAATCTGATACTTATCAATTGTTGAGCCAATTAGTTTTGATGAGACACCATTTTTATTGTTTGTCGCATCTTTAATAGCAGAATCTAAAACTTTATCAGCTTTAGAGAAAAGAGAGGTTGATTCTTCAATTGAATTAAGGTAGTTCTCTACTTTTTGAAACAGCAGTTCATCGTCTTTACACTTCTCCCGTATAAATTGTTCTCGTTTTTCAATTGGAAGTAGCAGAGCTAGATCTACAATTTTTTCAATAATCGACCAATTTGACATAAAATATTTTTTTACACCCGAAGTAGATAAAAATAGAGCCTAAGTGTTTCTTAGAAACTGCAACCAATAATGCCTTTCTGCAAATGAGATTAATTTAATACCTAATCTATTCTACTGTATGGAACAAAATATCGGACTTCCTTACAGAATATTTTAAAAAAATTTAAATGGGTATACATGAACAAATTCTGAGCATACAAACTATTTTAGGTTTATACAGCAGATCGCAAAAAGCTAGAAAAATACTTACATAAAAAAAGCCGAAAGAGGTGACCCTTCCGGCTTATGAAAATGATAGGTTCTAAGTATTATCCAACAATAAAAAATAGGATTGCTGCGATCACAAAGAAATTAATAATGCTAAGAGGAAGCAGTCTGGACCAACCTAATTTCATGACCTGGTTGTATTTGAATCTTGGAATTGTCCAGCGAACCCAAATAAACAAGAATACAAAGAATGCAGTTTTGGTAGTAAAGACAGCGACGTCGAGAATTCCCTTCAACAGAGGGGACATTTCGGGCAACCAATAGCCGGCAAAGGGGAGGTGGTAGCTTCCAAAGAAGAATGTAGTCATTAACATGGAGTTGATAACAACATGCATGTATTCTGCTAAGAAGAACATCCCGAATTTCATAGAACTGTATTCGGTATGAAATCCACCTACAAGTTCCTGTTCCGCCTCAACCAAATCAAATGGTGTTCTGTTACTTTCAGCAAATGCAGCGATGATGAATATGATTGCCCCTAATGGATTTAAAAATACAAACCACCAGTTTTCCTGTGCAACAGCTACATCTACAACACTTAATGAGCCGACAAACAGCACAACGGATGCTACCGCCATGCCTAACGGTAATTCGTAACTAATCATCTGTGCGGCAGCTCTCAAGCCCCCTAAGAGAGAATATTTACTGTTTGATGCCCATCCGGCTAGAGTAACACCATATACACCCAGCGAGGCAACTGCAAGAAGATATAAAACCCCTGCATTGATATCAGTTGCATAGAGTCCTTCACCAAATGGGATTACTGCAACGGTGAGCAAGGCTGTAATAACCGGAATCATCGGTGCAACGGTATGAAGAACTTTATTTCCTTTATCAGGTGTTACGTCCTCTTTTAAAATGAGTTTTAATACATCAGCGATGGGCTGCAGAAGGCCCATTGGACCAACTCTGTTTGGTCCAACCCTATTCTGTATGAATGCCGCAACTCGTCGTTCAGCATATACACTAATCGCTGCAGAGTTAAGGAGCATGAATAAACCAACTCCTAAAACGATGTAAGATGTCAATGTGACTTCAGCCATCCCCAATAATATTTGTTATTAAAATTATACAGTTTGTTCTACTTTTTGAATGACGATACCTGATTCATCATCCATTCTGGCATAGCTCACATCCTTAAAAGGAGCTAGATTTGATGAAATATCATCCATTATTTCTCTGCCGGTTTGGAAATTAAACTCATTTAATCCCATCTCTTCAGATATCTTATTGATTACAATCCAAAAGGGGAGGCAATCAACTTTATTTTCTTCAGTGACCCAGTTATCGAAGTTTGTGCCATAACGATCTAAACGCCCTTCATTCATCTCAAAATCGAGGCGGCGATTTGTGTATTTGGTTTCTTTGGCCGGAATTGATCGTTGGATACGCCCATCAATGTTTACGTAGCTTGCTGCATGTTCAGCAATGCAAGTAATCGGTATTACCAAATCAGCAAATTTTGTTGTTTCTGAATGATTTGTAGAAAAACTAACGACAAATGAACCACTTAGTTTATCTTTATCAATTACTCCGCGATCTAAGAGGTTATCGTTCAAAAGCAGTACTACTTTAGCATTCGACGCAGATTTTGATAGTTCATCACCTGATAACTCACTGAATCCAAGAAGGCGACATCCATTGGCGTTCGGAGCAACTTCATCTGTTATTAAAAATCCATCTCCTTTTCCATCTTCCTCATGAGAGCAGAATACAGGTGTATCATAACCCAAAATGGATGCAAACTTTGATAATATATAGTTCTCTTCTACTGATGCATGTGGACTGCCTATGAGCAGAACATTCTCTTTTGAGACATCTTCCAGTTGCTCAGCAACAGTGGCAAATGCATTATTCCATGAAGATTTGATTTGTCCGTCGTCAAGCTTTTGTAACGGTTTGGAGATTCTATTTTCATTAAACAGACGATATGCTTCGCGACCCTCATCCGGCATCCAGTGGTCATTAACAGCCTCATTGAAACGAGGTGTAATGCGAAGTACCAGGTTGTCCCGGGTCCACAAATCAATATTAGTGCCCTTAGCACCGGTAATATCAATACTAGGTGTTTGATTCATCTCCCAAACGCGAGCTTTAAATCTGAAATCTGCTGAGGTTAAAGCTCCAACCGGACAGATATCGACGGTATTTAAAGAGTATGCGTCATCAAATTCCAGTCCCGGTGCTGTAGTAGGATAGTTTTTGTCGCCTCGAGAAGTAATGGTTAGCTGATGAGTTTCACTGATCTCATCGGTAAATCTAACGCATCTGGTACAGTTAATGCAACGTTCTGCATCAAGAATAACACGAGGCCCTAATTGAACTCTCTTCGGTTTGTGAACTTTTTTAACCTCAAAGCGGCTTCCTTCAGGTCCATACTTATATGTCTGAATCTGAAGCGGACACTCACCGGCTTGGTCACAAATAGGGCAGTCAAGCGGATGATTAATCAGAATAAATTCAAGATTATCTTTTTGTGCTCTTTCTACTAATTCATCTGTCTCCTGAGTATAAACAACCATACCGTCAGAGATCATGGTGTTGCATGAAGTTTGAAGTTTAGGGAACCAACGAATTACGCGATCACCATTTTCATCAAGTTCATACTCTCCTGTTTCACGGTCTTTTACCGGTTGTCCGACCTTGACTAAGCATTGTCGGCAATTTGCAGGAGCAGACAGTGAAGGGTGATAGCAGAAAAAAGGCACTTCAAGCCCCAGATCTTGGATGAATTGAAGAAGTCTTTGCTCTCCTTCATATTCGAATCGTTTCCCATCTATAAATACTTCAGGCATTGTATCTTAGTCTTAATTTTGAGAAAGTTTATTGAAACCCTTTCAGTAAACCGTTCATCTAATTTCTATTAAAAAATTATTGCAAATATCAGTTAAGCTACGGCGTGAACAGATTTTTTACACCTTGCTTCAAATTCATCTCTGAAGCGTGTGATTGTATGTCTGACAGGCCAGGCAGCAGCATCAGCTAATGCACAAATTGTTCTACCTTCCATCTGTGTGGTGATATCTAAGAGTAAATCTAAATCCTTAATTTCACCTTCACCGTTTTTGATTTTCAGCATAATTTTTTCAAGCCAGCCGGTTCCTTCACGACATGGTGTGCATTGACCGCAAGACTCGTGGTGATAGAAATGAGTGATCCTCCAAAGCATATCTACCATGTCGGTATCTTCATCCATAATTACCATACCTGCGGTTCCCAACATTGTGCCAACCTCTCGAAGAGAATCACTATCCATTGTTACTCCATCCAATTGATCAGCTCTAATTATCGGAGTTGAAGATCCTCCGGGAATCACTGCTTTTAATTTCTTTCCATTTTTCATTCCCTGAGCTACGTCATTTATAAGTTCAAGGATTGGCATACCGGATGGTAATTCATAAACCCCCGGTCTGTTAACATGACCTGAAATTCCATAAAGAAGGGGTCCGGGGTGGTTTTCAGCACCTACATTTTTAAACCAATCGGCACCTTTATTAATCACGTTTGGTACGTGAGCGAGTGTTTCAACATTATTGATAGTAGTTGGTCTTCCCCAAAGGCCTTTTTGAGCAGGAAATGGAGGCTTTACTCGCGGATAACCTCGTTTTCCTTCAAGTGATTCGAGCATAGATGTCTCCTCACCACAGATGTAGGCACCTGCACCTGAGTGGACATAAAATTCAACACTGTAATCGCTGCCAAGAATATTTTTACCTATCATACCGGCATCGTAAGCGTCTTGTATAGCTTTTTCCATCATTTGGATGTAAGCTTTATACTCACCTCTGATATAGACATAAATAGCCGTTACTTCCATCGCATAAGCAGCAATAAGAGCGCCCTCAATAAAGATGTGCGGGTTGTATTCAAAAATCTTTCGATCCTTAAATGTACCGGGTTCAGATTCGTCACCATTGCAAGCCAGGTAACGGGGGCCACCGTCAGCAGGGGGCATGAACGACCATTTCAGGCCGGCGTTAAAACCGGCACCACCGCGACCACGAATGTTGGCATTTTTAACTTCATTGACAACACTTTTCGGGTCAGACCACTTTTCATTATCGGTTAAAACAGCTTTCCATCCTTCGTACCCACCATTTTTTCGATAAACATCAATCTTATGAAGATCTTTGATGTTGGGAATTAAAACCGGCTCATAATTTTTCCAATCAACAGTACTCATAGTCTTTATTTAGCTTTTCTGAGTGGCATTTCAATTTGTTCGTAATCAGGTGTTTTGCCCGATTTCAGATC
>CAZHUP010000037.1:0-17764 GCA_964535495.1 uncultured Rhodohalobacter sp.
ATACCAAATACTACTACATACCGGCCGACAGCGGTGCCGTTTATCAATATATCGGTGAAGCCGGTGGCAGCGATATGAAATATTCACCTGACGGAAAGTATATCTCATTGAAGCGATCAGTAGATGGGAAGCAGCAGCTGTTTTTACTGCCAACTACAGGAGGGGAAGCAACTCAGCTCACAGAACATAAAAACAGTGTGGGGTCGTACGAATGGGGATCTGACAGCAATGCAATCTATTTTGTATCGAATGTGCCAAAAAGCTCTGAAGAGGAGAAAGAGTATAAGGCGGGGTATGACCACCTTTTTGTGGATGAGCCGCCTCACGGGCAAACTGAGGGTAGCTGGAATCATCTCTGGAAGTTTGATGTGGACGAAAAAGAAGAGACGCAATTAACTGCAGGTGAGCTATTGATCGGGAGTTTTTCTATATCGCCTGATCAGAATCGAGTGGTTTATACAGCAAGGTTTGAGAATCGAAGAAATCAGCAGTATAAATCTGAAATTTACCTGCTTGAAGTGGGGGATTCCACAGCCGTTCAGTTGACGGATAATGAAGTCCCTGAAGGCGGCCTGAATTGGTTGCCGGATAATCAACACATTCTTTATACCGCAGCTCATGATGAAGAGTGGGAGCTACGGCAGAGTAAGCTCTGGAGAATGAATGTGGATACCAAAGAGTACGAGATGATTTCCGGAAATTTTCCCGGCAATATGAGATCGTATTACATCACACCTGATGGGGACCGGGTCTATTTTTCAGGGACGGTTCAAACTGACACCAATATCTATTCACTTAATTTGGAAAATGAATCCGTTCGTCGATTGACAAACCGTCAGGGTACGGTGAATATCGTGGATATGAACAAAAACAGAGACCGGGTTCTTCTCACTTATGATGACGTACAGACGCCGCAGGATCTCTACACAGCTTCAGTGAGAAACTTGTCGGATAAAACACGTTTGACGGATCTGAATCCATTTGTTCGCGATAGCCTGATTCTTGCTGATTATGATGTCGTACAGTGGGACAGTTATGATGGTTTGGAAATTGAAGGTTTAAAGTATCTGCCTCAGGAGCTGAATCAGAATGGTTCTGCTCCGTTTCTGCTACATATACATGGCGGTCCTGCCGGAGTATTCCGTAATTCTTTTAGTCCGCAATATCACGTTTGGGCCGGTCTTGGATATGTTCAGCTCGCTCCAAATGTTCGCGGAAGTACAGCTTATGGCGATGAATTTCTGAGAGGAAATATGTACGACATTGGAGATGGCGACTATGA
Organism: uncultured Rhodohalobacter sp.; assembly: GCA_964535495.1. GTDB lineage: Bacteria > Bacteroidota > Rhodothermia > Balneolales > Balneolaceae > Rhodohalobacter. The sequence continues at coordinate 1,283 of CAZHUP010000037.1, forward strand.
AGATTTGATGAGCGGTGTGGATATGCTGATCGAAGATAATTGGATTGATGAAGATAAAATGGCCGTTCGCGGATGGAGCTACGGTGGAATTCTGGGCGGAACCACGATCACCAAAACAGATCGGTTTAAAGCTGCATCGCTTGGTGCGGGTGTTTTTGACTGGACATCTGAGTATGCCATGGGCTTCAATCACGATGTGAGGCTGTGGTACATTGGCGGAGAGCCGTGGACAAACCCTGAAGGTTACAGAGAGCGGTCAGCAGCAATGCATGCCGATAAGGTTACAACGCCGGCTCTATTTCTCCATGGAAATCGTGATCGTGTAGATACACCGCAACAGAGCCTGATCTTCTTCACATTTCTGAAAGATATCGGGAAAGTGGACACGCGCTATATTGAGTTTCAGAGAGAAGGCCATGGAATACGTGAGCCCCGAAATCAAAGGACACGGGATATAGAGGAGATTCGCTGGGTGCAAAAATATACCTTAGGTTTGGATTGGGAGCCATGGGATCGGGATAAAAAAGAAGATGAAGATTCTGATGAGTAGTATAATTTGAACTAGCTCCGGCATGGGTTTTCGCCGGACAAAGTTTCTCAAATGATAAAAGAGTTCTGGACATATCGAACCAACTTTTTGATATCGTTTGTGCTTATAGGTCTGGTCGCACTTCCGGGTGCAAAATATTTTCATGAATGGGCTTTTGCAGGAGTTGTAATGGCCCTTCTTTTTTCGGTTGTTAGAGCGGTAAAATCTTCAAAATCTGTTGAAAAGAAATCTACGCTTTTAGACGGGCTTATCATTTTTCTGACCGCTCTGATTTGTACAGCTGTTTTCTGGTACAGGGCATACCACAATCTCCCAACCGGGATTTTGATTGAACGTATTTTTGATCTTATCGCGGGATTCGGATTTTGGTGGCCGGGTGTACTTTATGCATCACTATACCGGCACACAGACGAAGGGTGGAAACCTGCAAGCCGTGATAGGTTTATTCAAAACCTGGCTATTGGGTTTGGAGGGAGTCTCCCAGGGTTGCTGATTGCCTACATCTTATTATAAATGATGTAATTTCGCATCTATGCAACCGCGTATAGTTTTTCTTCTTTAAAATTGAGCAAAAGTTCGAGAATTGGCTGCATCTCTTTCTCATTCATGATTTCACCGCGAAGTTTCTTTCCGTTCCGGATTCCCTTCAAATACTGCCCGTAGTGTTTCTTCATGATAATCACGCCGTATCGTTCTCCGTGGTGATCAACCGAAAGTCGTAGCTGCTCTGCGCAGAGTTCAAGCCTCTCCTGTATGGTTGGATCTGGCAGTAGTTCACCGGTTTCAAAATATTGCTTTGTTTGCTCAAATATCCACGGGTTACCGATGGCACCGCGGCCAATCATCACACCGTCAACTCCGGTTTCATCAAACATTTTTTTCGCCAGTTCGGGTGAGTTAACATCCCCGTTTCCAATAATTGGAATCTCTAGTCCCGGTGTGTCAGTCAGTTTTTTCAGATAATCCCATCGGGCATCACCTTTATATTTCTGTGCCCTGGTTCGGGCATGCACGGTGAGAGCTTTCACACCAACGCTCTGTAACATCAAAGCCACTTCCTGTATGCGTATTGATTGATCGTCCCAGCCAAGACGGGTCTTAACGGTTACCGGGTAATCTCCGGCTGCATCTACAACAGTGCCGGCCATTCTTTCCATCATGTCGAGATCTTTCAGACAGCCGGCGCCGGCGCCTTTTTTAACTATCTTATAAACCGGGCAGCCAAAATTGATATCAACAATATCCGGATTATTGGCGATGGCCACTTTAGTAGCGCCCTCCATTGCTTCTTCGCGTCCTCCAAAAATCTGGATTCCGAATGGGCGCTCCATCTCGGCAAAATCCATTTTATGTTGTGCAATATCTGAATCGCGAATGATTGCTTCAGAGCTGATAAATTCTGTATACACGATATCCGCACCTTTTTTCCGGCAGATCTGACGAAAGGGTGAATCGGTCACATCCTCCATTGGAGCTAAAAATAGTGGTCTGTTTCCTAGATCTATCTGGTCAATTTTCATAACAGGGGTTTTATAAATATGAAACGTAAAATACAGGTTTTTTAAATGTATCTCACACTGCGCCGCAAATTTATTAAAAACAAAGCGCTTTCATGAACGGGAATCCATTCAGATCAATAGCCATTTGATAAATGAACATGTATATTAATGGCTGTATAAAAAATAATTTCAACAAATTAACGGGAGTAATAACAATGGCACTTTCAATATCAGGAATTGAAGAGCTGTTAGGCGATGACGCCGATAAGCTGCTCAATCACACGTGTACAACTATTCCAAAAGAACAACTACACCTGCCATCAGGATCATATGTAGATGACGTATGGTATCACTCAGATAGAAATAACAGAGTTTTAGGAAATTTAGAATGGATTCTGAACCATGGTCGTTTAGCAGGCACCGGATATCTCTCAATTCTTCCTGTTGATCAGGGAGTAGAACACAGCGGCGGGGCATCTTTTGCAAAGAACCCGGCCTATTTTGATCCGGAAAATATTGTGGAACTGGCTATTGAAGGCGGATGTAATGCCGTGGCTTCAACATTTGGTGTACTTGGATCAGTTGCCAGAAAATATGCTCATAAAATTCCTTTCTTGGTGAAAATTAATCACAATGAGCTATTAACGTTCCCAAACACATACGATCAAATTATGTTCGGGAGCATTCAAAAAGCTTACGATATGGGTGCTGCTGCAGTTGGCGCAACAATCTATTTTGGTTCTGAGGAGTCTTCAAGACAAATAGTAGAAGTAGCTGAAGCATTCGAATATGCTCATGAACTTGGAATGGCTACCGTACTTTGGTGCTATACAAGAAACTCTGCATTTAAGGTAGATGGTAAAGATTACCATTCCTCAGCTGACTTAACCGGTCAGGCAAACCATCTTGGTGTAACAATCGGTGCGGACATTGTGAAGCAAAAATTGCCGACAAACAATGGTGGTTACAAGGCATTAAATTCTGGTGATTCAACCTACGGCAAGTTGGATGAAAGAATTTACAGCGAACTGGCAACTGATCATCCTATTGATTTAACTCGCTACCAGGTGGCTAATGGTTACATGGGCCGGGCAGGCTTGATCAACTCCGGTGGTGCTTCCGGTAGTGATGACTTCGCCGCCGCGGTAAGAACTGCTGTAATTAATAAGCGTGCCGGTGGTATGGGGCTAATCAGTGGCCGTAAATCATTTCAGCGTCCAATGGATGAGGGAGTTAAGTTACTTAACTTCATCCAGGATGTTTATCTTAACGAAGAGATAAGTATCGCGTAATTCCCTATTTTCACGTAAAGCCATACAGTTAATTCTGTATGGCTTTACTATTTATTTCGAGAGTTAGTAAGCCAAACGGGTTTTGATTAGCCTCATTAAGAAAAACTTCTATATTGTCTGATTCTGAAGTACATACTGAGAAAAATGGTTCATTAATATCCTTCAGGTACATGGCTCTATCTATAGCGTTGAGCCTCATCAGTATGGGAATCGTGATATATCTTACCTACACACCGGGTATTTTGGAGCATCTTGCCCCTAAAAGACTACCGGGCATTTTTATCGCCATTGGTGTAACCTTTTTAAAGGTCTATTTTTTTGCGGCGAAAATCAGATTTTTAGCCGATAAGACCATCAACTGGATGGCATCTATTCGAATTGCACTTACATGGGATTTTGCCTCGGCGATTACTCCGTCAACCATTGGCGGCGCTCCCGTAGCTACCTATGCGATGACAAGAGAGGGAATTAAATTAGGCAAATCGTCTGCGATAGTTCTCTATGGTGTTTTACTGGATCAGTTTTGGTATGCTCTTGCAGTTCCCATTTTATTGATATCAGGTATCTACTACAATGTGATTCCGGATGAAATCGGGATGGTTGGAAACGTAACGATGTTTGTGATCTACGCCGGACTATTGATTTACGGCGGGCTTCTTGCTTATGGATTGCTGGTTAACCCTAAAGCCATGAAGCGAATTATTGAGCTGGTTTTCAGGCTTCCGGTATTAAGAAAATTTGCTGATAAAGTAAATGCGGAGGCTGATCATCTGGTCGACTATTCGAGAGAACTCCGGCAAAAACCGATGAGTTTTGTCGTGAAGGCGTTTTTACTCTCTACACTCAGCTGGCTCTGCCGGGTTGCACTTCCTGTAATTGTGGTTTTAAGTCTGTTGCCTGCGCACGAAATTCTGCTCATTTTAAGAAGCCTGGCTATGAATCTGGCCTTTTTGATTATCCCAACCCCGGGGGGCTCAGGTGGAGTAGAGGGACTTTTTGCCGTATTTCTGGGACCGCTGATCGATCGTTCAGGGTTTATCGGGTTGGCCGTATTTGTTTGGAGAATTATCACCTATTACATCAGTATCGGTATTGGTATAATAGCAATGCTTTGGTATGTAAATACCTCGGTTTCGTCTAAACTCGAAGAGATAAACGAAGAATCTGACAGTAAGGTTGGTTATGGCCAAAACTAAAATTCAGTATGAATGTTCAGCTTGTGGCCACGTTTCAGCAAAATGGCTCGGATTGTGTCCCTCTTGCGGTGAATGGCATACTTATGAAGAAAAAGTCAGTGAGAAAAAGAAAAGCTCTAAAAAGCACAAGGTAGATATTTCAGAAAATGGAGAGGCTGAAGCTGTAGCCTTGAAGGATGTTAAACAGTCGAAAGAGGAGAGGGTTAGTACAAATCTATCTGAATTTGATCGTGTACTGGGTGGTGGCCTTGTTGATGGTTCATTTCTACTGTTGGGTGGTGACCCCGGTATTGGAAAAAGTACGTTGATGCTGCAAGTGGCTCAAAAGTGTCCTGGCTTAAAAATTCTATATGTTGCAGGAGAAGAGTCGGCATCGCAGATCAAACAGCGAGCTGTCAGAATTGGTATGAACGGGGATAATCTGCTTATCTATAATAATACAGATATTGTAAAGGTTATATCACAGGCTCGTAAAATTAAGCCTGACCTTCTGGTTGTTGACTCTATTCAAACGGTATTCAGCTCAGAACTAAGCAGTCTGCCCGGCAGTGTGCAGCAGATTAGGGAGTGTTCTGCAATGTTCCAGCAACTTTCTAAAAAAGAGGGTATTACAACCTTGATGATCGGTCATGTAACTAAGGAAGGGGATATTGCCGGTCCACGGATTTTGGAACATATGGTGGATACGGTTCTACATTTTGAGGGGGATCAGAGTCAGTTGCACCGATTATTGCGTGGTGTGAAAAATCGATTTGGCCCTGCTAATGAGGTTGGAGTTTTTGAAATGCGGGATACCGGTTTATATGAGGTTAATAATCCCTCAGACCTATTTTTGGCCGAAATGAACAGCTCAGTGAGCGGTAACTGCGTAACTTGCGTTATGGAGGGATCCCGTCCAATTCTGATTGAGGTCCAGGCCTTGGTTACACCAAGCAACTACAGTACGCCACAACGAACCGCAAGCGGTTTTGATCAGCGCAGACTATCTCTGTTGATTGCCGTTCTTGAGAAGAGAGCAGCCATGAGTTTTGCAGGGCAGGATGTCTATTTAAACATCGCAGGCGGATTGAAAATCAGTGACACTGCCGCAGATTTGGCAGTTGCAGCCGCCCTGGCATCGAGCCTGAAGGATAAACCGATTCCTGAAAAATCACTTTATATCGGTGAAATAGGTCTTGGCGGGGAAGTGAGAAGAGTACCGTTTTTAAAACAAAGACTGAGCGAGGCAGAGAAGATGGGATTTAAACATGCTGTACTACCTGTTAGCAAAACCGCGGGTACATCAAAAATGAATTTAAAACCCGCGGACCAATTGATGAAGGCTCTGTAAAAGCAGCCGAAACTACAGATTAGTAGTTGTCTCTCTGACGTCTTCTCTCTTCGCGAACGCTCTTTTTGAGAGCTTCTCTTCTCTCTTCAGATGGCTTAGTATACTGCTGACGCTCTTTGTATTCGTTCAATACTCTTGAGCGAGTTACCATTTTCTTAAAGCGATTAATCGCGCGGTCAATGCTTTCGTTATCTTTAACTTTTACTCCGATCATGTGTGTAAATAAGATTTATTGAATTTTTTACAGACTCTAAATATAAAAAGCTTTTTATTAAAAAACAGTTCCATTAATAAAAAACATTCAACTCAAAGATATTATATTTACACCCGTATTTATTGCTGCCAAGCCTGTAGTGAACACTTTTGAATAAGCAGATGTGAGTTAACGTAATGTTCCAAAAATTTATATCAACATTTAAAGAGATCTATAATCATCCCAGAAATGTAATTGATCAATTCCTGGAGAGTGACAACAGAGACTTTTTTCATCCATTTCTTTTTCTGCTCTTAGGCGCATTAGTCGTAACTGCAGTTAATACTATCTTAGTGGATTTCTCATTTGAACCAGTTCTTGGCGAGTTTGATGCTGAAAATGAACAGATGCGTGAGATTGCAGAGTGGATTCAGGCGAGTACGGTTCGCTCAACTACTCAATTTTTACCGGTCTCTTCTGCTCTGCTTCTCGTTCCAACCCTATCTATTGCCGGACTCTTTTTCTTCAGAGACTACATTTCCGGATTTTTTAGCCTTTTGGTGATGAACAGTTATGCGGTGGGAGCAACTATGTTATTTCAACTGCTTCTTATTCCATTTTGGATCTTCTCCGGCGTCAATATGTTTGATCCTATTGCGAATGCAACCCTTCCCGCGGTTGCCATAGCGATTCCCACCCTTTGGATTTATAAATCCTATATCCTGGACTCATCTTTCATGGCATGGGTTAGAATCATATCAACGTTCATCGTTGGATATGTTTTCTACGCTGTGTTGACAGGTTTTGCGGCATCCATAATTGGATACATGATCTTTGCAATACAGCGAATCAGTGAAATGTCAGGTTCTATTTAATCAGAACCTCAGTTCTACTAATATTTTGGGTTCTACAGGAAAGTTTGTGGGTATATAATAAATACTTATGTACAGCTTCTCATACAGTCTCATCAAGCCGGTTGGGGCATTCAGCAGGTAACACCAGTCATTGATGTTATTCGATAGGACAAAATGTGTTGCTTTTACAGATTCTTCACAAAACGGAAAAACACCGATTTATTCAGAATGACCACAATTTGGCTGGGGGGCAGGGCGGCGTGATAATGACAAGACGATATAAAAAACTACGAATGTCCCCACGTCGCCCACTTGTACCCTATGAGCCTGTCATCCTGATCAAGCCATTATAGTTGATGGCGCAGAGAAGGATCTGTAAAAGCAATGGCCTATTTTTTGGAATATGTTGAATATGTTCTAAATGATTGTTCACAAATTTTCCCGTAGAACCAAATTTTGTGAACGTTAAAACGTGAGTTCGATTATAAATGGTCTTTTTAGTGCATCAAAAGTCCTCTCTTTTTTCATTGAATTATAAAATTGAACTCAGGTTTAAAAATCCCCTAAAAAAATGTTTATCAAAATATAGACTATCCGTTAGACACCCCTCTATATCTCCCCTTTTTAGGGGAGAATTCTCTCTGAATCATTGAAAGGAATAATTAATCGAACTGAAGTTTTAAAGTTTGCTAATCACTTCGCCGAGCTTTTGAATGGCCTGTTCGCACTGTGCTGCAGTTGTATAAGGGGCAGGGCCAAACCGGATGATATCACCTCTTGCATCTGTGAAGACTCCCTGCTCAAGAAGTTGCGCTCTTATTTCTCTTGCATGTGGGGATTTCAGTGCCAAAAACCCGCCTGTCTCTTCGATAGAGCGAGAATTGGCGTGTTCAATTACATCATTCGAAAAAGCTTGCTCATCGAAAAGATCGCGTAAATAGGATACCTGATCAGAATACTGTTTACGAAGCGTCTCAGGTGAGAGCCCCATCTTTTGAAAGAAGTTTGCAACTGCTGCAGCCCGAAACTGTGAAATGGGATCGTACGTGCCTGACGCAAATTTTTGATCCCCATCATCGAATGATACAGGCTTCTCATCTCTTGGTTCATCCAGCGTTTCGAAAGAGGCAAACCATCCTGTTACTGCAGGGCGAAGTGTGCAATCTGCAGGGTATCGCAAAAAACAGTTGGCCTCTCCCCACTGAAGGTACTTGTAGCCCCCAATTAGCACGTAGCAATGCTCTAAGCCCTCTTTGGATATAGAGAGGGGTACTACGTTCGTTCCATGGTAGTCGTCGATTAGGAGGGGGATTCCTGCTTTTTTAGTTTCAGCGGCAATTTCAGGAAGTTTTGTATTGATTTCTGAAGTCTCAAAATAGACCCTCGACAACATCACAGCAGCGGTTCGGTCATCAAGCTCTTTTTTGATGGAGCTGAGTAGCTGGTTGTCATCTTCGTGCGGAAGAAAAACAATGTCGTATCCCTCTTCCTCATACCGGCGCAATTGGCGATACATCGAGTGAAACTCCCCGGTTGTAGTGATGATCTTTGGTTTATTCTTTAGGTCGAGTGAAGATAGCCAGGAAATCATCAGAACGTGTGTGTTCTGCTCACGGCAATATTTACCGGCAGGGTCGTCATAATAGTTCCGAAGATAGGTACGCAGTACCTCGGTCTTGTCAAATGCAGCCGACCATTTTGTGTCTACCTGGTCAGCGGCAGTCTGCATGTATTCTCTTACTCCGTCGAATGCCACATCGGGCCACGCCTGATGGGAGTGACCCGTGAAAAGGAGCCGGTTGGCTACATTAAAATGGGAGTAGTGTGGTTGAAGAGATCGTGCCAGCTTATCAAATTCTTGCATCATCAAATATTGAAGGTTTTATAAAAAAACGGAGCTCAATCGAAATCACCATTATGATATCGTTCGACGAGCCTTTGTTCATTAACTCTTTTGAAACTGCCAAGGTTCTTTTCATCGAGCGAAGCCAGTGTCATCTCCCGTTTTCCAAGGGCGCCCGGTGCTCTCGCTATTTTCCATCCGGCAACGGCCATCGCGGCACGGGCAGATGAAGCGGCACAATAGGTAGACAGTGTTGCTGAGGAGTCAGCATAGGTTTTCAACCTCTGGAAAACTTCCGGTGTCCACAGCTCTGCATTTACATCGGGAGAAAAAGGATCGTGAAAAAAGTAATTAATGGTTTGATCGGGCTTTGGAGACTCGTCAAATGTACCGATGAATAAATTCAACGTCAGAAATTCCGATATCTGAAAACGGTTCGTTCCTGGCAGAGCATCCGAAAAAATCGATTTCAAAAGATCACCCGGATTGTGCCGATTCAGCTCTTTTCCAAAATCAAATTCAGCAGCTGTTTCCGGATCAACCGGAAATGCTTCCACTGAATAGAAATCAACAGTCGGGGGATTTTGCAGCTCTTCTAAATAACTCTTTAAAAGGATGAAATTCAGCCCGGTACCGAAACCCATTTCAAAGATGGCAAGGTGTTTTCTATTTTGCAGTTCTTTGAGAAGTCCCGGCGTTTCAAAAAAGACAATTTTGCTCTCTGCTACGGCACCGTTCGGATTGTGGTAATGCTGATCAAAAATTGGAGAGTAGAGAGTAGTTGAACCGTCTTTGGTTTCCGATATTCTCGGTTTTTGATCTTCTTCGCTCATCACTTAAGTCGTAGCCACTTCATCCAGCCTCACCCCAACAAGACGGCTCACACCGGTTTCCGGCATGGTAACTCCATACATCATCTCCGCTTTCGACATAGTTTTCTTGTTGTGCGTAATGATGATAAACTGCGTATCGTGGCTGAATTTTTTAATCATTGCAGAAAAGCGCTCGATATTTGCGTCATCCAGCGGGGCGTCAACCTCATCCAAAACACAGAAAGGAGAGGGTTTTACCAGATAAATTGCAAAAAGCAGGGCAATGGCCGTAAGAGTCTTCTCACCACCGGAAAGCTGATTAATGCTCGATGGACGCTTTCCCTTCGGATTTGCTTTGATATCGATTTTGGCTTCCAGCGGATCTTCGGCATCGTCCTCAATCAAAAGATCACAGTAATCATCTTCGTGGAAGAGCGTGTTGAATACATTTTTAAAGTTTGCGCGAATCTTTTCAAACGTTTCATTGAATCGCTGGGTAGCCGTTTGATTGATCTCATCAATGGTTTCCCGCATCTCAACCTCAGCTTTCTGGAGATCCTCAATCTGCTCTTCGTAGAAATCGAGTCGCTCTTTCTCCTCCTTGAACTCTTCAATAGCCAACGGATTTACATCACCGATTCGGTTTAGTTTCTGCTTTAGCCATGAAATCCGCTCTTTGGCATCCTCGGGTGATAAATCTTCAGGTAAGGATTCTTCCACCTGATCCATTAAAATTCCATACGTTTCCCAAACATGATCAGAAAGCGCCTGGGACTTCATCTCCAGCTTTTCGTGCGCCATAGAGAGATGGTGAACAAGCTCGAGGTTAACCTCTTTGCGGCTGCGAAGCTCCTTAAGCTCTTTTTCATACTCGTTGATGATACCGCGCTGCCTGCTGCACGCACCTTCAGCTTCGGAAAGCTTCTTGTCTGCCTCCTCTTTGTTCTCCTTTTTGATGGCAAGTTGCTTCTCGGTCTGCTCAATGGCGTACTTATACTTCTCTATTTTTTCCCTGCTCTCACTCATCAGCTCCTTGCGTGAACTGAGCCGGGTTCCAATATTTTTAATACCCGTTTCGGCACGATCGATATCCCGCTCCAGGTTTTGAGCTTTATTCTTTACATCCTGATGCTTGAGCTGTGCATCATTGTATCGATTTTGCGCTATCGCCCGCTCATCTTCTAGTTTTTGAAGAACATCCTTCTTTTGATTCTGCTGCTTGCTCAGGTCCGTAATCTTATTCTGCAGCTCTTTCTGCTGCGGATGTAACTCGTCGAGTTGTTCCTGTGCACTATCTAAATTTGACTGAAGATTCGATTTACGGATTTTTAAATCATTGACATTCTTTTCGTACAGCTGAATATTAGATTGCCAGCGACTTGCTTTCTGCTCATACTGTCGGATTGACTTCTGAACTTCTTTGATCTGCTGACGAATTGAATCAATATTGAGCTCTTTAAGTTCGCTGTTCAGTTGATCAAGCTCTTTCTGTTTTGCGTCGAGAGACTTGTCAGCATCCTGGTACTTCTTCTTCAGTTTTTCGAGCTTATCCTTCAAGCCGAGTCGAACTCCGGCTTGTTTATTTTTACTGCCGCTCTTCAGAAAATGATCTGCGGTAATCAGATCACCCTCTACCGTAACCGCAGCTGATGCTCCATTTTTCAGGGCATTGGATCCACTTTCTATAGAATCAGCCAGAATCGTTGAGCCGAGCAAGAGCTGAGCCACGACATCATACTTATCTTCAGGATTAACTTCCTGATAGATTGAATCGTCAAAAACCCGATAATTATTTTTGAGCTCTTGGAGTGGAATAAACGTTGCCCGCCCTTTTCCTTTCTCTTTTAAAATTTTTGATGCACGGATAGCGTCATCCATCGAATCAACAATCATATAGTTGATCATTTCACCCAGAGCCATTTCAAGTGCGGGTGCGAGCTCCTCCGATGTGTGGAGAACTTCACCAACGGGCGAAAGTGTTGAAAATTCAGCAATGTGATTTTCAGTCAGATAAGAAATTGAAGATGGAAGTGCTTCGTTCGATTCAGCTAGACTCTCCATCAGAGAAATCTCTGACTGCACAGCATCTTTTTTGCTTTTCAGTGAGCGGAGTGATTCTCTGAGTTCCTCCCGTTTTCCTTCAAGGTTACGGCGTTTTTCAACAGTACTTTCCAGCAGCTCTTCCTGCTGTTCAAATTTCTTATTGGACTCTTGCAGCTTCTCTTTGACAAGGTTCAATTCACCTTTGGCATTGATAATCTCATCTTCCAGGTCTTCAATATCCCGATCAATTCGGAGCCGGTCATCTTCGCTGTTTTCAAGCTTTGACTCCAGTTTGATGCGATTTGACTGCAGGGCAGAGAGCTTTTTATTTACATCACTGATCTCAATTTCGAGCTCATACAGTTCATGCCGCACTTTCGTGAATTTCTGCTGTACTTCATTAAATCGCTCTTTAGAACTCTTCAGGGTCTGTTCTGACTTCTGTTTATCATCATCAAAGTTCTCCAGTTTTTCAATGCTCTCCTTTTTGAGTTGTTCGAGCTCTGTCAGATCTTTCGAAGCCTGTTCAATATCATTCTGATGCTGTTTTATCACCCCTTCTTCATTCACAATCTTCTCTTTGGTGATGCGAAGGTTTGTCTCCATTTCCCGAATGGATGAGTACAGCTGACTTACGCGACGCTGAGCTTCTGCCTGGTTACGCTCCTTTTCCAGCAGATGATTTCGGGCCTTCTCCTCTTTACCCTCCAGCTCTTCAACCTTTTGAGTAATCTCTTTCTTCTCTTTATCTGCGTTATCTATTCGCTCCTTCAGGGGTTCAAGTTCTTTTTTTACAGCGTTGAACTGATGTAAAGTGTAACCCTGATCAAGTGCGCGAAGCTCTTTTTGGTACGATTTGGCTTTTGCTGCTTTATCGGCCTGAATTTCAAGTGAGCGTGTTTTTTTCCGCACCTCAATTAAAATATCCTCGAGCCGCTGCAGATCTTTCAGTGTTTCATCCAGTTTTCTGAAGGTCTTCTTCCGCTGATCTTTATAGCGCGTAACACCGGCGGCTTCTTCAAATAGACGGCGTCGGTCATTATTCCTGTCATTCAGAATTTCTTCCACCATCTTAAGCTCAATCACGGAGTATGCGTCTGAGCTCATCCCAGTATCCATAAAGAGCTCCATAATGTCCTTCAGCCGGCAGTGCGTATTGTTGATCAGATACTCACTGTCACCGGAGCGGTAGAGCCTTCGTGTAATCGTGAGTTCGCTATATTCTACGGGCAGGATTCCCTTATTGTTAACAAAGGTGAGGGATACGTCTGCCATACCCAGGGCTTTCTTTTTGGCAGTACCGTTAAAAATCACATTGCTCATGGCGCTTGAGCGGAGCAGGGTGGGGCGTTGCTCACCTAAAACCCATCGCAGGGCATCCACAATATTGGATTTTCCGCATCCATTAGGCCCGACTATAGCAGTTATGCCGCTGTCGAACTTAACATGTGTTTTGTGCGCAAAACTTTTAAACCCGTGAAGTTCTAATTCAGAAATGTACATGTTTCAAAATGTATAAAAAGAGGATGGCAAAAAATAAAAAACATGGTATTTAAACCATCTCTTACCCCATAAAGGAGAAAAGATGAAATACCATGTTTCAGAAAAAGCCTGAAATATTAAACAGTCATGATCTCTTTCTCTTTGGTCTCAAGCATCTCATCTATTAACGCGATGTACTTATCGGTCAGTTGTTGAATTTCATCTTCAGCCTCAAACCGGCTGTCTTCAGGTAAAGATTCTTCCTGTACTGTTTTTTTAATTTCATCATTGGCGTCCCGGCGAGTATTCCGAATACTGATACGGGCTTTTTCTCCAACATCTTTAGAGTGCTTCACAAGCTCTTTTCTGCGCTCTTCAGAAAGCATTGGAAGAGGGATGCGAATAATATTTCCGTCATTATTTGGATTCAAGCCCAATCCGGAAGACATAATTGCCTTTTCAATGTCTTCCATGGATGATTTATCGAAAGGCTGAACAACCAAAAGCCGGGCTTCCGGTGCTGATACTGTTGCGAGCTGATTAAGAGGAGTTTGAGAGCCGTAATAATTTACCTTAATTCCATCCAAAAGGGATGTGGTAGCTTTACCGGCACGAACATGCGATAGCTCTTTTTTACAAAAGCTCGCAGCCTCTTTCATTTTATCTTGTGCGTCATCAATTATTAACTGAATTTCTTCTGGTATCATGGCAGTCTGTACAGATTAATTGAAAAGAATTACTGAAATAACGTATCCGAGTAGATTTCAGCAGCTTTGTTAGCAGCAATTGAATTTAATAAAATGGTTATTCATCCCAAACAACCGTTGTACCAACAGCATCTTCTGAACAGACAACTTTTTTGAAATTCCCTCTCTTATTCATGTTAAAAACAATAATCGGGGTTTTGTTGTCTCTGCAGAGGGTAAATGCTGTGAGATCCATAACGTCAAGTCTTCTGCGCAGAATCTCATCTCCGGTGATGGTGTCGAACTTAACGGCTTCACTGTTTTTCTCAGGGTCGGAATCGTAAATGCCGTCAACACGGGTTCCCTTTAATATTACATCCGCTTCAATTTCGATGGCACGTAAGGATGCTGCCGTATCGGTTGTGAAGTATGGATTTCCTGTTCCTGCACCAAATAAAACCACACGTCCTTTTTCAAGATGGCGAATAGCTCTACGGCGAATATATGGTTCTGCAATCTCTTCCATGCGAATGGCGCTCATTAATCTTGTATGAACACCTTTGCGCTCAAGAGCATCTTGAAAAGCCATACTGTTGATCATGGTTGCGAGCATACCCATGTAGTCGCCCTGAACCCGATCCATTCCTTCGGTAGCTCCTTTAACTCCACGAAAAATATTTCCGCCGCCAATCACCACAGATACTTCCACTCCTTCAGCCTGAACTGCAAAGACTTCCTCTGCATACTGAGTGAGGATATCTGCATCAATACCATGTCCCTGTTCTCCCAAAAGTGCTTCACCGCTTAGCTTGAGCAGTATTCTCTTATATTGATTTGCCACTGGTCTTTAATTTAGAAGTTCATAGATATAAAAAAGGCCACCATTTGAAGGTAGCCTTTTTTGAGGAAAAATATTTAAGCTTCGCCAAGCTGCATTCGATAGAATGCTTTGACGAGTGGAGCATCGTTCTGCTCCAAATACTCTTTAACGGTTATTCCATTGTCTTTTACGAATTTCTGTTCGTGAAGAACTCGCTCTTCGTAGAATCTTCGAAGTTTACCCTTGGCCGCTTTTTCTGCGATCTCTTCAGGTTTGCCTTCGTTGATGAGTTGCTCTTTGGCAATTTCAAGTTCTTTTTCGACAACAGAAGCGTCAACTCCGTCGCGAGTAGCTGCCAATGGATTCATCGCAGCAATCTGCATCGCAACATCTTTACCGATGTTATCGTCAGACAGGTCGCCATCAAAATCTACAAGTACACCGAGCTGATTACCGGGGTGGATGTAATCAACAAGTGATCCGTCTGTTGTAACCAGAACTACACGGGCGATCTCAATTTTCTCACCTATTTTACCGACCATCTGCTCAAGGTGCTTCTCAACTGTCAGGCCTTCAACTTCTACGTTCATCAAATCTTCAGCGCTGTCAATATTATTGTCGAATGCTGCATTGAGGAAAGTTTCAGCTTGTTTCTGGAAATCTTCATTACGCGCAACAAAATCAGTTTCACAATTGATTTCAATTGCAGAAGCTTTTTTATGATCATCACTGATTCTGGTCAGGATTAATCCTTCATTAGCTTCTCTTTCAGCCCGTTTTTCAGAAACCTGTTGTCCTTTTTTACGGAGAATTTCGATGGCTTTATCCATATCGCCATCTGCTTCGCCCAGGGCTTTTTTACAGTCCATCATTCCCGCTCCGGTAGCGTCGCGAAGTTTTTTTACATCTTTTGCACTAATGCTCATGAGTTTAGAAAAATTTTCAGTTCAGGTTTACTCTTTGTCAGAATCAGAGTCAGAATCAGATTCTTTTTCTACTTCTTTCTTTTCATCATCTTTATTCTTGGCACTCTCATCTGTTTGATCTTTGGAACTCTCTTCTGCTTGATCACTGCTGTCAGAGTCTGATGCCTTGCGCCGTCTTTTTCTACGCTTCGTAGTTTTTCCGGCTTTAACTTCCTTCTTCTCTTCAGCTTTTTCGTCTGAGCCGGTATCTTTCTTGGCTTCAGCTGCAGCCTCTTCCATCAGCTCTTCTTCTTTGATCGCTTCTCTTTCAGCATTTCCTTCAATAATGGCATCCGCTATCTGTGTGGTGATCAGCTGAATAGTTCTTGCTGAGTCATCATTTGCAGGG
The DNA here is from genome assembly GCA_964535495.1 of uncultured Rhodohalobacter sp. GTDB lineage: Bacteria > Bacteroidota > Rhodothermia > Balneolales > Balneolaceae > Rhodohalobacter. The sequence continues at coordinate 17,197 of CAZHUP010000037.1, forward strand.
ATGATGTGATCAGGAATATCAGGATCACTATTTGTATCCACCAAGGAGATGATTGGGATATTGAGCTTTACAGCTTCATTAATGGCGATGTGCTCTTTAATGGTATCCACAACAAAAATAGCACCGGGAATGCGTGTCATGTTCGCAATACCGCCAAGTGTCAATTCAAGTTTTTCACGCTCTCTGTCGAGCATCAAACCCTCTTTCTTGGTAAGCTCGTCAACTGTACCGTCCTTTTTCATTTTTTCAATCTCTTCCATACGAGAGATACTCTTACGTACAGTGCTGAAGTTGGTAAGCATACCACCCAGCCATCTGTGAGTAACAAATGGCATTCCACAACGGATTGCCTCTGTTTTCACAATCTCCTGGCCCTGCTTTTTGGTACCTACAAAGAGAATCGTTTTGCCGGCACGGGCAAGTTTGGTAACCTCGTCAAGGGCTTCCTGGAGATATTGATGGGATTTTTTAAGATCGATGATGTGAATGCCGTTTCTCTGCATAAAGATGAATTCTTTCATCTTTGGATTCCAACGGCGGGTCAGGTGACCAAAATGCGCACCTGATT
>CAZHUP010000038.1:0-8325 GCA_964535495.1 uncultured Rhodohalobacter sp.
AATGGCTGAATTACAATTTAGAGAAGCAATTCGCGATGCGATGGACGAGGAAATGGCTCGCGATGAAAAAGTCTTTTTGATGGGCGAAGAAGTGGCCGAATACAACGGAGCATATAAAGTTTCAGAAGGACTTCTCGATAAATATGGTTACAAACGTGTAATTGATACTCCAATATCTGAACTCGGTTTTGCGGGAATTGGTGTTGGCGCGGCGATGAACGGTTTACGTCCTATTATTGAGTTTATGACGTTTAACTTTGCCGTGTTGGCTGCCGATCAAATTATTAACCACGCTTCCAAGGCAAGGTACATGCTGGGGGGACAGTTAAATACACCTATTGTGTTTCGAGGTCCGAACGCTTCTGCGGGTCAGCTTGGTGCAACTCACTCTGTTGCGTACGATTCTATGTATGCGCAGTTTCCCGGATTATCAGTGATTTATCCCTCTGAGCCGGATGATGCGAAAGGACTCCTTAAATCTGCTATCCGAAATGATGATGCCGTTCTTTTTATGGAGTCTGAACAGATGTACGGATTTAAAGGAGAGGTATCAGATGAAGAGGATTACATCATACCGATTGGTAAGGGGAAGATTAAGCGTGAAGGAGACGATGTAACAGTGGTGGCCACCGGTAAAATGTACCATATTGCAAAACAGGCGGCTAACCAGCTTGCAAAAGACGGTGTGGAAGTGGAAATTATTGATCCGAGAACCATTAAGCCCCTGGATATCGATTTAATTGTTGAATCGGTGAAGAAAACGAACCGATGTGTTATTGTAGATGAATCACATCCGTTTGGAGGATTGGCATCAGAAGTTGGATTTTTGATTCAGCGTGAAGCATTTGATTATCTGGACGCACCTGTTCGAAGAGTATCATTGCCTGATGTGAACGCACCGTTTTCCAAGCCGCTTTTTGATCTTTGGTTGCCGAATGCTAAGAATATAATTGATGCTGTAAATTCAGTAACGTACAGAAATTAAAGGGCAGCTTAGTGCGAGAGAGTAATCTCAACTCAACCGGATTTAAGAAATTTAAAAAACAGAATTAAGCAACAGGATTATGGCTATAAAAATTGAGATGCCGAAGTTAAGTGACACCATGGAAGAGGGGGTCATTGCAAAATGGAATATTAGTGAAGGGGACACAATTGAGGCTGGTGATGTAATAGCTGAAGTTGAAACCGATAAAGCTACCATGGAAGTTGAAGCTTTTGATCCGGGTACTGTTCTTAAAATATTGGTCGATGAAGGTGATGCTGTTCCTTTAGGCGGAATCATGGCTATTATCGGTGAAGAAGGAGAAGATATCAGTGATCTTTTGAAAGAGGCTGAGAGTGCCAATGGAGGATCTCCTTCCGATGAAAAATCTGATAAGGAGAGCTCTGATAAAAAAGAGAGCTCCGATAAAAAGAAGAAAGACTCTTCCGATAAAGATAAAAAAGAGTTTGATCCAATTTTGGATGATGTTGAATCCGGTAAGGATAAGAAAGAGGAGTCGGGAAAATCTGATGACGATGGCAGAATTAAAGCATCACCATTGGCCAAAAAAATGGCTGAGGATAAGGGGATTAAACTCTCTGATGTTGACGGTTCAGGCCCTGACGGTCGTATTATCAAACGGGATATTGAAGACTATAAACCTTCAGAAGCGAAAAAAGAGAGCAGTGTGCAAGTTCCATCGTTTGCTTCGGAGGAAGACGAAGAGATAAAGGTATCTCAAATGCGCAAAACCATTGCACGCCGTCTTAGTGAAAGCAAGTTTAATAATCCCCACTTCTATGAGACGATTGATATCGACATGGAGAAAGCAATTGAATCCAGAGTTGCTCTCAATGAGATCAGTGATATTAAGATAAGTTTCAACGACATTGTAGTAAAAGCTTGTGCAATGGCGCTCAGAAAACATCCGGAAATTAACTCATCATGGCTGGGTGACACCATTCGCAAACACGGAGATGTAAATGTTGCGATTGCTGTTGCAGTTGATGAAGGTCTCATGACACCAGTGCTAAATTATACCGATAAGAAAACACTGCAGCAGATCTCTACAGAAACCAGAGAGCTTGCGGGTTTGGCACGCGACCGTAAACTACAACCTGAGCAGATGGAGGGGAGTACATTTACGATCAGTAATCTGGGCATGTTTGGCATAGATGAGTTTACAGCAATCATCAATCCCCCAAATGCATGTATTCTGGCAATTGGTTCAATCCGCGATGTACCGGTAGTTAAGAACGGTGAAGTAGTTCCCGGTAAACGAATGAAGGTAACACTTTCAAGTGATCATCGAATTGTGGATGGAGCGAAAGCTGCTCAATTTTTGAATACTCTGCGTTCAATGCTGGAGAATCCATTAGCAATGATGCTGTAGTAATTACTCCATTCTAAATTATAAAAGCCGATTGGGTTAACTCAATCGGCTTTTTTTGTGTCTATACCTTTCTTAAACATTATCTATCCGCATTTCTGAATAGCCTGTTACAAAAGTTTTATTAGAACTGAAAAAGTCTAATGAATGTAAAAATCAACATTTCTGAGTCGTATTGGTTGATTTATGGGATAAGTGCTTGCCTTGTTAATAATTAGAATTTCTTAATATTAATTTATTCTAATATATTGAGTTGGAGACACAATGCTTAAGTAGAGATGACAATGAGAAAGAGATTAAAAATAATAGCACTTGTACTGGCAGCCATGGCTTTTGCTGCTGCAGATGCAATCGCACAACAGACATCGAGTGCGACAATGCAGGTTAGGGTTGAAGTGGTGAATGGAAGTCAAATTTCAGAAAATCAAATTGCTGAGCCATTTCAGGTAAAAGAAGAAGAGACAACATTTGGAGATTTTACAATGAACCTGCCTGATGGAGTTCAGTTTTTAACAGAAGCAGACGAATCTGTCCTGATGAGCAATGGTATTGAACAGTGGGATATGAGTGCAGAGATGAAAGTTGTAAAAGGTGAAGACGGTACAGTTAGTGTAAAGTTTGTTACCCGCGATAATAATAGAGAGAAAAGCAAGGGAACAACATATCGCGGTACACAATTAGCAACGATTCAGTATTTATAGATGACAGCGGGAAACAGGCCTGCTTAGTCAAGGATGAAAATCTCAAGAGGCTGCAGGTCTGTGCTGTTTTTTACCTCATTAAATATTTCAAAAAACCTTTCCCAGGATCTGAATTCACTTTGATCAAAGATTCGCATGGAATCCTGATCGGTTTCAATGGATAGCCGTCGACCGGTATCTCTGAAGTAGTCTGAACTCTTTTCTGAAAATTCACCTGTATCGGAAATTTCTCCTAAATAGATTCTAAAGGTTAGTCTTAGTGGTAGAGAGGTTTTTGGGTCCACTTCAATGCCAGGGTTGTCAAGCAGATTAGCCTCAAGTAATCTTTCCTGTTTTTCTTCAGCTAATTTAAAATCTGTGAACGGCCCTGCTATTACGATAAACGTTTTAATACCATCTGTATGTTCTGTTCTTATATCTGTCTGAATATCGTGCTCATTTGATATTTGATCAGATAATTGAATTGCATCACCCTCTTTATCAAACCGCGCAATAGGAATGATTAAGCGGGTATAAGCATCCTCGACAGACGGTGCTCTTTCAGTGCAGAGACCAACGATTGCGTATTGATTGAGCGGATCCCGCTCCCTCATCAGAGAAAGCTGAAATAGTGCATCTGATATATTTCCAATAGGTGAGGTTCTCAACCCAAAAAGTTCAGTGGATCTGTTATAGATAAGGTGAATCTCTTCTTCTAAACGAGTACCTATTTCTTCTGCCTTAGAGTAGGCTTCACGAATATTGCCAAAACTGCCAACCTGTATCGGGTAGCTGCAGGTTAGCATCTCTTCATCACGAAGTGGTGCCAACTCCATTGTAGGAATGTTTGCTAATGGGTCATCATCAGTATCTCTAAACTCCTCCTCTTCCAATATTTCAAGAACTGCAGGTTCATCTGTTTTGAGAGTATCTGCTTCAATGGATTCACGTGTCGGTTGATCTAATCTATCATATAGAACAATATCACGTCCTGTTATACCGGTAGCCTCAGTAATAGATTGATTGATCTGTCTGAGTTCTTCCAAATCACTTACTCGACGTTCCGTCACAACCTGAAATTGTCCCTCTTCGGTTTGAATAATTTGCAACTCTTCGTCTAACAATCCCTGTGTACTTTCAATAAACTGGAGGGCGCTTTCGGAATCTGAAAATGACTCAAGGCTGATGGCGTATGTTAAATCTGTTTCAATAATTTCGTCTGTATGCTCTAATCCTTCAAGCAGATCCCTATAGTATTCGTCAAATGCAAGTTCATGAAGTGTTGATATGAGTGCGCTCCTATTTGAAAAAGGACCGACCAACACTTGGAATAAATTGTTTCTCCTGTCCGGATAGATGAAAACATTTTGGTCTGTTAAATCAGACTGTACCCGATCGCGCAATCCGGATGCTCTATCCCTTGTTTCGTAAGCAGCCAACTGTATATGAAGTTCTTCATCAATGTCAGGACGATCGTAATGATGAATAACGGATAGCCTGTTAATATCAGATCTTCTGAAATCTAAAATTTGATTTAGTAGTGTGTTGTAATTGTCGAAAGGGTTTGTTCTGACGGTGTAAAGCTGATTCGTAGAGTTATAATCGATCTGAAGGTCAAAATCTGAAAAATTCTCTGCATAAGAGGCCATATCAGCTGCATCTGTAAAAGTTGTAAATGTACCGATCTGAATACTGTAGCTGATGTTTTCTTCCTGGCGGATATTCAAATCCGTTCCGTTAAATCCAAAAAGCGAAGCGACAATAACCGGCACCTCTTCTACAGGCTCGCGACGTTGTGGATCATCAGCCGGAAGCATCGTCATTTCCAGTCCCTCTACAAAGTCACCCTCTGCAATTGCTTCAACTTTAAACTCTATGGCCTCAATGTCCGGAACTGTATTTAAGAAGTTTAACTGAGAAGGGTCCGGCTCGATAATATAATCTCCCGGTGGAACCTCATATGTATAAAAACTGCCGTCAGAAAAAGTTCGAATCTCCTCAGTATGAGGTAGAACACCCTCCGGTACATTTATTTGTCTTAAGTAAAGTCGAAGCCCACCGAGGCCACTTAGTGAACCATCCGGCATTTGCCGGTTAATTTTACCTTCTACGATACCCGACATATATAATGGGATCTCGATCAGTTTATACTGATTTGGATCAGTTACAATGGAAAACTGCTCGATTTGAGGGATTAGAAGAGGGTTAGTGATCGCTCCTTTATTTACCGTCATATTATACTGGCGGTAGGGCTGAAGCTGTGAGATATAGTTGATATCACCCTTTGAAAATGTGGTGCCGCTGGCGCGATCGATGCGTATTACATTTTCAGGGATCAGTTCATCACCCTCGTCAAACGTGCCACTGTTATTGTTGTCGATAAACATGCGCATGGCAACCCCTGAGCGACCTACCTGCTGCCTGTTTGTGAACAGAACATTTTTATGGTTAGAGTCGTATCCAACAGATCCTCTCAGGCTCTGAGAGAGCGTCGTGGCATTCCTTGTGGAACGAACGGTGGTATTAGACCGAATAGCGCTGAAGTCGAACGTTAGTGAAAATCTGAAGAGATTAAAATCACCGATGAAGTTTCGACCGGCTGCAAGTTGCAGTCGTCCGCGACGTGTGATATTTCTGCTAATTTGAAGTTCTGCATCCTCAACTCGTGAAATGGAGGGAATATAGTTGGCTTGAGCTCTGACAAAGACGCTTCTAAGTAGCGATGGCAATTCCCGACTTCTTGAAAAGTTGTAGGTAACAGAGGAGTTTAGTCTGGCGACCGGTGTGGTTTGGAATGAAAGAGTTCCAAGCTGAGTGTCTCGGTATCCGAACCGAATGTTAGCCCGTCCAACACGACTGTTCAGGTCAACTCTATATCTTGTGACTGCACCTGTTTGCCTTTGCTCGTTAGTGACAGACCAACGGAAAAATAGGGGCCAGTCACCGATAGAAAATGGTGTGAATACATTGGCTCGAATGGAAGACTGATTTCTGCTCGTATTGTAAATTCCACCTTGAGTATTGTAGTAGGTATAATCCAGATTCACGCTGGCATTATTGGGATAGATTACGCTTCCGCTTACCCTGTAAAATGCGTCGTTGGCAGCCTGTAAGGAAAGCAGATAACTGTCTGCCAATCGAGCTGAAACTCCTCCCGTAAATGTCGGCAGGTCTTCGTGAAAATCCTCGAAATATTCCACACCGCCCGATGCAGTTAAGCGATCTGTAAGTCCTGCACTAAGGTTGGCCTTAGAAACCATGCCTCGATTTGTAGAACCTGCGATTGGATTATCTACGCGTCCGGCATTAATGGTATAGTTGATTTCGCCCGGTGGCAGGAAATTAAAAGGAATTTGGAGTCTCGCATCCCGGGTTGTCATTTCACCGGTTGGGCTGTAGACGCGTATTGTATAATTTGATGTTCCATAGGTAAGTGGTATGGAAAATCGATAGGTTCCGCTGCCGTCAGCCTGGGTAAAATCTACAAGGGTGTTGTTGCGATAGAGCTCAACTTCTGAATCCGGTTCAACTGTACCTGTAAAGACAGTTTCATCATAGATGTATCTCGGCTCAATGGGCTCGTTAGTAAAACGAACTCCGGTATAAGCCACGGGGGCAAGTCCTTCTGCAGTAGCCTGACCGGCTACAATTGTACTGATCCAGTCATTGTCCCGAATTCCGTATCGCCATCGCAGGCCGCTTGATCTAAGTGATGTAGCGGTTTGTGAATAGCTTCCAAAAATGGTTCCCTGTACGTCTCCACCGATCAGTTCTGAACCGATATTTGTGCTGTAGAGATAGCTGTTACCGGCCTCATTCAGGTTTGCCGTTAAATTGTAATCCAAAAAGCCGGCGTTAAAAAAACTCTTTTCACGATCAAATTGAAGCGGATAGAAATCTCTGCGAAGCTCTCTCTGTGTGCGAAGGAGGCGTTCTCTTCTCAATTCTCGTTCACGCTGGGCCACAATGGGCATTGTATCGGGCGATTCGAGAGTTACTGCGAGGCTGCCAAAGTCAATGATAAACTCCAGCTCAAACAGTTGGTAGAAAATATCCGGATCCAGATAGTATCCGAAATCTGTGATAAGAAAATCATCGGCTGTAAGAGTAATTTCCTGATCGGCAAACTGGGCCCGACGCGAATCAAAGTTAAGGGTGTATCGGCCCTGGCCTATATAATTACCTGAGAGAGTGAATGTAGCCTGATCTATACTAACATCAATCCGGAGGGCTTCAAAGAGGTCGGTTACTGAAAGGTAAAATTGATCGCGATCATAGATCGCAGAAACGTAGGTGTTAACAACTCCCTGGTGACGAAATTGAAGAAATACCTCCTGATCTGCACTTTGAGCTTCTGCCGAATTAACTATCGAAAAGCTCAGTGACAGAAGAACAAGATGTGTTATCAGGAGGCACTTCTTTATCACTCAATCGTAAAGGTTGTTCGCTCGCTCACTTCGGGAATCTGAAGCAAGTTTTGCGATGAAATATCATTTCTTTGAGATACAAACGTCGTTTCAGCAGTGTACTGCCCGGTCGACAAGTTAACCGCATCAAACTCAACTCGCTGATGGTTTCTGAAGTAGACGGACGTCGAAGAGCGTCGAGAGTCGACTTCCTGACCGGCTGAGTTTAATATTCGCGTCTGAACACTTCCGATAAAAGGGGAGTTGCCCGTACGCTCAACATCAGATATGATGATCAGGCGACCATTTTCAACATTAGCCTGTGAGTTGTGAATCTGAAGCCCGGTCTGTGCGTCGCCGTGTTGAACCAATACAGCAGTGACCTGGTCAATCTGGAAAGAGACCTGAGCGGAGACCTGACCTTCAGCAACATCACCGATAGGCGGTGTAAGCTGATTTGAGGAGACACGCATTCTGGTCCAGTACATTCCGGGATCGGAGTTCTGAGGAATTCGGCCTACCAAACGAATGGTTTGACGCTCATTCGGCTGCAGTACAAACGTAGTTGGAAAAGCTCTTAAATGAGGAACAAGTGAAAATCGCTCTTCTGCTTCACTGTCTTCATAATTTAGAAAAACACGGCCCTCTTCATCAGTAGCAGGATAGGCAAACTCAAAACCGAGCCTTACCTCAACCGCACTGTTGGAGGGGTTAGAGACATAAAATGAGCCCACTTTACTGTTTTTATCAAGAAAAACGGCAGTCGGGGAGATGGTTACCTGAGCCTGAGCGGAAAAAGCGAAAAGTAACAGCAGAGCAAATGGAAGAGATAGCAGACGAATATTCATGAACTTGTCCTTTTATTCA
>CAZHUP010000038.1:8425-17596 GCA_964535495.1 uncultured Rhodohalobacter sp.
AAAGAGAGCAATAATGAGAGAGCTTAATTTTTTCATTTTTTAGATGATTTTGTTGTTAGTTAAATAATCGTTTGAGCGATTTCCTTTTAGTTTCTACATCCAAGATAAGAGCTTGCATACCCCACCCCAAGTTAGAGAGCTTTAATTAAAGGGCTTTAACTCCCGAGTGATACCGTTAGAAGGGCTTAACTAAGCATTTTGGGCTACTCATAGATAACAGTCAGCACTACTTCTCCGGTATAAACACCTTCCCGTACAGTACCAATTTCCACATTTCCAAACACATAGATGTAAAGTGAGCTCCATGCAGAGGTCGGATTATTTGAAGCCGTTTCGAGAATAACACTTTCTCCGATATCGCTTAGGGGTGTACTGAACTCAAAATCATCCATGCCAAAATTAGTATAAGCTGCCTGCAGATCAATAGGAATGGAGTCTAAGATGTCTGGATTTTCATGCATTAGAACTTCGTCAGCATCCATCTGTATGATAACTCTTTGAGTGCGGAGGGCGCGAATCCTGAAAACCCCCATATTATTTGATCCGGGGAGAACGGACTGTAATCCCATTCCGGCAATAACCTGTCCAAAATCCAGATTTCGTTCAACCGTAGTCTGAACTTCCGGGTCAACATCAATTTGGACATTCAGTGATTGACTGAATCCGATTATTGGAATCAACCAGAAAGAAAGGGTTAGTATAAGGAGTGTGATTCCCGGTAATCCTTTTTTGTGGTCTGCTGTGGTCATTTTCATCACTACCTGTATTCTATAGTGACCGTTATCGTTCCGCTATACTGACCGGCCACAACATTTCCCACATCAATTTGCCCGTAGAAATAGAGATAAGCTGTTTCATTCACTAAAGACTGATCAAAATCGCCGGTAGGGGGTGTAGGCGGAGGACCAGGCGGCTGCTGTCTTCGAGATAAAATTGGAAATCTTGCGGTGCCACTGCTTAAAGATGGTGTATTCGCAATACCAATAGGTCTCGCAGTTGATACATTGTTTTCTCCATTGTTGGCGTAGGCTGCTTGCAAGGTAAATGGAATTGAGCGTTCACTGTCATCCATGTAGGCTGCGTTACCATCGAGCAGAAGTTTTCCTTCTGCAGAAATATCAACGTCTACATCCAGATATTTCACGCCGATAATCGCCAGAACTTTGGCGTCAATCAGTTCAACACTATGGGAACCGCTGTTGCTGTTTATGGGGCCGTCAAAAATCAAATCTGAGAGACCGATATCTTCCAGCTCTATGGTGTATGAGCCATACTCACCAAATCGAATATCCTGTGAGTGTACAGACACTGCAGATAAACCGATCACCAGTAAGAAGAGGATTGTTGATTTGATATGTTGGTTAGTCTGTGTCAAATATATCAGATATACTCTATTTCAATGGTAAAGTCACCCTGATAGCTTCCGGGATCTACATCACTTAGATCCACTGTTCCGCCAATCCAAAAGTAAAATTCGCCTTCGTCATTAAACTGAAGGTCGCGTATGTCCTGATCCAGTAACTCCGAAGTTTCCTGATCATCAATTGTATTTCCGGCCACTTCATAGTCAAAAAAGATAAATCCGCTTCCATCCATATTTGCCAGCTCACGCTGTCGGATGTAGTCAACTCGGAATTCAGCGTTCGGTGTGCCGCGAGCAATCATCTTACCCGCCCGTTCTCCAAAGATCGGATCTACACGAATAACAGAACCTTCTTGTTCAATATTTTCAAAATCAACGGTATTTATGGTAATCATCTCAACAGTACCGGCAACAGTAGCTGAAACGGAGATACTTACGTTTTGTTGAGATTGAGCAACAGCAAGCACCGGAAGTAAAGCCGTAATGAACAGTCCTAAAAGTCTTTTATAAGTCATGCTAAATAATTTTCTTCTGTAAAGATCCCAACTTAGAAACGGTTTAGCGAGTTAGTCTTTTTTAATTAAGGGAATCTAAAAACGGTGTTTCAATCTCTGTATGAGCGCAAAAGTTCTCTTTTTTTGATTTTACCGAGAGATGTTGCAGGCAGCTCATTTTTATGTATAAACTCTTTTGGAACCTGAAACGATAGGAGTTTATCTTTGAGATAAGATTTTAACTTCTGTACATCTATTTGTTCCTCCTCTGTAGTGTAAAAAGCCACAACCCGCTGCCCCCATTTTTTATCGTGGACGCCAATAACTGCTGAGCGAATTACGCCGGGAAAAGTTTCAATAGCTTGCTCAACATCTGTGGGGTTAACATTTTCACCGCCGGTGATGATCAGATCCATTCGTCTGGTTTCTATGTAAAGCTGTTTTCGAAAGTTCATATAGCCAAAGTCACCTGTGTTGAACCATCCCTCGTCATCAAAGACATCGCGGTTTAGTTGTTCTGTAAGATATCCGTCAAAAACCTGCGGACCCTTTAGCCAGATCTGTCCGGATTCCCTGAGAGGAAGAGGGGAGTTGCTGTCATCTCGAATCTCAATCTCATTGGGTGAAAATAGGCGTCCGACACTATTTTTGGGTGAATACATCCCACTTGGACTCAGAATAGGATTGGCGGCGATTTGGGCAAATGTCTCAGTCATCCCGTAGCTTGTAACGATTGGGACTCCTCTCGTTACTGCCCACTCAATCAGTTCGGGAGAGATGGGCCCTCCACCCAGAAGAAGTGCTTTAAATTTGGAGTGAGTATGAAAATGAGTGTCATCCATCAGGTTGATCAGCATTGTGGGTACCATCGAAGCTACTTCAAAATCCCGATTAGTAGAGAGAAGATGGCTAATCGTTTCGGTCTCGAATGAGTCTAGCCTGTATATAGCTGAATTGTACAGAATAGATCGCAGAATAATAGAAACTCCTCCTACATGATTCAGCGGCAGGCAAAGCAGCCAGTACCTGTTCTTGCCAGGTTTGAAATTATTTGATGAAGCTTCGGTCGCAAACAGTACCTGTCTTCTTTTTATCGGGATAATCTTTGGAGTACCTGTAGAACCGGAAGTTAAAAACAGGCCGGCAATATCATCGGGATCTGTCAAAGAAAAGACCGACTCATCAAACTCATCCTGAAGTGCCAGATGATCTTTATCAATTTTTAATCGGTTTGCTTCGAATACGGTTTTAAATCTGTCGGGCTTATCAGTAAAGATTAGGGGGGGATCAATCTGGCTCTTTATATTTTTGGCATCAGAATCAGAAAACTCCTCGTGGAGAGATAAAAACGGGATTTTTAGAAGAAAGCAAGCGGAGACAAGAAAAATGATTTCATCTGATGAGGGACCACAGATAAGAAGTGGTTTTTGGGCTGAAAAATGGATCCCTTCGGATTTTTTTGCCAGCCAGCTCGTAAACCCGAAAAGATTCTCATAGGTAAAGCTCTTCTCTTCCGACGTCAAGAAGGTCAGTTCTTTTTCAGGAATGCTGAAAGCTGGAGTTTTATAAATTCCCGAACTCATGATTCAATAGAATTAATGTTGCGGGTATAATCAATCAACGGATTGATAATGAGAGTTATTTAAATCGGCAATTTTGGTAGCGTAAAATCCAGTTTCCGGAATTTCAATACTACCATTTGAAATCGGATAATCGTTCGATAGATCAGTTTTGAAAAAACGGCCTGTGTTTAAACCGTGAGCCATTGCTTGGTCTCCGATAAGAGACGCCACAGAAGCTACCGCCTTTCTGCCGATGGATGATTCCAATGCTGTTGTAACAACTATCCTATTAAAATGAGTTCTGTATTGAGCTAATGTTTCAAATAAATCGAATAAATTACCCAGTATCAGCGGTTTGATTACAAATATCGTATCCGGCAATATTTGGAGTAATTTTTTAAGATGATCAGTGCTTTGAATGGATTCATCCAATGCAATTGGAATCGAAGATGTTTGTTCAAAATTAGTCAGAGCCTGCAGGTCGTAGTTTTGAAACGGCTCTTCGATATATTCAATATTGAATTTCTCCAAGCTCTGAATGATTTCTGATGATTTATATGCCGGCCATGATTGGTTCGCATCAATACGGAATTTACAATCTCGAATTGACGTCTTATTGATACCTTCTAGAATTTCAATAAGATTATCAGCCGGATAACCGGACTTAATTTTAAACGTTCTGAAACCTTTTTGATAGCTCTCCTTTAGATGGCGTATAGTCTCATCCACATCTTGAATGGGCAGCACGTCATTTATACGAATTTTTCGTGATCTCGAAACATCAAACAGTTCAAACAGTGACTGTCGATTTCTATTTGATAAGATTTGAAGACCTAAAAAACTCAGAGCAAACTGCAGTGACGGCAGGTTTGGGAGCTGTTTTAAAAAAACCTTCAGCTCATTGGGCGAGTATGATTTTGAAAAGAATGAATTAAGTGATTCATGTTGATCTTTGATTACGGAAATAACCTCATCAAACGTTTCAGATGAAAACCCAGGAAGAGGTGAGACCTCTGTAACAGCTTCAACGAAATTATCCGAATACCGAATGAGAACACCTTTTCTGTGATGAAACACTCCGGATGCGGATGTGAATGGTTTTGTAAAAGGGAGTTGATATGTGAAAAATTCTATCAAATTTTTTTAAAGAATCAGTCCGGCCGCAAAAAGAAATCCATATACGACCATCAATTTAGCGGTTCTTTCGAGCGTATTGTTTAATGATCTCTTATCCTCATGGTACCAAACTTCTTTATTTAAATTCCATGCAAAGAGAAGAGATAAATATGGCAGCATGATAAAAATTGAATATCCCAGGATGTGGTAGAAAAATACGGGAGTGAGATACGCAAGCGCTATCATGACTACATATTCAATTTTGAGTGCATTCTCTCCAAAGAGAACTCCTAATGTTCGTTTGCCCGAAACTTTATCTTGTTCAATATCTCTCAGGTTGTTAACCACCAGAATGTTCACACAAAGTGCGCCAACAGGGACCGACGCCCAAAAAGCGTGCACGCTCCACTCCAAAGTGTTTACATATGTTGTACCCATCACGGCCACAAAGCCGAAAAAAATAAAAACGAATATATCTCCAAGTCCATTGTAGCCGAGAGGAAATGGGCCGCCGGTGTAAAGGATTCCAAAAAGAAGTGATAGCAGGCCGATCCATAATATTACCCAGCCTCCAATCCAGACAAGATATAACCCGGCGAGAAATGCAATGAACATAGTAACTGAAGTAGCCCGAAGCATCGATTTAGGAGAAACGGCTCCGGAAGCTGTTGCGCGTTCAAAACCAATTCGATCATCTGTATCGGCACCCTTTATAAAGTCGAAATAGTCGTTGGCAAAGTTGGTGCCAATTTGAATGGCAAAAGCACAAAACATAGCGACTAGTGTAGCATCCCACATTAAAGAATCTTGCCTGAATGCGATGGATGCGCCAATGAGCACAGGGATAAAAGCAGCTGCCAAAGTTTGAGGCCGGGCCGCCGAAAGCCACACCTTAAAAGTAGATGATTTCAAAAGATGTTTTCAGTTATACGTTCCAAAAATAGTTGGTAGAAGATAGTGAATGAATAAGTGCCTTAAAAAATTCAACAGATTTGCGGTTAGGGTAAATTATTTTTGTTATTTCGTAAACTGAAAGCGCTTTTAATTAAAAATATAATTTATTTAGATATTTTAACTTAAATAAATAATGAATTATAAAATTAATGAGAAATAATTTTAATTATTTTGAAACACTGATATATTTCCGCTGTTCAAAACCCCGAACCCAAATTTCAAAAAATAATGACACAGACCATACGTCGCTACGATACCCTTGCTGCAGCCAGAAACTGGAACCCACAGGCTAACGGTGATTTTCAGCAGATGCATATCACGGAAGTTTTTGGTGAGTATACTCTCACACTTGATGACCTTAAAGAACGGCTACCCAAAATTGTCTGGCAGGAATTGAAAATGACGATTGAAGAAGGTCAACAGTTGAATCTATCGGTGGCCGATGCGGTAGCTTTGGCTATGAAAGAGTGGTCCACAGAAATGGGCGCTACCCACTTTACCCACTGGTTCCAGCCGCTAACCGGAGCTACAGCAGAAAAGCACGATAGTTTTATTACACCGAACCAGGGAGGAGGAGCAGTTTCAGAATTTTCCGGTAAAGATTTAATTCAGGGAGAGCCGGATGCATCCAGTTTTCCAAGCGGTGGCCTGAGAGCTACATTCGAAGCGAGAGGATACACAGCCTGGGACCCAACATCCCCGGTTTTTTTAATTGAAAATCAAAATGGTAAATACCTCTGTATTCCAACTGCTTTTGCTTCATGGACAGGTGAAGCGCTTGACCATAAAACTCCGCTTTTACGTTCTGTAGAGACGCTGGATGAGCAGACCAAGCGCGCTCTTTCTTTGTTTGGAGTTGAGTCAAAAAGAGTAACCTCAACTGTAGGCTGCGAGCAGGAGTACTTTCTGATTGATCAGGAGTTTTTCTACCGCAGACCGGATTTAATGACATCCGGACGAACTTTGGTGGGAGCAAAACCACCGCGCGGGCAGGAGCTGGACGATCACTATTTTGGATCTATTCCTGATCGGGTTCTATCGTTTATGCTGGAAGCCGAACGCGAGTTGTACAAGCTGGGTATCCCGGTTAAAACCCGACATAATGAGGTTGCACCGGGACAGTTTGAAGTTGCCCCGATATTTGAAAACTGTAATATCGCGGCGGATCATCAGCAGCTGATGATGATTGTTCTGAAAAAGATTGCTAAAAAGTACGGCTTTGAGTGCCTGCTGCATGAAAAGCCATTTGACGGTCTGAACGGTAGCGGTAAGCACCTGAACTGGTCACTCAGTACAGCAGAGGGTATGAACCTGCTGGAGCCGGGTGAGAGTCCGCACGAAAACATGCAGTTTCTGTTTTTCTTTTCGGCTGTTCTCAGTGCCGTTTATAAGCATCAGGATTTGTTGAGGGTATCCATAGCGAGTGCCAGCAATGATCACCGGCTTGGAGCGAATGAGGCACCACCTGCAATAATTTCGGCCTACATTGGTGAACAACTGGAAGATATCATAAAACAGTTGCTGAATGGCGGTTTGAAAAAATCGATGAAATCCGGGTTGATGGGACTGGGATCTCCGGTGCTGCCTACAATTCCGAAACATGCTGGAGATAGAAACCGAACATCTCCATTCGCGTTTACCGGCAATAAGTTTGAATTCAGGGCAGTAGGCTCAAGTCAGTCTGTATCCTTCCCGATTGTTGTTTTGAATACGGCAGTAGCTGAGTCGATTGATATCATGTGTACCAGCTTAGAGAAAAAGATGGAAGAGAAAGATCTGGAACTTTCTCTAAAAGAAGTTTTGGTCGAGACAATGAGTGAGGCCCGAAGCATCATATTTAACGGTGACGGATACTCTGACGACTGGCAGGAAGAGGCTAAAAAGCGTGGATTGTTAAATCTGAAATCTACTGCTGATGCACTTCCGTACCTTACAAGTGAGAAGAACATCAATCTGTTCGAAAAATATGATGTGATGACGGGTCGGGAAATACATTCACGTCTCGAAATTTGGGCTGAACAGTATGTTACTAATCTCAATATCGAAGTGGATACTACAGAAGCTATCGCCAGAACGATGGTTTATCCTGCTGCTGTTCGTTATATCAACGAACTTACGGCTGCCGTAAAGGAAACCGGTGATCTGGGCCTTGATAATTTCGGTTCTAAGGAGATGCTGACTACCGTGAACGGCGCGTTGAATGATCTCGGAAAAGCGATGATCGAACTCAAAAAGGTACAGGAAGGTCTGGAGAATGAAAGCCTAATGGGGCTTTGTGTAGAGTATCGGGAAAAGATTATTCCTGCTATGAGTAAGATCCGGGATTCTGTAGACTACCTGGAGAGATATACGGCGGATGATTACTGGCCGCTTCCTATTTATAGGGAAATGCTGTTTGTGAAATAGCAGAGTCTATATCTATCAGATTTATTATCGCGCAGCAATTAAAACCTGTCCGGTTCAAGTAAAGTAACCGGACAGGTTTCCTTTTTTACGCACTTCTCAATTATTCCATCTTTTTATTTTATATTCTCAGCTTAACAGAATAGATCAAATCTAAACGGTTGAGTCATTGAATATTTTAGCAGTCGAACCTTTTTACAGCGGATCACACAAAGCTTTTCTGGAAGGGTTGCAGGAGAACTCTCGTCATAATATCAACTCGATCAAGCTGAACTACAAAGGCTGGAAATGGAGGATGCATGGAGATTCCGTAAAGCTGGCAGAGATGACAAGTCATGTAGAAGAGGATATTGATCTGTTGCTTGTGAGCAGTATGACTAATCTGCCGGCTTTTTTAGCGCTGACTAACCCCCGGTTTGCGCATACGCCCAAGATCATGGTGATGCACGAAAATCAGCTTACCCAGCCGATGCCGGAGGGAGAGGAGCGGGATTTAACCTATTGCCATATCAACTATTTAAGCATGCTTTCGGCCGATAAACTTCTTTTCTCTTCCAAATTTCACATGCAGGATCTGTTTGAAGCACTCCCCGATTTTTTGAATAACTTTCCGGATGATAAAACCTACAACACCATTCAGCAGATCAAGGATAAAAGTATGGTGATGTATCCCGGGTTGGATCTGAAATTTTTTGATCAGCATCCTGACACCAGAAGTGAGAATGAACGACCGGTGATTGTATGGAACCAGAGATGGCAGTTTGATCGAAACCCCACCATGTTTTTTAAAGTATTGAACCGATTGAATGATATAGATCTCGAGTTTGACCTGATATTGGCAGGGGATACCAAGCACAAAAAACCGGAGGAGTTTGAGCGAGCCTGGAAAAGATTTGGGGATCAGATTACTCATTTCGGCTATGTGGATGATCCGGAACGATACAGCCAGCTGCTTCACTCCGGCGATATTGTAGTTTCTACGGCAACCTATGAGTTTTTCTGTGTGGCAATTATGGAAGCTGTCTATTGCGGTTGCCACCCGCTGGTTCCCAATCAACTGCACTATCCTGAATTGATACCGGAGAGTTTGCACAAACCCTTGTTACACTCTTCAGTTCTTTATGAATCTGAAGATGAGCTATTTAGGTATCTTAAAGATTTGCTCACCGGGAAAACTCAGCCTCTTCCTAAAACATCACTTCAAAATATTAATAAACATCTGGACTGGAGCCGAATGATTGGCAAGTATGATGCTCTTTTTGATGAGCTGGCAGAAACC
>CAZHUP010000039.1:0-17530 GCA_964535495.1 uncultured Rhodohalobacter sp.
CAATCAGGTCGTCCCCCATCCATTCGGCGAGATATCCCCCGGCTGCACGTATTTGTAACTCCATCTGAAAAAGCCGGTCTCTGGCTGTAACATAACCCTGGGCGTAGTATAAATCGTAATCGTTTTCTGCAAAAATGTGTGGCACACCGCGGTCGTCAAAAAACACCTCAACCTTATTTTGCAGCTTATCAGACTGAAGAGATATTTCTCCCTTAACCTGATGTGTTTCAGCATTGGCCCAGAATCCATTTACGGGATGAAAAAATGAACCGATTGCAGGCAATGGCCCCAGCGGAACTGAGTATAAAAATAAAAGTGCCCCCAAGAGAACAAGGGAGAGAGAAGCGAAAATTTTGGCAGACATTTAGATCTTTTTTGAATTAAACAGGTCTACGTTACCAAAATAGATTGAAAGGGGAAAGTTTAGTTGCTCTGAAAGTAAATATCTGATGGTCTGTTTCTAAAATGAGAGGACAATTCCATTCTTAAGCTCATATGTTAAATTAGGCACATCAATCACCGGTTCAACGTCATACGTCATGGTAAAACTCACTCTGAATGTTATGGAGCGACTCATTCGAATGTTTAGCTGATTTTCTGAAGTTGCCCGAGGTTTGAAAAAGCGATCAGGTCTGGCTTGATAGTACCCGATCATGGTAAGTGAAGTTTGTGGATTCAGCTGACCGCGGACAACCAGGTTGCTCGTACTTTTTATATACTCATTCTTGATTGTGTTGTTGTCACTTAATCCCCACTCCTCAAACTCATACATAAAACCTGTTGATACGTGACCGCGAAGATTGGGACGTGATAAAAATGTATACCTGACCCCCATCCCGGTCAGTGCCCGATTTTGCAAACCCATGTTGTTATTGTATTGATACTGAACAAACAGTTCGGGTGAGAGTGATTGCTTTCGGAAAAGTGTAGATCTCAGGTGAATGTATCCGTTGCTTACGAGGGAGTTTCCGTCCACGTTTACCAGATCAATGTTGCTGAGTAAAAGGTATCCGTGCTTTTCAGAGAAATAGGCAGCATTGGCCTGTCCGCCTACTTTAATAATTTGATCATTGTACTTATTAAGAGAAAAATCTGCGCCCAGTTCACCGGTCCATCCTGTAGTGTCAGCGTCAGCTCTGACCCGTTCTACATTAAGGACCTGAGATTTAACGACATCAGCAAAAAGGAGTGAAAGAAAAAGAAAGAGAGCTGTTTTCAAAAGAGGTAAAACTTGTATTGAAATTTGTGAGTCAGTCTAACGGAGTGAGACTGTTCGTGTTTCTTATAAATATGAAAGCGTTGTACCTGTCAGGCAAAATTGTCTGAACATAGTTATTCTGTTCATTTTGAGGGTTGTAGGTAACGCCAATAGCTCGATGGGGAATAGGATTTGAAAGAGCACGGTTCAGCTCTTCATTGTCGAATGTCAGATAAAGATTAGCGTGACCGATGTTATTCAGCATATACTCCCAGCTGCCCGATTGTGCTTCCGGCGTAATCATATCCTGTCTGTCACCTTCCCAGCTGAATGCTGCAAATACGTTGCCTTTGTAAGTTCCAAACCCTATAGCAAATACATTGTCTGCTCCTAACTCTTCTCTGCTGAGCTGGCCAATATTAACCATGCCTGCGCGGTGCATGTCGGTAGCTCTGGCGTCGCCGATATGAGTGTTATGAGCCCAGATAATTCCACGGCTGTTGGCTTGATGGTAGTCTAATAACCGCTCAGCAGTTAAGTAGAAATGACTTGCCCGATAGTTCCAGGAGGCGGCACTCTGTTCAAGGTTAGCCCTGTAGTGCTTCTCTGCATTGATAGCTACTTTTGCTCCCTGTTCTGCCTTGAAAAACATCCATGGGTCGGTTTCCTGGCTCTGTGCAATTTGACGAACAATTTGCAAAACCTCATTCAGATCATCACTGCAATCCTGACCGGTTCTCGCAACCATTTGCAGATAAGATGAAGTGTCCGAATGCCTTGTTTTACAGGAATATGCCTGTTCTGCAAGCCTGCCCTGTGCGGTGTCGTGACTATTAATCCAGCTTAAAACATCATTCATCGCCGCCCGGTTGTCATACACATCAATTCCGTATAGTCCTATTCGCTCATCAGGATCTAAATTTTCGTTGTGGTTACGAAGCCACTCTACAAAATTTTTGAACTCCAGATTTCTCCACATCCAAAGAGGCCAGCGATCTATGGCATTCATCGCTTCAGATAAGGTTTGAGGACCATAGGGTTTATGCTGCACAAACTCGTTGATTTTAGACATAGACGACCAGTCCGCTTCTACAGCTACAAATCGGAAGCCTTTCTCTTGAATCAAGGTTTGAGAAAGTGCAGCTCTTTTTGTGTAAAATTGTGATGTTCCGTGGGAAGCCTCTCCAAGCAGTACCAGACGTTCCTGGTCGATGTGAGATGTAAGTTGTCCGATATCACTGCTGTCTTGAAACTCAACAGCATGTTGGGTTAGCAACCTTTCCACGTCTTGAGCATCAGAAGAGTGAGTGCAAAATGTGAGAAATGTGGCTATGAGTATGAGTGCCGCGAGTATTCGCATGGCTGAGAGGTTATGTTAAAATTCAGGATGTTACAGTCTATGTTCCGGAATGGAGCAAGAGTTGTAACAATCATGAAAATAAGAAATGTTATTCTATTAGGTGGATGTATTCTTTACCACAGGAGCATTTTCATACAGAACACGCTTCCGCCACTTTTAATGAACTCAAAAGTGCTGTATTCGTGAACGGAAAATCCTGCGTCGCGTAGCTTTTGATTTACATCGGTACAGCCCTGCTGAATAAGTACATTTTTCCCGTCCGGGCAGGTGGCATTTACAGCAAAGAATTTTTCAGCTTCGTACTGCGTGGCTTCAATAACATTATCAAATAATTTATGGATCATTTTCAATCCCTCTTCCTGAAATGCATCGGGATAGATAAGAACGCTATTTTCATTCAGCATGGCCATGCAGGTGTCGAGGTGATAAAATTTATCATCGGTTAGTTCAAGTGCCACAACCGGTGTATTAAACTTTTCTGATATCTGGTCGTAAGCTTTCAGAGAGGATCGGAATCCGTAACCACCCCAAAGAAGTCTTTTTTTGAAGTGCCATAAAGCATCTCCCATACCTTCGAAATCATCGACTTGGCTGCTATCTAAATATTCAATTTCGTAACCTTCTTCTCTGTACCATTTTTCAATGTGGGGTACTTCTTCTTTCCGTTCCGGAGAGTGCATAATACTCATCAGTACTTTTCTATTCCCCTCATCATCAACAAATGGCAGACTTTGGTTGGCACAAAAAACCATATCGGGCAACCCTTCAACCCCGTCCAGTTGATGAACTTTAAATCCCAGTTCTTCATAACCGTCAACAAGATGCTCCCACTCATTCAGTGCCTGCATTTTATCAACATTACCAACATGATCTTTCATATGTGGATTGATTACATACTCTACATCAAAATAGGTTGGTTTAACAGTCATAACCTGTTTTGGTGCCGGCATGGCTGGGATCTCGTCAAGGGTAAAGTCAATTTGATCAGCTGAAGTATATATTTTTTTCATTGGAACGTAGTTTAAGTGAAGGCTCTCAATTAACCTGTGAGCAACGGTCTGTCAAAACCTTATCGCTTCGATTTCAGTTTATAAGAGTAAGAAATTTCGTCGCCATCTTCCACAAAAAGCATTTAATAAAAATCAGATTTTGCCGATAAAGTCGAAAAAGGATAGGTTCCATTATGCTATTGGATTCAGACATACTCACGCAGTTAGCTCCCCTGGAAATGAAGGCCCGGCGGATTGTAGAGGGATTTATCTCCGGATTGCATAGAAGTCCCTATCACGGGTTCAGTGTGGAGTTTGCCGAACATAAACCGTATAACCAGGGAGATGACTTTAAACACATAGACTGGAAAGTTTATGGAAAAACGGAGCGTTTCTACGTTAAACGTTATGAGGCAGAAACAAATCTGCGGGCACACGTAGTGCTGGATGTTAGCAGTTCCATGCACTATAAATATTTTGCTGAGTGGAGTAAGCTTAAATATGCCATCCACTATGCAGCATCGTTAATGTACATGATGCATCGTCAAAGAGACGCTTGCGGGATGGTGCTGTTTGATGATGAAATTCGGACTCAATTTCCAGCTAAATCATCTTATAGTCATCTTCGGCTTCTTTTTACAGAACTTGAAAGAGAGCTCGATGATGAAAGTAATCAGCGAGAAGTAAGAAAAAGATCTGCATCTGCCAATGCTTTGCATACACTGGCCGAAAGTTTAAAGAACAGAAGTTTGGTAGTGGTAATAACTGATCTGTTCGAAAATGTTAGCAGCCACGATTCGCTTATATCAGCAATGCGGCACTTACGGCACCAGCGTCACGAAGTGTTGCTGTTTAATGTGCTTGAGCATAAAAGTGAACGAGATCTCGATTTTCCGGATGACAAATATCTTTTCGAAGATATGGAAACAGGGGAGGAGATGGAGATGAATCCGGCGCAGTTCAGAGAGTCTTACAAGAAAAAAGTGAAAGAGTACACGCAGAAATTCAAAATTGCTTGCAATGAGGCCGGAGTGGATTTTGAAGAGATTGACACACAAAAGCCGTTTGATCTTGCACTGCTCGCCTATCTGAATAAAAGAAAACGCCTCGGTTGATGTAAAAAATAGCAGTAATGATCTATTTAGTATCTAAGTAATTAGATCCTTAATTGTTATTAAAATGCCGGCCATTAAGCGAATCTAATTACATTTCACTCTTCAGAATCGTAATGTTTTACCATATTTAGTGTCAAAAATTATATGGAATCAAGCTTGAAATATGATGGCTGCTGGAAACCAAGATCTTAACTACAGGTCATTCAACGATCTGAATGAGACTATTGTCAAAAACTTACACAAAATCCCGTCTGATACAGATTTAATTGTTGGCGTTCCGCGAAGTGGTTTGATGGCAGCTAATTTGCTGGCACTTCATCTGCATTTACCTTTAACAGATGTTCAGGGGTATCTCGAAGGTAAAATTTTACCATCAGGGTGGAGAGTTGGTGATTCCACTTTAAATTTTTCTTCAAAAAAGAATGTACTGGTCGTGGACGACAGCCTCGCAACTGGAAGAGCAATGGAAGAGGTTAAAAAAAAGCTCAATAATAGCTACAAGGAAAAGTCAGTTCAATATGGGGTTGTATACATGAATCCGGAGGCTAAGGATCAAGTGGATGTTTTTTTGGAAAAATGTTCGATGCCTCGAATTTTTGAATGGAATATGATGAATCACATAATTATTAATAAGTCTTGTGTGGATATCGACGGTGTACTTTGTGAGGATCCTACCCCTGAAGAAAATGATGACGGAGAGAACTATTTGAAGTTTTTAAAAAACGCTAAACCACTACTTCGAACTAATTATAGGGTTCACGCATTAGTTACTAACCGTCTTGAAAAATATCGTTCGCAAACAGAAGAGTGGTTAGCTCGCCATGGTATTTCTTACGATGAACTTATTATGAGAGACTTCAAAACTCAGGAAGAACGAAGGGCCGCAAATAATTATGGATCATTTAAAGGTAAAGTGTTTTCTGACAAATCTAGTGCCAGGCTTTTTATCGAGAGCTCCTTCTCACAGGCAAAAGTAATAGTTTCTTCCGCAGGTAAGCCTGTTTACTGTGTTGATCGACGTAAAATGTTGTGGCCCTCTGATATCTCTGTGGCTAAACGAAAGGCTCGTTCTTTAAAAGGCAGAATTTCGAATAAATTCCAGAAAATAATCGATATGCCACAGTCATTTCTATGATTTAAGCACTAAGATTTAGGGTCATTTTTCGTCTTAAGAATTAAAGAAAAAGTCTCGGTTAATTAAGTGACTTTTACCCTTTTCAAAATTTTATTAAATAGACCCGGCACAAATCGTTTAAGATAAACTCCCATCAATTCAGCTCCCCCCAGATAGATCTCCTCTTTTCTTGCGGCCAGTTTAGGAATTAATTTTTTAGCAAACTCTTCGGGAGGCATTGCGTTTTTCTGCCCTTTGCCCATTTGATTGTACTTCTCGCCGGATCCGGTGAGGGCATTTAACGTAACATCTGTCTTTACATAGCCGGGACACACGAGTGTTACATCGATGTTATGTTCATATAGCTCTTGGCGTAAAGAATCAAAATACCCCTGCAGAGCGTGTTTGGATGCAGCATATGTGGAACGTAACTTCGTGCCAAATTTTCCCATTACACTGCTGACTACCACAATGTGACCGGATTTTTGTTCAATCAATATGGGGAGCAGTGCTTTGGTGAGAGCAACAGTGCCAAAAAAGTTAACTTCCATTACCCTGCGAACGGTAGACATCTCAGTGTCAATGGCATACGAACGCTGGCTGATTCCTCCATTATTAATAAGCATATCAATATGGCCGAAGAGAGCTAAAGCATCTTGAACTTTTTCTTCCATAACATCAGGGGTTGCAAGATCTAAGGGAAGAATTTTTACGCTCTCTTCACTGTCGGAGCAATTTTCTTTTACGCGCTCCAGCTCTTCAAGCCTGCGCGAAGACAGAATTAAGTGTGCTCCTTTTTTGTTAAATTCGTATGCGAGAGCTTCCCCAATTCCGGAAGATGCTCCCGTTATCCAAATTACTTTTTTTTGAAGTCCCATTTGACTGATCTTATTTTTGTTTGATGAAATATAGTCTATTCAATTTCAACTCTAAATTTAAATTCAACTTGATTGCTTGTACAGGTTATGAACCTGTAAAAAGTTTTATGCAACCAGTTGGGATAAACAAATGAACAATTAAATCTGATATGCAGCCAAAACACACGATTCTTTTAGTGGAAGATGAAATTGAGCCGGCAGAAATGCTAGCCAATTTTCTAGAGATGAACAATTTTAACGTATTATTGGCGCACGACGGGTTGAAGGCACTCGATTTAATTGATAAGCATGCAAGTGATATACATGTCGCTGTGCTGGACATTATGGTGCCAAACGTTGATGGGAAGGAGATCTGCAGCGTTATAAGAAAGCACCCGGTGATGAGTGAAATTCCCGTCATCTTTCTCACTGCAAAGGACAAGGAAAAAGATGAAATTGAAGGATTGGAACTGGGTGCAGACGATTATATTTCTAAGCCGGCCAGTTTAAAGCTTGTGAAAGCACACATCGAATCACTTCTGAGAAGGCAGCAGCCTCAAAACAGTAAATGGATTCAACATGGGGAGCTATTTCTTGATACCAGTGGAAAAGATCTCTATTACAAAGATAAACGTGTTGAGCTCACCTCTACGGAGTACGCAATTGTTGAAATGTTTTTTCAGAATCCAAAGCGTGTATACTCCCGTCAGGAGATTTTGGAGCACATTGGTGGAGATGATCGCTTTGTTTTTGACCGAACGGTGGATGTTCACATCAAAAATCTCAGGCTAAAACTGGGTGAAGCCTCGGATATGATTAAAACCTATAGAGGATTGGGCTACGGTATGAACCGTGAACGGCTCTGATTGAATTATGAGTATTCGCTCTAAACTTGCCTGGACGTTTATACTGCTTCTAATTTTTGGAATTACTGCAATAAGCAGCTATTCCATTCTGTTTATTCGAAACTATTTACTTAGTGAGGGAGAGCTGCAAATTGTAAATGACACGGAGTGGCTGGCAATTACCATTCAGAATCTCCGGCTTGATGAAGATTTTGAGACGAATTTAAATGAAGCAGCCCGCACCTCCGGCTACCAAATTGCGGTATATGATCAGAGCGGTGAACTCTTTGCCGAAGTCCCGTACCATACAGAACGAACAGCCCCCGAACTGATTAATGGTATGACATCGTCATTCGAGCAAGCTCAGAATGGAGTGCTTCTTCAAAATCAGACTGAGAGCGACTATTTACGAGCATTTTTTGAACTGAACAGTAATCTGAATCCGGCTAGTTATTTACTGGTTAGCATTCAAAAAGATCAGATCTATGAGCCTATAAAAACGATTCGATGGATTATCTACACCGGAATGTTTATTTCCATCGGTTTGGTCATTTTGGTAAGTATACTTTTTTCCCGATACATATCCAGGCCAATTCTACAGCTTGAATCGGCAGCCCGCGATATTGCAGGCGGTAATGTGGAGCGTACGTTAAATCTTGATAGAAATGATGAGTTTGGCCAGCTTGCCGACTCTTTGAATCGAATGGCCGAGAGATTCAGGGCAGACAATGAAGAGATGAAAAAGCTTTACGAAAAGCAGAGTCAGTTTTTTGCTGATATTACTCACGAAATAAGAAATCCGCTGCACACCATTACAGGCTCACTTGAAATGCTGGAACTGGACTCATTATCAGATGAACAGAAAGAGCACTACTTGAAAACAGCTGCTCGTCAGGCTGAGAGAATTAACAGGTTGTTTGTAGATTTGAAAACACTTCAGCATTACGATTCAGATTCCTATTTCATAGAAAAACGGCCTTTCGATATCAAAGAGGTTATTAATCAGGTATTGAGTGTATATCGGAGTCAGGCAGAAAATAAAGGAATTGAGATTCACTACAGCGGAAAATCAGGAATTGTTTATGCCGATCCGGATAAAATAGAACAGGTGTTGGAAAACCTGATATCCAATGCGGTGAAATACACCAATAAAGGAAGAATCGAAGTGGAAGTGGAAGAGAGTGAAGAAGGATATACAGTACACGTCATTGATTCAGGTATCGGGATTTCTCAGGAACATTTGAGCAGACTATTCGATCGTTTTTACAGAACAGATAAGGCACGCTCGAGAGATAAAGGCGGTACCGGTTTAGGGCTGGCCGTGGTAAAAAGTATTCTTAGTGCTCACAATTCGGACATACATGTAAAGAGCAAACCCGGTTCAGGGTCAGATTTCTGGTTTATACTGCCGTCAGGTTGATAGTTTGTGATGTGCAAATGCAGCCGCCAGTCCAGCAATCAATGGCGTTAGCAAGTATACCGGCAAGTGGTAGTAAGAATATCCGTGGTTAATAGTATCTGCGGTAATAAAACCTATGTTTAAGGCCGGATTAAGCCCCACCCCTGTATAAGGTTCTGTGACCAGGTAACACGCAGCAAGAGCTCCCCCCGCAACGATACCGTAAATTGGATTTCTTCTTCGCCTATTTGGATAGATAAATTGCAGAAAGACAAGTATGAAAAAGAATGAAAAGACAAACTCCATGCCAATAAATATGCTTAAAGATGTACTGGCATCCGGTTGCGTAACAAATGTAGTTCCGGAAACCCACCAGACAAAAGCAGAAGCTGCCAATGCCCCTAAAATTTGTGAAAAAATATTGGCAGAAATTTTTGAGGCAGGAATTTCATCTGCTGCCCAGGCTGCAAGAGTAACGGCAGGATTGAAATGACCGCCGGAGATCTCAACTCCGATGTAAATTAAAGCTGCCAGTATTAGTCCGATCGTAAACGGGTCGCCGGAAATTCCTAAAGCCGATACCAATAAGAATGTGCCGAAAAACTCTATAAAATATTTGAGCATGCAATGGGGTTTGTTAAACCTACGTCCGAATCTACTTGATAGATGCCCAACATTGCAAATAAAAACTGATCTTATTTGTTAAAACTATGTTAGAGATTTAGGTGAAGTTGGATGAATTTTCAGATCAGATCCGTTGATTTCTAAAGAGTTGATATTCTGAAAACTAATGAAGTAAACGAAAAACAATGGCTTTACATCTGACTGTGCAAGAAAAGTGAGGTGCAACTCTTCACGAACGCTTCACAAAAAAATAGTTAGTTTGGTAACTGTAAACCCCAAAAAAGTGATAACGGCGAAAAAATGCGTATTGGTGTAGTTTTGATGAATTTGGGTGGGCCAACCCATGAGAATAATGTGAGAACATTTCTCAAAAATCTTTTTAAAGACGAAGATATTATAAAATTGGGTGGAGGAATCACCCAAAAGACGTTTGCAAATGTGATATCCAAGTTTCGTGCACCATCCGTAGCTGAAGATTATAAAGAGATTAACGGTTGCCCGAAGGGATGTACCGGAAACAAACACTGCTTTAATAGGCAGAATAAAGAAGTGTCAACCTGTTGTTCGCCGATTAATGGCCTAACGGAAGCTCAGAGGCGTGGTCTTGAGAAATATTTCAAGAAGATTCTGCCAGATCATGAAGTGAAAGTTTATACCTGTATGCGCTATTGGTTGCCATTTGCGGACCAGATTATTGATGATTTGGTAGAGGACGAAATTACACATACGGTATTAATGCCCCTTTATCCTCAATTTTCATGGACAACCACTGGCAGTAGTTTCCGTGATTGGGAAAATACAATTAAGGAAAAATTTCCGGATGGAAACAAGCCGTGGAAAGAGTTTCACGTTAAGAATTATTACAAAAATGAAGCTTATTTGAGTGCCATCAACAATCGTATAGATGAAGCACTCAATGAAATGGATGATGAAACCCGGCAAAAAACGCACTTCATATTCAGTGCACATGGAACCCCGTTATTAGAAGTAAGAAGTGGTGATCCATATACCGTAGAAATTAAAGAAACGATGGAAGCAGTAATGGAGCGAAGGAAAGAGAAGCACTCCTACTGGCTCGGTTTCCAGTCCAAGGTTGGCCCTCAAAAATGGACTCAGCCAAATACTGAAGAGCTTGTGAAGCGACATCTGGAATATGGAATCAAAAACTTTCTGATGGTCCCGATTGCGTTTGTAACGGATCACATTGAAACTCTGTATGAGCTTGGTGTAGAATTGGTTGAGGACTTAGAAGAAGAAGGTTATGAATTTGAAAGTCTTAAGGTGATGAAGGGATTGAATGATCATCCGGGCTTTATTCAGGCATTAGCGGAAGAGTCTCTGAATGTTTTAAAACATGAGATCTCTCCGGATGCTGTAAAATGGGATAGTGTAGAAAAATCAAAGGTTGAAGTAACAAATTAGAGGATGGTTCATCCAACGGTTCAGGATTTTGTAGTTATCGGGATAAATCACTGGGACGCTCCGGTCGAAATACGGGAGAAGTTTAGCCTTAGTAATGAGGGGAAAGAACTTCTTCTGGAAGGAGCACGTCGTGAAGGGATTGAGAGCCTGTTTTTAGTCTCAACGTGTAACCGCACAGAGATTTTTGCCCAAAATGTGTCTACCCGGGAATTGATTCGATTGCTTACCAATTATTCCCACGGTACTCTTGATGAGTTTCACCGCTACGGTTTTGAACATGAAGGGGACCGGGCTGTGCAGCATCTTTTTAAAGTAGCTACGGGCCTCGACTCTCAGATTTTGGGAGACCTTCAAATTGTAAAACAGGTTAAAGAAGGATACGAGCACGCTGCTAAACAGGCGATGGTATCAGGTGAGTTCCACCGTTTGATGCAGCACGTTTTCAGGGCCCATAAAAGATCCCGTAATGAAACTACTTTAGGGCAGGGTGCGGCAACGGTTGCTTATGCTGCTGTACAGTTTGCGATGAGGACATTCGATAATCTGACAAATAAAAATATCCTGCTTGTTGGAACCGGGAAAATCGGTAAGGTAACGTGTAAGAATTTAGTAAATCTTGGGGCGAGTAAACTTACGCTGATTAACAGAACGAGAGACAGGGCCGAGTTTGTCGCTGATAAATTCAATCTGGAAGTTGCAGATATAGAGCGTTTGCCAGAACAGATTGCTGAGGCTGATCTTGTAATTGTTGCTACCGGCGCTGATACACCGATTATTCGCCCGGAACACATGCAGCCATCCATGGAGAGTCCGAAATTTAAAGTGATGCTGGATCTGTCCGTGCCGCGAAATATTGATCCCAATGTAGCAACCCTGGATTTCGTTGATGTAGCCAATATGGATATGCTGGGTGATGTAACCGATGAAGCCTACAAAAAACGTGAGCAGCAGGTACCGGCCGTTAAGAAAATTATCAATGAAGAGCTATCTGATTATAAGTTATGGCTGAATGAACAGAGAGTGGTTCCAACCATTAAGGCACTTACCCGAAAGTTTGACTCTATCAGGGAAGATGAGCTGAATTTCTTCAAAAATAAAATTTCTACAGGCGATTATGACAAAATTGAGAATATGACTCGCCGAATTGTAAACAAAATAGCCGCCTACAGTATTGAGCACCTGCGCGATCATCACGAATCTGAAGAGGTTGCGGATATGGTTGCCGAAATGTTTAAGCTTGAAGCCAAAAATGGCAATCATGAGTAGAGTGATTCGAATTGGTACAAGAGATAGTGAATTGGCAACCTGGCAGGCAAAACAGGTTCAAACAAAACTGAAAGAGTTTGGGCATGAAGCTGAGCTGATCTTTGTAAAATCGGAAGGTGACCTGGACCTGACAACTCCGCTTACAGAAATGGGAGGAAAGGGAGTATTTACCAAAGCACTTGACGATGCTCTTCTTGATAACCGGATCGATATTGCTGTTCACTCATATAAAGATCTGCCAACCGAAAACCCGCTGCCATTGGTTGTAAGTGCCGTAATGGAAAGAGAGGATCCGCGCGACGCGCTGGTAGCCCCGCTAGGTATCGAATTTTTAAATGATGAGGCGGCCAGTGCAGTTATTGCCACAAGTAGCAATCGAAGAAAAGCACAGTGGCTGCATCGCTATCCGGGTCACGAGATTACCAATATTCGAGGAAATGTAAATACCCGCTTGCGTAAAGTAAAAGAGAATGGATGGAGCGGTGCTATCTTTGCAGCTGCAGGACTCAAACGAATCGGACTGGATGATAATATCTCTGTTTATCTTGACTGGATGGTTCCGGCACCGGCTCAGGGTGCTATGGCTGTGATGATCCGCGAAGGTGACAAGAAGATGATGGAAATCACTTCTCAGCTTAATCACGAAGAAACAGCAATGTGTACAGGAATTGAAAGGGAGCTCCTCAACGAAATGGAAGCCGGCTGCAGTGCTCCTGTAGGTGCTTTTGCCGAAATTATTGAAGGAAATATACATCTTTCAGCCATTGCACTTAAAACCGACGGGTCGCTTCAATATGATATTGAATTGTCGGCACCAATAGCTGAAGCGAAAGGGCTTGGCAGAAAAGCTGGGCAAAAATTGCTCGATATGGGAGCCTCTGAAATTGTAGCCGATCTACGCTCATAATTGCAATCAACCTGAATCGGCAAATCCTATGAAAAAACGTCATAAGATTTTAGTCACGCGCGAGCTGACAAATAATCAGCTGCAGCTGGCCGACGATCTGGGATTAGAAGTTACTGTTGAACCTGCCATCCGTTTTGAATTTCGTAAGGACTGGAGCTCGATTGTGAATTCAATTGAAGATGCAAGATCACCGATATTTGCATTCACCAGCCAGAACGGAGTCAAAGCTCTGCAGCAGCTGTTAGAGCAGGGCTATACGCCACCAAAAGGAGTGGTGTTCTATGCCGTTGGTGAAAAGACGGCATCAGTACTTCAGGAGTTAGGATTTGCCGCCGTTGTTCCCGAGTTGAACTATGGGGAGCATCTTGGTGAGAAGATAGCAGCAGACTTAATGCATTCCGGGTTGAAGGACGTTACTGTATTTCATTTTTGCGGAAACCGGCGGCGTGAAGAGATGCGGCATGTTTTGGAAAAATCTGACGTTGATGTAAAAGATCTGGTTGTGTACGACACAATTCTAAATCGCATGAACATTGATGATATAGACGTAGAGGGTGTTCTTTTTTACAGCCCCAGCGCAGTTGAAGCGTTTCGAAAGAGTGGCGGGTTTAGAAGTGAAAGGTTGCCTGAACTGTTTGCCATTGGTCACACAACAGCTCAGGAATTGAGCATCGAATCGGGGCGCAACGTACATATATCACCAAAAACAAACACCGAAGACTTTTTAACATTCACAGCCATGGTCTTAAATGACCTCAGAGAATAACAATAGGTAGAAGAACTGTAATCAATCAACCAAGAATATCCATGTCTCATAATTTCCCAGAACTTAAAAACGACCTTTTTCTCAGAGCTCTTAAAGGTGAAAAAACTGAACGCCCTCCGGTATGGATGATGCGGCAAGCCGGCCGTTACCTACCGCAGTACATGGTTTTAAGGAAAAAATACACGTTTTTTGAGCGGGTAGAGAACCCCGAGCTGGCTTGTGAAATCACTATACAGCCCATTGATGAACTTGAGCCGGATGCCGCAATCATATTCTCTGATATTCTGACTGTACCACAAGCACTGAACATCGATGTGCAAATGGTTCCGGGAAAAGGGCCGGTGATGGGCAATCCCATTAAAACCGTGGATGATGCGTTTGCAATACTGGCTGAAGATGTACCTGAAAAACTGAGTCATGTGATGGACGCCATCACGCTTACACGCAAAGAACTGAATGGACGGGTTCCATTGATCGGTTTTGCCGGCGCTCCATGGACACTTTTCTGCTATATGGTTCAGGGCGAAGGTTCCAAGAATTTTGATAAGGCAAAGTCTTTTCTCTATCAGCATCCCGACGCATCGAGGCATGTAATGAAGGAGCTTACTAAGGCTACAATCGATTATTTACAAGCCCAGGTAAAAGCCGGTGCGCAGGCTGTCCAGATTTTTGATTCATGGGCAGGATTACTTAGCCCGGACGATTTTAATGAGTGGGCGCTACCATATTTAATGGAGATCACCCAGTCGATCAAAGAGGTGCCTGTAATACTATTTGCGAAAGGGTCCTGGTATGCACTGGAGAGGTTAAGTTTCAAAAGCGGTGCATCTGCACTCGGGATCGACTGGACAATCTCACCTGAATTTGCACGAGAAAAAACCCGGAACGAAATTACCCTTCAGGGGAATTTTGATCCAACTCAGCTGCTGGCACCCATTCCGGAAATTAAGAAGCAGACCAAGCGCATGATTGATCGATTTGGCGTTCAGCGATATATTGCAAATCTGGGGCACGGAATTTTGCCTCATGTTCCGGTCGATCACGCCCGTGCTTTTGTTGATACCGTTAAGGAGTATCAGCGCTGATTTTTTGGAATAAGAATCAAAAGTCCCCTCTTGAGAGGGGATTTAGGGGTGTGTGAAGTTGAGTAATAGAAGTTTGAAGTAAATTAGATTCCGAAAAATTCAGGCAACACACCCCTTGTTTGTCGGAAGTATCACTTTAGATCTTACTCAAGCTTTCCACTTAACTGGGGACTTTTCAAATCCCAAACAAAAATAGAACTAAATGTCTACCATCAGAGAATCGTTTACCTCCTACATTGAAAATCTTCAGGACGAAATTTGTTCAGCTTTTGAAAAGGTTGACGGCGTAGCAAAGTTCAGGGAAGACATATGGGATCGAAAAGGAGGCGGAGGCGGACGTACGCGGGTAATTGAAAAGGGAGACGTTTTTGAGAAGGGTGGAGTAAATATATCAACCGTACACGGGGAGCTTCCTGAACCGATAAAAGAGCATTTTAATGTAGTGAGCGGTTGGTTTTGGGCGGGAGGAATTTCGTTGGTTATCCATCCTAAAAACCCGATGGTCCCAACCGTTCATGCCAATTTCCGATACTTTGAACTTTATGAAGACGAAAGTATGGGGAAGCCGGTGGATGGCTGGTTTGGAGGTGGCGCGGACTTAACGCCCTATTATCTATTCGAGGAGGATGCAGTTCATTTTCACACTGAACTTAAAAAAGCGTGTGACAGACATGGGAAAGATCTCTATCCAAGATTTAAAAAGCAGTGCGATGAATATTTCTATAATTCACATCGGGGGGAAGCGCGCGGTATCGGAGGTTTGTTTTTCGACTATTTGCGGAAGGATGAAGAGCGCTCACTAAATGACTGGCACTTGTTCACAGAAGGAGTCGGTTCTGCTTTTTTAGATGCCTATCTGCCTATTTTGAAAGACAGAATTCAGGAACCTTTTAATCGCGCTCAGCGCTATTGGCAGGAAGTTCGCCGGGGCAGGTATGTTGAGTTCAACTTAATTCATGACCGGGGAACGCTGTTCGGTTTAAAGACCGATGGGAGAATTGAGTCAATTCTTATGAGTTTGCCACCTCAGGTTCGATGGGATTATGATCATTCACCAAAGCCGGGAACGAGGGAGGCTGAATTGCTGGATGTTTTAGAGAATCCGATAGAGTGGGTGTAAGAAATTGTCTTCCCTTCGCTGGGAATTACTTTCAAAAGTGAGGCGAGCTCTAAAAGAAATCTCCCCTCGAGGGGAGTACCGCCGTAAGGCGTGGAGGGGTGTAACGTCTTGCCAAGCAAAGTGAATCTTGAACCTGCTATATTTTAGTTTTATTCACAATTCTGTAAACATCCCCCCTCAGTCAACCACTGAACGTGTTTGTCTATTTTCCCCTTCAAAGGGAATCATCAATAAAAAAACCCTCCATTTCTGAAGGGCTTTGGAGTGAAAACTCAGCAGTAATTAATTCTGCTGTGTTCCATAGAATCGTTCCCGTACGATTTTTCCGTCCTTCCAATCCTGAGTGGCAACTTGTTCGATTTTCATCCGGCCGCCCTCTTTAAAAGTGACATCCATCCAGCTTTCTACCGCTGTGGCTTTCTCTTCTTCGTTTGATGTTATATTTACAACACCCGCACCGTGGAACTCTTCAACGCTGGCGAAAAATTCGTTTTCGCGGTCGCGATTTGCATCCTTGCCTTCTACCTCAGTCCCGTCTTCCAGGATCATGGTTACATTGTCTGCATAATATTTTTCAAATGCATCTAATGCCGTTCCGTTTTGGATGTGTTGATATACGTCTTCAATTTTTTCTTTTACACTCATAATAATCGTATTTGTTTAATGTGAAATTGTTTACACTTAAACAACATCTAAGAGTCATCAATCGTTTGGAAAATTTTTAATTTTTAATTTTTAAGGGGAAATTAAGTTTATTGGATTGGATGGTATTGTTGCAGGGCTAACTAATAATTTAGTATTGAGTTAATGATTATTCAGAAATCTATTCTTGTTTTTTTACTTGTCTGCTTTGTTTCACCGTCAATAACTGCGCAAAGTGTCAACCTGGGAGTTGAATATCTTTTCAATTTAACTGAGGGCATTGAATTTGGACAACCGGGTTATGTGTTACAACCTCATCGAATAACTACTGATTCAGAAGGCAATATTTTTGTGTCTGACAGGCGGCAATTGATGATTTTTAAATACCACCCGGATGGAAGTTTTGTCAAACAAATAGGAAGAAGTGGTCGAGGCCCCGGCGAGTTTAACGAGATAACGGCCTTGACGGTGGATAACGAAGACCGGCTCTTGGTGTTGGACAGGATGCAGTTTAAGGTATCGAGGTTTAGTCTGACTAACGGTAGTGTGGAGGAACATCTTTTCGAAGATTTGAGACAGATTAATATGATGACACTACAGTCACTGCCGGAAGAACGCTTAGCGGGGATTTATGTGGAATCACCGTTTCCTGGAGGAGAAGAAATGAAAGATGATGGGGCGATAAGGGTATATGATTTCGGAAAAGGTGTAAAATCAGCCACTTTCTTTGACTATTTTACTCATCAATTCGATAGAGATGTGTCTGTTGAACAACACATGGGCATGGGAATTGGCCATCGGCTTGAGATATTGAATGACGA
>CAZHUP010000040.1:0-17477 GCA_964535495.1 uncultured Rhodohalobacter sp.
CCATTTGGGAAGATCTTAAATCAGCCCTGGAAAGCGGAAACTGGACCCGCTATGGAGAACTTCTGAACGATCTGGAAGAAAAAATTAACAATCTTTAGGAAAGATGCCGATAGCACATTGCATCATAGAATCACTCTCTAAAAATTTCATACATACATTTAACTCTATTACTTAATCATATGAACGATACACGTGTCGTTATTACCGGCCTTGGAGCTCTCACCCCATTGGGAAACACTGTTTCTGAATATTGGGAGAATGCTATAAATGGCAAGAGCGGAGCTGCTCCAATCACCAAATTTAACCCCGAAAAATTCCCAACTCACTTTGCCTGCGAAGTCAAAGATTTTGACCCAAAAAGTAAGTTGGACAGAAACGAAATTAAACGATCTGACCTGTTCACTCAGTATGGTCTATACGCTTCGGTTGAAGCGATTGAAGATTCCGGGCTCGATCTTGATAAAGAGTCACCTTTTGATATCGGTGTGATCTGGGGAACCGGACAGGGAGGAATGGGAACGTTCGAAGAGGAGGTGAAAAATTACGTCAAAAATGACTTTACTCCACGGTTCAGTCCATTTTTTGTCCCACGACTGATTCCAAATATGGCCTCCGGATTAATATCGATGAAGTTTGGCTTGATGGGCCCGAACTACACAACCATCTCGGCGTGCGCCAGTTCCAACACAGCCATCATGGATGCGTTCAACTATATCAAACTGGGTAAGGCAAAAGCGTTTGTTGCCGGCGGATCGGAAGCTCCTATTACGGAAGCTACCATTGGCGGATTTACCGCTATGAAGGCGATGAGTACTCGGAATGACTCCCCGGAAACGGCATCCCGTCCCTTCGACCCCGAACGCGACGGATTTGTGATGGGAGAAGGTGCGTGTGCATTGATTCTCGAGGAGTATGAACATGCCAAAGCCCGTGGCGCAAAAATTTATGCAGAGGTGTGTGGTGCAGCTATGACTGCCGATGCATACCACCTTACCGCTACCCATCCGGAAGGATTGGGCGCACTGCGCGGAATGAGACTCGCCATGGAAGAAGCCGGAATGAACCCTGAGGATGTGGACTACATCAACACGCACTCTACTTCTACCCCGGTTGGCGACATTAGCGAAACCAAAGCCGTCTCTAAACTGTATGAAAACAGCAGTGCAAGGCCGGTTATCAGTGCTACAAAATCGATGACCGGACATCTTCTTGGAGCTGCCGGTGCCGCTGAAGCAGTACTCTCTGTCTTAGCTGTTCAGAATGATGTTATTCCACCAACCATCAACACAAAAACAATCGACCCGGAAATTCCGAAAAACATCGATATTGTGGTGGGAGATGCAAGAGAAACAACCGTGGATGTATCCATGAGTAATAACTTCGGTTTTGGCGGACATAATGCCATCACCATGTTCAAGAAAATTTAGTTTCTCTTACCCGATTTACTTTTCAGGGATACCTGTAATCTGCAGGTATCCCTTTTTTTATCTATCCGAATTACCACGGAACGTACCTCACTCAATACGTTGTTATGCAAGCAGATGTACCAAGCTAGCTAATTTTTAAAACAAGAGGATATCATGGAAAATAAAGAAGCATATAGAAAAAAATTTGAAGCAAAAATGGATGAGTGGCAAGCCGAAGTTGATAAACTGAAGGCTAAAGCAAAACAGAAACAGCTGGACGCTCAAACGGATTACAAGGAAGAGATTGAGACTTTTCGGGAAAAACGTGAAGAGCTTAAAGCCAAACTGAACAAACTTGAAAAGGCCGGTGAAGGAGCCTGGAAAGATTTGAAACAGGGAATTGAGAAATCGAGCAGTGAACTGAAAAAATCACTGGACAGGGCTATAAAAAAATTCTCCTGACTCTTTTTAAATTCTGGCTGTCTTTCCATATTGGGAAGACAGCTTTTTTTATTTAATCGTGATCCATATGAGTGCATCCCTACAGCTTGGCCGTATAGCAGGTATAAAAGTTCAAATTCACTGGACCTTTTGGCTCCTGTTTCTTTTTATCGGGTTTATGGTTTTTTCGAGTGACGGAACCTATGTGGATCTGTTTTGGAATTTTTTGTTTATAGCCGCACTGTTCGTCTGTGTTGTACTTCATGAATTTGGACACGCTCTCACTGCACGTCGATTCGGTGTAGGCACCCGCAACATCACGCTGTTGCCTATTGGCGGTGTTGCCAATCTGAAAGACATGCCCGAGAATCCGAAAGAGGAGTTTTTAATCGCCATTGCAGGACCGGCAGTAAACGTAGTTATCGCACTTCTTTTATACCTGATCGTTCCGGTTGATCAATTTTTAATAGACGATCCCGAGCTTCTCGAAGAACAGCTGAGCGGAATCGATGCGAGTAATTTCCTATTCTATCTGTTTGCCGTCAATGTTGCATTGGTCCTTTTTAACATGATACCGGCGTTTCCCATGGATGGCGGAAGGGTATTTCGTGCTGTTCTCGCCACCAGGATGAGCCGGGTTCAGGCCACAAAAGTAGCAACGGGACTTGGTAAGCTTTTAGCTTTAATGTTTTTCCTTTTCGGGCTTTTTGCAAATATCATCCTGGCCATCATTGCCGTATTTATCTACTTCGGTGCCCATTCCGAAAATATCGTCATACAGCAGATCAGCCTGCTGGAAGGAAATGACATCGAAGATGCCATGATCACAGATTTCACAACCCTTAACCCTGATGACACTCTCCAGACCGCTATCGATCGAATTTTAGCCAGTACGGAACAGGATTTCATTGTTACAGATAACGAGAAGGTTGTAGGAGTTCTGTTTATGTCTGATCTGGCACCGGCACTTCGGGAAAAAGGCAAAGAGACTCTAATCAGTGATGTAATGGAGAAAAATATTGTAACCCTTCAAGCCAAAGATCCTCTTCCATCTGCATACAGACAGCTTAAGCGAGGAAATAAAAACTTCTTCCCGGTCACCGATAACGGAAAAGTTGTTGGAGTACTGGATATGAACAATATCAATGAATTCCTCACTTTTCGGGCGGCTCACGACTACTGAAAAATCAGCTTCGATTTACAAAATGGGTATTCCCTTTCACACTTTCGTGAATGGCCGCTTTAGCCACAGTATCAGGACCGTAACAGTTATTCAGGCAGTCGGCGGCGCGGGTTAATCCACGCAGATCTTCATCCTCCCGAAAAAAAAGCTCCCCCTGCTCCGTCTGCTGCATCTCAATCGTGTGCAGGCCAACTCCCCTGACTTTGATATTTCTCTCCAAGGCGCTATTCACAATTCGCATCGCCTCAGGCAGACACGCATCCAGAACGTAGTCGTCCAGGTTGGTAAATCCCGCTGTGGTAAAGGTAAACGAATGTCCTTCCCAGTGAGCCTCCTGGTATCGGATATGACATCCCCAGCGGCGCGCTTTTCGCTGATATCCGCGCATTCTGTAGCAGACTTTTCTTATCGCTTTCACAATCTCTCCCCTCACTTCAACAGGATTATCCGTCCAGTCAGAAAATGTGTGCATATAGCTGACTTCATCCGGGATGTGAACCTCATCGGTCAAAACCCGTGCTTTATCGCGCCCGGTAACGGTTTCCCAGAAAAGCTGACCCTGCATCTCCCCAAACAGTTTCTGAAACGGTACTTTTCCCTGCTTAACCGCATCAGCAATCGTATGTATGTTATATTTTTTGAGGTGCTCATACCGGCGCCTGCCAATACCCCAAACCTCATCAATCGGGAGCGGATAGATATACTGAGCGGCATCAT
Source organism: uncultured Rhodohalobacter sp. (assembly GCA_964535495.1). Taxonomy (GTDB): domain Bacteria; phylum Bacteroidota; class Rhodothermia; order Balneolales; family Balneolaceae; genus Rhodohalobacter. The sequence goes on from CAZHUP010000040.1 coordinate 3,748, forward strand.
CGGGTGTGAGAATCAGGGATAATCCTTTCGGTTTCTGAAGATCAGAGGCGAGCTTCGAATAGGTTTTGCTTGTTGCAATTCCCACCGAGCAGACCAGTCCCAACCGGCGATAAATTTCGTCTTTCAATTTCTGTGCGTAAGCCCTCAGTTGAGACCGGGATTTTTTCAGCAGAAAGGTTATATCCATGAAATATTCGTCCATGGAGTACTTTTCTACATCCGGAGAATAGGAGTCCAGAATCGATTTCAACTGCCGGCTAATCGCTTTGTACTTGTCGTAATCAATCTGCTTGAAAACCAGGTATGGACAGATCTGTGATGCCTCAAAAGCGCTCATCGCGGTTTTAACCCCAAGTGCACGCGCCTCGTAACTGGCCGTTGCCACAATACCCCGCGCCACGCCATTCGGTTTTCGCCAGCCGCCCATTGCCACAGGTAACCCGTAGAGATTGTAGGCACGCTGTTCCACCTGTGCGTAAAAACAGTTCATATCCAGGTGCAGATAGAGGCGCTTTCTCCTCGATACGTGCTGATGCTCTTTCGCCACCGTGCTGTAGAGCGTGATGCGATGCACATCCTGCTCCAGGTCATAATTGTTATACTCTTCCGGGTCCATACAGACAGTATAAAAAGTTTATTTACATATTTCACACATATATTTATAAATCGGATGTTAAAATTAAATGGGATAAAAATTCTGCCTACCTTTAAACATACTGTTTAACATAAGTTCGATACGATGTTATTGAATTTGACAACATGAGAAGTCCCCTCATTTCCAAGGAGGGGATTTAGGGGTGGTTTATTTAGAACAACGAGTTAATTTCTCAATTTTAAATCCGTATCAAAATTTGAAAACCACCCCCGGCCCCTCCTTGCGAAGGAGGGGAAATGATTTTCCAAATTCTTATTCCAAACTCACGTTATTTACTGAAATCTGACATACTGAAAACTGACTATGTGCGGACGCTACGTTTTAAAAACAACCCTTCAGGAACTTCAACAAAAGTATGGAGCTGTTCCGGAAGGCACGTTTACAATTGAAGAGAACTACAATGTAGCGCCAAGCCTGCATATGCCGGTGATTGTTCAGCAGGGTGATCAGCGAAAAATTGACAGGTACCGCTGGGGACTCATCCCATTCTGGGCAAAAGAGATCAACTCAGGCTACTCGATGATTAATGCCCGGGCCGAGACGCTTGAACAGAAAAAGTCCTATGCCCGTCCGTTCAAATCAAAACGCTGCGTAGTTCCGGTTAATGGATTTTATGAATGGAAGGAAGCCGGCGGAGAAAAAATCCCACACTATATCACTCAAAAGCGGTCTGAACTGATGAACTTTGCCGGACTGTACGAGGAGTGGAAACCGCAGAAGGAGGGTGAGTCAACCATCAGGAGCTTTACCATTATCACAACAGACGCCAACGAACCCGTTTCTGAACTTCATGACCGGATGCCGGCCATGCTGCTGGATGAAGAACTGGACATCTGGCTCGATCCGAATCATCAAGACACAACCTCGCTCAAGGATCTGCTTCGGCCCTGGCCAAACGATGACATCTCATTTTACCGGGTAGGCAAAGAAGTAAATAACGCCAGAAATTCAGGGCCCCAACTTATAGCACCCTACCGAGATCTTTTTTCATAGTTCTATATTCTACTGATTCACATACGGTTACTAAAGTATCAAATCTCTTTCCTGCGCAAAACTCAATTCAAATGGTTACACTCGGATTCTTCACCAAGAAATTTAAGTGTGAACAAGGCGAAGTGGAAATGGTGACGGAAGGGTACTGAGGTACCCTGAGTAGGCCATTTTCATTTCAACGCCGTACACAGTAAAATTTCGCCGCAGCATTTCACGACCAAATTTAGGTGACATAATAAATTGTGTAAATAACAAATTTACAATGCTATAACACATAATGAGATACTTCTTCGTGAATAATCCGAGTTACACATATTGATATATGTGTGATATATGTTTAAACTGTTTCTCCATAATCGGAGGAAGCAGTATGAGCAAAAAAGAGAAATATCCGCCCATCAACGTACTTAACATCATGAGGGGATTTCGCACCCCCGATTTACCTCATGCAGTTACCCCCTACCGGTTTGAACTTCGAAACGGGGATAAACATCATATCAAGAAAATTCGCCAGACACACCGGGAAAGAGTCGGCAAAGCGTACCACTATCACTACGTTGTGGTGACAAAAGAGGAGAGATATTTTCACCTGGTTTTTGACAGCGGCACTATGGTATGGCGCGTTGTGCAGGAAGTGGATAGTGAGTTGTTTTTTGGATGATTCAACTGTCACGCATGCGATTTTACCGAAGGTGTCTATGCCATGAGAAAAGGAGGGTCTTTTTAACAGTAAAAAATATTTTTAAATCGGATTCAAGTTCTTTGATTAGCATCGATTCAGATTAAGCCAAAACAGATAGCAACATCTACTGAAATTATCCGTACGTTGGATGAGGTTTTTGGGGACTTCATATCATCCTTTCTTTTTCAGATCCACTATGCATTAACATACATCTTGTAAATCGGACGAATTCTGTGCTTCAAAAGTGATCATCATAGTAGAACCCATCTTCCCGGTATTGAATACTTTATTCAGCTAACAGTAAAAGCAACAAATTTATGTCAGACATTAAGAATCCACTCGAGGAGTTTGAAATTCCTCCACAGATTAAATCCCTTTTGGGAAATATCAAAACCATTGTATTTGGGGTGATTGTCATCGCCGTGCTATTCTCTTCCATCTATACAGTAGGGCCTGAAGAGGTAGGCGTTGTACAGCGATTTGGGGAATATACCCGTACAGCCGAACCCGGCCTTAACTTCAAAGCCCCGTTTATTGAGGGGGTGCGAATTGTTCCTGTTGAGCGACAATTAAAGCAGGAATTTGGCTACCGGACAATCTCCTCCGGGGTACAGAGTCAGTATCAGAAAAGAGGTTACGAGGATGAATCGCTAATGCTTACCGGCGATCTGAATTTAGGTGATGTAGAATGGGTAGTTCAGTATCGGATCTCCGATCCCTACAACTACCTCTTCAAAGTTCGTAACCCGGAAAAAACTCTGCGGGATATGTCGGAAGCGGCTATGCGGCAGGTAGTGGGAAACAGGACGGTAAACGAAGTGCTTACAATCGGGAGGGCCTCGGTAGCTGCCCGGGTTCAGGAGATCCTCCAGGAGCTGAATGTGGAATATGAGACGGGAGTCCGTATTGAACAGGTTGTCTTGCAGGATATCAATCCACCCGATCCCGTTAAAAGATCATTCAACGCCGTAAATGAGGCTCAGCAGCAGCGTGAAACATTGATCAACGAGGCGCGATCGGACTATAACCGTGTCATTCCCCGGGCCAGAGGAGAAGCTCTTCAAACCATTCAGCAGGCCGAAGGTTATTCAACCAACCGAATCAATACAGCCATGGGTGAAGTAGCTGCGTTTAATGAACTCCACCGTGAGTATTTGCTGGCACCGCAGATAACCAAACAGCGGATCTACTATGAAACAATACAGGATCTCCTGCCAAAAATCGGAAATAAGGTAATTATGGATCAGGATGGCGGTAACGTATTCCCACTGTTACAGATGCAGATGGATGGCGTTAAAATCTCAAACCCTGACAACAGATAGGTGAAGAACATGGATAAAAAATTTATAGGCTTAATCGTTTTACTCGCCATTGCCGGAATAGTACTTGCAAATAGTTTCTACGCTATTGATGAGACCGAACAGGTAATCATCACACAGTTTGGCGCGCCTCAGGGTGAGGCCATAACAGAGGCCGGGCTAAAAATGAAGGTTCCGTTCATACAGAAGGTTAACCGTTTTGATAAGCGGTTTCTGGAGTGGGACGGAGATCAAAACCAGGTTCCTACCAAAGATAAAAAGTTTATTTTTGTGGACTCTTATGCCCGCTGGCAAATAACCGATCCTCTGCAGTTTTTCCGCCGTCTCCGGGACGAACGCGGTGCACAATCGCGGCTGGATGATATTCTGGACGGCGAAACCAGAAATGCTGTGGCATCACACGATCTTGTAGAGCTGGTTCGTACCTCAAACCGGGAACCGGATTTGGAGGCAGAAATCTTTGACATGATTGAGGATTCACTTGAAACCATTCATGTGGGCCGTATCGCAATCCAGGATATTGTACTGGAGCTGGCCAATGAGAGAAGTCAGGATTTGGGTATCGAGATTCTGGACTTTCGTTTTAAACGGATCAACTATGTGGAGGATGTTCGCCGAACTGTTTACGACAGAATGGTAAGTGAACGTAATAAAATTGCTGACCTCTTCAGATCGGAAGGTCAGGGTGAAGCTTCCCGCATTGAAGGTGAGAAAGAACGGGAACTGCTCGAAATACAGTCTGAAGCATTTCGTCAGGCACGTGAAATCCGGGGGCGGGGCGATGCTCAGGCAGCATCAATCTATAATGAAGCCTTTAACAGAGATGCCACCACCCGAGAACTTTACAACTTTGTGAAAGCGATGGAAGCCTACGAAAACGCATTTGATAAACAGACTTCTATATTCCTTACCACAGACAGTGAGTTCTTTAAATACCTCAAATCGATTGATTGATTTTTGAGGTAACAGCAGGAAGGTGAAAAAATACAATCCGGTGGAGTCAACTTATTACAGGACGGGACAGACCTCAATCTTGAACAAAATCCCTCGTCCTGTAAAACCTTCTACAAGTCAGATGCAATTTTTCATGTGTGGTCGAGCTGTTTTTTACGCTGCCGGATAAAGCGTACAGGATGATTTATTGATTACATTTACATAAAAAAGAAAATAGGAGTCTACAGTTCTTCCAGACTTTTTTTACGCAACTCTTTCAGTTCTTTGAAGTAGGTGGGAGTTAAACCTGTAACCTTCTTGAACTGGTTTGAGAGATGAGCCACACTGCTGTAATGTAATCTGTGAGCGATTTCAGTAAGGGTGAGCTCATCATAGATTAGAAGCTCTTTCACTTTTTCGATTTTATGCAGAATCATGTACTGCTGAATGGTCATACCCTTCACTTCCGAAAATGTATTGGAGAGGTAGGTATAGTCGTAATTCAATTTCTGGCTGATGTAGTCCGAATCGTTCACATTTGGCACTTCATCGGAGTAGTGTATCATTTCAATAATCACGGCTTTGATCTTCTCAACCAGGATGTTCTTTTTATCATCCAGTAATTCCAACCCTAATTTCTTCAGGTTTTGGTTGAAAATCTCCAGCTGTTCATCCGAGATCTCTTCCTTAATTTCAACCATGCCAAGATCAACAGATACACAAGTCAGTCCAAGTTTTTCAAGCTCGCTCTTGACCACCATCTTGCAGCGTAAACTAACCATATATTTAATGTATAGTTTCATGATGTATCGTTTACTTGAACTCAGCTTTCATTTAAATATGAAGTTAATCGTATTTAAATAAGATGAGTTTGATTGTCTTGTTTTATCATCACTATTAATAAATTTTAGTGGAATAGATGTTTCCCTTCTTGATTTAAAAATACATATCCCTCTCGCACGTTTAACAAAATTGAAACTACATTAATTTGGAAAATGCTCCATTCTAATAAATCTTCAACGATGTAATGCCATGAGGAGCAATATGTTGCTATACTTTCATTCGGATATCAGAATCACTTTTGCACGGATGCTCTTTAGCCCCCCCTTGTTCGATTAATAACCTTTTCCAATCTGCAGAAAATCAGTGAAATTTCCTAGAACCCGGCAAGGCTTGATTAAATTAACGTGAGTTCGACATAAGAATCTTTAATATGATTCTTTCCTCCCGCCTGTCCCGATTATTTCGGCGTGTAAGGAGGGATTGGAGGAGGTAGTCTTGATGATTTCATGCATTAAGCTTGATTCGGTTTTGGTTTCAACCACCCCTAAGTCCCCTCAAATTAGACTCAGCCGGATCAACTTTTATGTTAATTCACATTAAAACCTAATTCCAGGAACTTGAGGCACCGGAAGTGGATGAACGACTGTGGTTCTTAGAAATGTTTTGGCGCTCTTTTTTTAAGCGCTTAAAATAGTGAGGTGTAAGTCCTGTTGTTTTTTTAAACTGAGCAATCAGGTAGTCCTTATTTTTGTAATTAAGTGCTTCTGCTATGTCCTCGAGAGGCATATCTTCATACAGCATCAGCTCTTTGGCACGTTCTATTTTTTGGATGACGATAAACTGTATTACCGACATTCCATTCACGTCCGAAAAAATTTTTAAAATAGATTCTTCTCCCGAAATCACATGTTTATTGACCAGATCATGGAAGCTCAATTTTGGCAACGTTTCCGAATGATGAATAACTTCTACAATGGTATGTATGATTCGATCAATCAGCGTGCTCTCTTTCTCATTAAGCAGAATTAAACCTCTCTTTGATAAACTCTTTTTTAATTCATCAAATTGGACTTCTGTGTACTCTTCGAGAAAATGAATGGCTCCGTGGAAGGTGATTTCATAGTTAAATCCTTTATCGTCTAATACAGACTTCAGAACTCTTCTATCCCGCAAGCAAACCATGTATTTCACATACAGTTTTTTTGTACCGGACGTATCTAACAGCTCCAAATTTCTATTATGGCCGTCATTATTCGCTAAACCTGACATCTATTGCCTACGTGTTAAATTATACTGTTTTTCTGTTTTTTAAATTCGTCTGTATATAAATGCAATATACAAAGATTTTAAAGCAAGAGGATGGCAGCTCTATCATTCTGCCACCCTCTCGGCTACTAAGTAATGAAAATACCCTGTTTATCGTTCCTTTAAGCTAACTTTACCCCATTTAAATCATTCAGCCTCTTCGCAATTTTTCCTGATGTGAGGCGTGTTCCGGATACATAGTCCCGAATATTATTGTCCCGCAATTCCTTATTCATTGACTCATTCGATTCAATGATATTTATGGCAAATATCAGGGATCTTTTTTCGCCCGATTTGTTCCCTTTCAAATAATACTTTTTTGCATTATTGTATTGAGCCATAAACGTTTGGACATAGATTTTTTTCTGAACATCATCCACATAACTGTCGTAATTCGACATCACAGCGCGACATTCGTCTGTATTAACATCTTCCAGTTCCGATAGTACCTTGTATAAATTATTTAATGGGGTCATGAGCTTACCTCTCTCTGTATACTTTTTTGTTTTTTCAATCTCTGATGTTTTGCTTCCTTATTCATAATTTCGAATGAATAAATTGCAGGTTTTCATGGGTGATATCTTTTTTATCCACGATAAACCGTCTTTCATTTTTCAGGAACAGTTCGTTTTCCCTGTTCCTTTGACAAGATTAGAAAACTCTATTTCACATGCGTTACAATCGTAACTTTTAATGTTGCATAAATTAAAGTTTTGCGGTGTTACAGCTTTTTTTCGGGAAGTGATTTTTCTGATTCTTGTTTAGAGAAGCCGATGTGATGAAAGCTCTCTCAAATAAACCTGGGGCGGTTTTAGGTTGTTCCTCTCCACCCGTCCTGCTTCATATATCTTTAAAGGTTCCGGTACCGGACAGATAAAGTCCGGTTCCAAATGAGACACAATTTGGAATAAGTAAGTTTGATGGTTTTCTAATCCAGAGTCTTAAATGTGAAATAAATTAGAATTTCCATAAGATTCGAGGAGGGTGTTCTACCTTAACATCGTTTGCAGCCTGATCCATAATACCACGTTCACCAAAGTCCACGTAATTTCTTAAAAAAACCATTCTACCGGGCAGAGGTATTGACGGCTTGCACTCGCTGATCGCAGAATTCTTTAACAAAAGAGAAGATCATCTGTCTTTCTGACTGAGAAACATAGCAATCTGAGTTCAAGTCTGTTACCCGGGCGTTACTCTAAATTTGAACCGCTCCCCTTCCCGTCTGTTTTATCGAAAACAAGCTCAAATTCCACACCCCGATCCAGTGATGTATATGAATATTCACCTTTAAGCTGTTTTGTGAGTGTTTGAATCAGCTCCATCCCAAGAGAAGCCTTAGTATCTACTTCGTTGAAATCATCCGGCAACCCCTTTCCATCATCCCGGATTTTCAGCTTTACTGTTTCATCTTCTTCGATAAGAGAAACAACCATTGCACCTGAATCACCATCATCGTATGCATGTTTCAGAACATTTGTTATAACCTCGTTTACAATAAGTGAGCAGGGAATTGCATCGTTAATGTTCAATTCAATTGACTCCATATCGTACGATGCCTTCAGATCAATAGAAGCATGGTAAGTATTAATAATATTGGTGATAAGCTGTTCGATATTTTCATCGAGCTGAAGGTTTTTAAAACTGGAAGCCTTATAGAGCAGTTCATGAATTGTTGCCATTGTTTTAATACGACCGGTACTGTCATACAGTTTTTTCTGAACCTCATCATCCGTTTCATTATATGCCTGGAGCTCCATCATACCTGATACAACAGCAAGGTTATTTTTCACCCTGTGATGAATCTCTGCAAGTAAAATATTTTTCTCCTCCAGAGAGTGCTGGAGCAGCTGCCGGCTCTCTTTTTCTTCGGTTATATCAATAGATACTCCTCCAACGATATTTTCCAGCCCCGGAACTCCGCTTATCGGAAAGATATTTGTCTTATAACATCTCACTTTTCCGGTGAATTTAATCTTCTCCTCAAAAACAATAGAATCATCAGAGTCCAGCACTTTCTGATCATTGACTTTAAACTTACTTGCTATCTCATCATCAAAAAGATCAAATACGCTTTTACCAACCACCTTTTTCCCGGACAATCCAAGCAGTGATCTAAACTTATTATTGGCAAATAGAAATGTCCCATTCGCGTCTCTTATCCATGTGGCTGACCACGCGTTATCGGCAAGCTCCTCCAGCAGTTTCTTGTTGCGGTATGACTGTTCTTCTATTTTCACCAGTTCGCTAATGTCCACAATGGCTCCAATGACATTATCCGGTGTACCGTCTTCATTGCGATCCACGTAGACGCGATTCATCACATATTTATAAGGACCATCAAACGTTCTGATTCGGTATATAAGCTTCATCTTCCGGCTCTCCCCTTCCACCGTACGAGCCACATCATGGATTACTTGGTCAAGATCATCGGGATGGATCTTATCGAGCCACCAATCGTAATCCACAAATCTTTCCTCATGCGGATACCCGAGCACATCCGTCAACTCATCTCCCCAGGAAAGCTCTCCCGACGCCCAGTCCAGTTGATAGATGAGATCTGTCGCAACCAATACAATTTTTTTTAGATTATCTCTGAGATCATCAACACCCTTCTCCGCTTCTTTTTTATCGCTGATGTCTATGGCTGTCACGTACCAATGGTTCTTATCAGAAGAGAAATTACACTGAAACCACCTTTTCCGATCTTGGTGATCTATAAGCCGAATCGATGTTGAGTAGCGTTCCTTATGTTTTTGCCCGGTCCGAAACCACTCTTCCAGTTTACCATCTTCAAGCTCATCCGCATCCACAATATCAGTAAATAGTTTGCCTCGCAGCATATCCGGCGAATATCCCAACACATTTTCCACACCGCTGCTCACATCAGTTATTTTCCCCAATTCAGGCTCCAGAAGGAAAGTAAGATCTGCTGAATTTTTAAGCAGCGCAGAAAAGGTTTTCAGTTTTTCGCTACTCTCATTTAACAGCTCTGTTTGATTATAGAGCAAAAGATGAGCCTTAACTCCGTCGGCCATCATCCTAAGAAGCTGTTTCTGTTCTTCTGTTAGCTCACGGGGTTTGGAATCGCATATACAAAAAGCCCCAATGTTGTTGCCCGCCTCATTTCTGAAAAGTGCCCCGGCAAAAAACTGTACCTCATCCATCTCCAGATCAGACAGCAGGGTGGCTGCCTGCTGATGGTCCCGAACATTTTGAATGATCAGCAGGCCATGATCCGGATCCAACATACCGGAAATCTTTTGGGCAGCAGAAACGACAGGCTCATCACAATCTCCATAGGATGTCAGTACTCTTATATCTGAATCCTCATAGATAAAAACCAAAGCCGCGGGCACTTTACAAAAATCTGCCACCGATTCCAGGATCGACATCAGCCGGTCCTTCAGTTCATTCAAGCCTGTTTCAGTTGATGAAAAGTCTGCTTTAATTTCATTCTCGATAGTCATTGTATTGTCTTGTTGTGATCTCTTTCTATTAGATGTCTCTCTGATAACAGAATTCATTAACAAGAAAGAAGAGCAGCTGTGGCCTGACCTGAAAACCTATACCTTTCCTTCTGATTTATTGAAGACAAGCTTGAATTCAACACCACGATCCAGCGGTGAATAGGAATATTCTCCGTTAAGCTGCTTTGTAAGTGATTGAATCAGCACCATCCCAAGTGAGGTCTCATTCCCATCAAGATCGAAATCTTCCGGCAACCCCTTTCCATCATCCCGGATCTTCAGTGTCACTGTTTCATCTGCCTCGACCAGGGAAACCTCCAATAATCCTGAGTCCCCGTCATCGTATGCATGTTTAAGAATATTTGTAATTACTTCATTTACAATGAGCGAACAGGGAAGGGCATCGTCCATATTCAGTTCAACCGGTTCCATACTGTACGATACATCCAGATCAACGGATACGTCGAAAGTTTCAACTACACTGGAGATGATATGCTCGATATTTTCATCAATTCTCAGATTTGCAAAGCTCGGAGACTGATAAAGCAGTTCGTGGAGCGTTGCCATTGTTTTAATCCGTCCTATACTGGCATTTAGTTTTTTCTGAACCTCTTCATCCGTTTCATTAAGAGCCTGCAGGATCAGCATACCGGACACAACAGAAAGATTATTTTTTATCCGGTGATGAATCTCAGCAAGTAAAGTTTCTTTCTCTTCCAGCGATTTCTCACTGCTTTTTGATTGCTCTTCTAATGCCACCATTTCGCTGACATCCACAATGGCTCCAATAATGTTTGCCGTAGTACCATCTTCATCACGTTCCACATAGATGCGATTTATAACATATTTATAAGATCCATCGAACGTTCTGATCCTGTAAACAAGCTTTGACTTCTTGCTATCTCCTTCTACCGTGTGTTCCACATTATGTATTACCCGTTTAAGATCATCCGGATGGATCTTATCGAGCCACCAGTCGTAATTCACAAATTTTTCAGTATGCGGATACCCGAGTACGTCCGTTAACTCATCACCCCAGGAAAGATCCCCCGACTCCCATTCCAATTCATAAATAAGGTCCGTTGCAACCGAAACAATTTTTTGAAGCTTATTTTTAATCTCAAAAAGCCCCTTCTCCGCATCTTTTTTTTCGCTGATGTCCCTGGCAGTCACGTACCAATTATTCTTATCAGCAGAAAAATCACACTGATAACTTTTTTTCCGGTTTTGATGGTCTATAAACCGAACCGATGTTGAGTAACGCCCTTTATGTTGTTTTTCAGTCAAAAACCACTGTTCAATTGTTTCACCTTCAAGCTCATCCGTATCCACAATTTCGGTAAATGGTTTTCCCAGCAGCATATCCAGCGAGTACCCTAACTCCTTTTCCACCCCGTCGCTTACATGAGTAATTTTCCCCAATTCAGGCTCCAGAAGGAAAGTAAGATCTGCTGAATTTTTAAGCAGCGCAGAAAAGGTTTTCAGTTTTTCGCTACTCTCATTTAACAGCTCTGTTTGATTATAGAGCAAAAGATGAGCCTTAACTCCGTCGGCCATCATCCTAAGAAGCTGTTTCTGTTCTTCTGTTAGCTCACGGGGTTTGGAATCGCATATACAAAAAGCCCCAATGTTGTTGCCCGCCTCATTTCTGAAAAGTGCCCCGGCAAAAAACTGTACCTCATCCATCTCCAGATCAGACAGCAGGGTGGCTGCCTGCTGATGGTCCCGAACATTTTGAATGATCAGCAGGCCATGATCCGGATCCAACATACCGGAAATCTTTTGGGCAGCGGAAATGACAGGTTCATCACAATCTCCATAGGATGTCAGTATTCTTATATCTGAACCCTCATTCATATATACCAAAGCTGCAGGCACATCGCTAATTTCCGATGCCGATTTCAGGATTGACATCAGCCGGTCCTTCAGTTCATTCAAATCCGTTTCAGTCGATGCAATATCCACGTTAACTTCAGTCTCTATCATCATTCGTTTAGCATTGTTGTTTTTTCTCTCTATCAGTTCTGGCTTCGGCACGAACAAATGTGCCTCGAAACTTCACTGGTCGGGGTTACAATCTTGCTACGCTTGACTATTTAATAATACAGCTTAAAAACACCAGCAGTGTATTTAGTAGTGCAGAGCGTACTTAAACACTCATCTCAGCTGTACAAAATTGAATGAATTTAAAATATAATGAACCTCGCCCCATCTTGATTACAGATAACACTTATCATAATTACAGATATCACTTATCTAAAAAAACAGATTTCAGCTTTCCTTTAGTCACTACTCTGGAAACTTCTGAGAAAGTTTCTTCTTAACAAAGAGTTTGGAAATCCATTCTTCCAGTTGGTTCAGCAAAAAAATGTGCTTAATTCTAATCTCAGCCTGTTCAGCATCTGATTAAAAATAAAACATCAGGCTGACCGATATGGTATTACCATTAAAATTGGCACCTTCAAATGACTCCTCATTATCGTTCGGATTCAGGAAAATGTAGCGATAGTCAAGGCTTAAGGCTATGTATTCGCTAAACGGTAGCTCTGCACCAAAGCCAAGATGATAACCAAGATTGAAATCACTGTCGCTTTCGAAGCCGAGATCTTCAAGTACTCCTGATGGTCTGTACCTGACGAAGTAAGCGCCAAGCCCCGCTACACCATAAGGTGCAAAGTACTCGCTGACAGGTGCAAACAGAAGCAGTGATAGCGTTACAGGCACAAAGCTTGTCTTCACCGTACTGTTACCAATCCCAAACTCCTGTCCTGCCCTGTACTCTAAAGCTGCCTCTATTCCAACAATAGCTCCCGGCCTGAATCTCGCCTGAATACCGTAATAGAAGTTTCCCTTATCAGCATCCTGGGCATTGTAGTATCCGATTCGCGGTCCAAACCCCAGCGTATTGGAGATTCCGGCACGATCTGCCGCAGATTGTGCACTGGCTGCAAAGACAGCCGTACCTAAAATTAAAGTCAAAATTATCAATATTCGTTGAATCATAGCTATTCTCTCTTTTTGTTTTATTAAATGTTGCGTGAGTTGTACAGGGGCACAGACTGAAGATGACCTTCATGTATTGTGCAGATAAACTTGATTTGTTGGGAGTTACGTGAAACTTATTTCACAAATAGAAAATGCAAATAGCCGGAATCAAGTATGTTATACAATACGCTTTGAGATTTGTATATATCGAAGTTTCGAAAATATCATTGATCTTTGCGTGGTAACAATATCAGGTAAGCAGCCACAAGAAATAAAAAAGGCTCACAACGATGAACGTTATGAGCCTTTAATTGTGCCCCGGAATGGAGTCGAACCATCACGGCCGTTAGGCCACACGCCCCTCAAGCGTGCGCGTCTACCAATTCCGCCACCGGGGCAAAAAAGTTTCTTATCAACTATTTCAATCTTTGCTGTGCATCGAGTCGAACCACCACGTCCCGACAGCTGTCGGGACACACGACCCTCAATCCCGAAAGCATTCGGGATACCAATTCCGCCACCGGGGCTTATCAGTATATAGCTGACTCAAATTTTCCATTTGAATCAGAGCTTCTAAAGATAGGGGATTTTCAAACTAAATGGAAAGT
>CAZHUP010000041.1:0-17389 GCA_964535495.1 uncultured Rhodohalobacter sp.
AAGCTATTCTTCTCTTTAGATTATTCCTCTGAATTCAGAAAATATTACTTTCCATTTCAACCCAAAAATAGCCGGTTGCCTAAAACTCCAGGATATTGTCCTTCTCAGCAATGCAAAAATTTTTATTCAGTAGATCATAGTCCTCCTTTTTCTTTTCTGAAATTATAGTTTGGCGTTCGCTTCATAAGTTCAAGTGATGTATAAAAGCAACCTATATTTATAACCGAAATAAACAATTTTAGCCGGGAGTATGATATGCCCGATCCTCCAATTTCATTAAATTTGAGGATTACAAATCCTTAAATCTGATTAATTGAAGGGTTTAATTAAAACTGCTGGCATTTAAAGTCGGTAACCAGATTTCTACAGTTGAGCTTGGCAAACAGCTCGACCTGATAGAAGAGAGCGGCGGACAACTTCGTGGTTTTGAATTTAAGTGGAATCCATCAAAAAAATTGAAAGCACCAAAAGCATGGGTTGAAACCTATGATAATGCCTCCTATGAGGTGATTACCAAAGATAACTACATGGAGTTTGTAACAGCGGATTAGACGGGATTTTGTTATTAGTTATTTGCCTTCGACAACACAACCTCTGCCATTCACCGATATCGATAACCAGGTAACATTTGTACCAAGTATCTCACTAAATGTGCAGCTTATAGAAATTTCCGTGACTGATTTACTCATAAACTGAACCTATTGACCTTTTTATAAATCCGCTTCTATTGCTATCATCTGTCAGTTCTATTTTAAAAGTTCTGCAGGCTATTTTTTCTCCTCCTGTTCATCAAATATTCAGCATCGTTAATCACTGCATTCATGGACCCTCTTGCACACACACTATTCGGCGCTACAATGGCCGAAGCCGGACTCAAGCGTAAAACTGCGCTTGCAACGGCCACGCTGATCATCGGGGCGAACATTCCTGATATCGATGCCGTAGCCATGTTTGTCAGTTCAGACTATGCACTGTGGTTTCGCAGAGGGTGGACCCACGGAATCCTGGCCCTGTTGATCTGGCCTTTTTTGTTAACCGGGATCATGATTGGTATTGATCGCTTAATCGAGAAGCGAATGCGGCGAAAGAATCGCATGCGAGAGGGTCCGCCAATGCGCCCCATTATGCTCCTGGGTATTGCATTTCTCGGAGTCTGGAGTCACCCGCTGCTTGATTTACTGAATACCTATGGTGTCCGCCTGCTCATGCCGTTCAGCGATACCTGGTTCTACGGTGATACTCTCTTTATCATTGATCCGTGGTTCTGGCTGCTTGCGGGTGCCGGCGTGGTTCTGGCGAGATCAGAATCGTGGTTTGGCATCAGCGGATGGATTCTGCTTGGCACGGCTGTTACGGCCCTGATTACCACCGCAGAAGTTGTTCCATTTTTCCTGAAAGTGATCTGGCTGATTGGCCTCTCAGCAATTATCATTGTCCGCTGGTCGGGCCGGCATCGAGGAGCCACACAACCCATTGCATTCACGCTTCTGGCACTGCTCATATTCTACATCGCTTTCATGATTACCGGGTCAAAAATGACCGCCTCACACGCCCGCGCCCAGCTAAACGAAGGTGGGACGGAAATTAAGCAGGTGATGGCAAACCCGCTTCCGGCACGTCCTCTTCTCCGAACCGGAGTTGCAGCTTCAGATAGCCATTATTTCAGGTTTAGAATGAACTGGCTGCGCCCGGAAAGTTTTGAACTGACCGGAGAACCGATACCGATCGAACAGCCGGATGAAATTGTAAAGGCAGCTTTAACTTCACCTGAAGTTCGCGGCCTTAAGAATTGGATCCGCTTTCCGGCCTATGAAGTGCGTCAACTCGATGATGGCTGGAGAGTGTTTATCCGGGACCTGAGATATGTGCATCCCGAACAGGAATCGGCTACGGGTATAGGGATCGCAATAGTGGATCTAGATAGTGAATTACAGGTTCAATCATCGAAAAAGTGATCTGAAGGATGTCCAATTTCCATAATTGTAAAGAGTTGAATAATCACTCTATATTGTTATAAGAAAGTGCAATGAAACTAAGAAAAAATTAGTGGAGAGCTGTCATGAGTCCTGTTCATGTAACCAAATATTCCGGAGAAAAGGAATTGTATGATGAATCAAAGCTGAGGCGATCTCTCAGGCAAGCCGGTGCAGCTCCGGCTCTCATCGATGAAATTTCTAAAAGTATCAGCAATGAACTACATGAAGGAATCTCAACTCAAAAGATTTATAAGGAGGCTTTCCGCCAATTAAAAGCTGAGTCCGAACGAGTTGCCGGTCGATATAAACTTAAAGAGGCACTATTTGAACTCGGTCCCACCGGATATCCATTTGAACGTTTTATCGCCGAACTTCTTAATCGTCTCGGTTACAAAACTGAAGTGGGCGTAACTGTTAACGGAGATTGTGTATCACATGAAATTGATGTGATTGCTCAAAAAGATGACTCCTACCTCCTCGTAGAGTGCAAATTTCATAATCGCAAAGAGAATCGTTGTAACGTGAGAGTTCCTCTTTATATCCAGTCCCGATTTTTGGATGTAAAGAATAACTGGACCTCCCAGCCGGGGCATAAAAACAAATCTCACAAAGGATGGGTCGTAACCAACACGCGGTTTACAAGCGATGCGGAAGTTTATGGCAAGTGTATTGGCCTAAAACTTCTAAGTTGGGATTACCCTAAGAACGATGGCATTAAAGATCTGATAGCCCGTATGAACCTTCACCCCATAACCTGTCTAACCAGTTTGAATAAAGAGGAAAAGAGTCAGTTGCTGGATAAAGAGATTATTTTTTGCAGACAGATCGGTGAAGACAAATCACTGCTTCAAAAAGCCGGGATCAATCAGAGAAAAATAAATACGATCCATAAAGAAGCCTCCCAAATTTGCAATGATCAGAGGTAAATTATGAACAACATAAAAGTTCATTTTCTGGGCGCTGCCGGAACCGTCACCGGATCGAAATATTTGCTTGAATTTCCGAATATCAAGATTCTGGTTGACTGTGGAATGTTTCAGGGTGTTAAGAAACTCAGGGAACTGAATTGGCAGCAGCTACCTGTCAATGTTGAAAATATCGATCTGGTTCTGCTCACTCACGGCCACCTCGATCACACCGGGTTTCTCCCACGGATGGTGAATATGGGATTTACCGGCGACATCTGGGGAACAGCTCCAACACTGGATATTGCGGAGATCATCCTGCGCGATAGTGCCAAAATTCAGGAAGAGGATGCCGAACGGGCAAATAAAGACGGATTCACCAAGCATAAGCCTGCAAAGCCGCTCTACAATCTGCTCGATGTGGAAAAGACCCTTTCAAGATTTAAACCGAAAGATCTTACAAATTGGCACACGATTTCCGGGCAGATCCGTGTGCGGTTTCGGTATGCAGGACATATTCTTGGCGCAACTTTTATTGAACTGGAAGGGTACGGCAAGCGATTCCTTTTTTCCGGCGATGTAGGAAGAGAAAACGATCTGCTCCTTCGGGATCCTGAAAAGCCGGACCATGCAGATATACTTTTCCTGGAGAGCACGTATGGCGATCGCCTTCATCCCAAAGAGGACACGATGGATAAGCTGGAAACTATCATTCGTGAAACGCTTGAGAAGAACGGCACACTCATCATCCCGAGTTTTGCGGTGGAGCGAGCTCAGCTACTCATGTATATGATCTGGCAGCTTACGCTTCAGGGTAGAATTCCAAAATCTCTTCCCGTTATTCTCGACAGCCCGATGGGGACAAATGCGTTGGCTGTTTTCCGGAAACATCACGACTGGCACAAGCTGACCGACGAAGACACAATCCAAATGTCGGAGAGATTTCATCTGGTTCAATCATTCGCTGAGACGTGGGAAATTATAGATAATCCTGCACCAAAAATCATTATTGCCGGCAGTGGTATGGTTACAGGTGGCCGTGTTCTGACTTATCTCCAAAAATATCTCAACAGAGAGAGTACAACGGTACTGCTGGCCGGTTATCAGGCAGAAGGAACCCGCGGCCGTCAACTCTTGGATGGAGCTAATGAAATCAAATTTTATGGAAAATATGTTCCGGTTAAGGCACGTATTGATATTCTGGACGGACTTTCAGCACATGCCGACAGAAATGAGCTATTAAACTGGGTGTCTGAGATTAAACAAACTCCTCAGCGGGTTTTTCTAACACATGGAGAGCCTCAAGCACTGGATTCTCTTCGAGTTAAATTAGGTGATGCCCTTGGATGGCAGGCAGAAATTCCTGAACTGTTTGAAATTCGGGAAATCTGACAAAGAAATATCAGGAATTGAATAATCAGCAAAATGAACTTCTTCACAATAAAACTGAGAAGTCGAGCTTTATAATCTTACACACAAATCAGAGGAACAAATTATGAGTTACTATATATCAACCACATACAATGGATCATTCGATGAAGCTATCGAAAAAGCAACCGCTGAGTTAAAAAAAGAGGGATTTGGTATTCTCACGGAGATCGATGTGAAAGAGACACTTAAGAAAAAACTGGATATCGATTTTAAAAAATATCGTATCCTGGGAGCCTGTAATCCCAGCATGGCACATAAGGCATTGACAACCGAAGATAAAATCGGAACTATGCTCCCATGCAACGTGATTGTGGAAGAGCACGAGGATGGTACTGTTGAAATATCTGCAGTTGATCCGCTCGCATCCATGCAGGTTGTAGATAATGACGACTTACAGTTGATTGCAAAGGAAGTAAAAGAGATGCTTGCAAAAGTAGTGGCGGCAATTTGAACATAGATGTGCGGATGCACTAAACATGACTTAACATTATAGTTCAAGCATGTTTCCATTCTCACAAATGTACAGATTTTCATTTAACACATATCCCTCTTCCTGTGCCAATAATGCATGCTCTGCAAGTTTGTGAATATCTCCATGGCCGGGAATCATGACTTCCGGCTTCAGGGTCTGGATCAAAAGCTGTAGATCCTCGCGGTGGCCATGACCCGATGCGTGGATATTAAGATGCAGGCTCACATCTTTCTTTTTCAGATTTCTCTCAAG
The DNA here is from genome assembly GCA_964535495.1 of uncultured Rhodohalobacter sp. Classification (GTDB taxonomy): domain Bacteria; phylum Bacteroidota; class Rhodothermia; order Balneolales; family Balneolaceae; genus Rhodohalobacter. The sequence continues at coordinate 5,037 of CAZHUP010000041.1, forward strand.
CCGGTAACGATCGGCCTTGTTAATCAACGTGGGAATTGTTGATGATGAAAATATCACATGATCTCCTCTCTGAAGCTGAAAAGAATACTGGTCTTTCGATAACCTTTCGAGCACCGAATGCTCCTCGCCCTGATTTCCCGTACATACGATGAGCCACTCTTCTCTGTTCTCCCCAATTTTTTCAAACAGTGCATTCACTTCATCCCGATAACTGGCTATCTCTACATCCTTTAAATTCAAATACCCAAGATCTTCGGCAGGTTGCGTATAATCTTTCAGTGACCGGCCAATAAAAGCCACTTTACGTCGTCCATCATTAACTTCCAGAATGCTTTTCAGCCGTTCAATATGAGAGGAAAATGTTGTAACGACAATGGCTGAACTGTCTTTGTAAAGCCGGTCGAATTTAAGCTTCAATTGATCTCGAACCGTCGACTCTGTTGAACTTGTGCTCCGGTCGGCAACTCGTGTTGAATCTCCAATCAAAAGTTTTACCCCTTCACGGCCAAGTTCTTCAAGCCGGTTAAAATCAACAGTGTCGCCTAAAACAGGGTTTCTGTCGATTCGGAAATCCAGCCCGTATACCATCCGCCCTTCCGGTGTATGAAGCAGTGTCAACATGGTATCAGGAATAGAATGTGTAACCTTAACGAACTCGATCGCAAAATTAGACGTAAGATTATGGATAGTACCCGGCTCAAGTACTATTCTTTCATTTTTCACCTCTTTGTCATCCTGTCTAATCTGTTCCTCTACAATTTTCATGGTGTAAGGTGAAGCAAAAATCGGGCAGTTATATGATCCGGCCATTTTAGCAACAGCACCAACATGATCCAGGTGCCCGTGTCCAATCACAATTCCCTTCACTTTCTCCCGCTGTTGATATATCATTTTATCGTTTGGTATTACACCGGAGTGGATCAGGTTTTTTGTGGCAGTTGATTCCACCGGGTTTTCCATGTCGATCAGTTCTTCCATGTCGTAACCCATGTCGAGAATGATGATTTCGTCCCTGACCTCAATTGCGGTCATATTTTTTCCCACTTCGTTGTATCCACCGATTGTATATAGCTTCATCTCAACAGTATTATTGTCTAATTAAAAAACCCGATGATTTCTCACCGGGCCAGTTCGTTTATTTACCATTCTAAAGTAATTACTTATCTACCACAAAAGAGACTTTTGCATTTACACCGTATGATACGATTTCGTTATTCTTAACATTTGCGTTCATCTCTTTGACGTATATAGACTTTATATTATTTACTGATTTTGACGCCTCTTTAAGAGCATTTCTTGTCGCATCGTCAAAACTCTTATCTGAACTCGCTATCACTTCTATTACTTTTACTATCGCCATCTTTTCTCCTTTTTAAATTTGACTTCCGTCTTGTGGCTATCTAACAATCATCCTGCCACTACCATTCAACAAACATCTGTAACTCATTGAGTTATGAACGATCTACTCTCTCACTCAGGTGGCTGATCAAAGATAGCTTGCCACTCGCTTGGTAGTTTAGTCATTAATTCGCTGATTTCACCCGGTGCACTTTGCGATATGATATTGGTCACCTTCCAGATTGCTGTAAGTGCCTGTTCATCGTGCCAGTCAAATTTATCTTTCAAAATTTGTATGCAATCGTCAGGTGTATCACTATTTACGTATTCCTGGCTACCTCTCAGCGTATTGTAGTCGAGCTCTTTTGGAAGTGCTGCCGTAAACTCTTTTGCGGTCTGTTCATCAACTGAACTTGAAATAACTCCGGCAACGGCTTTCATCGTTCTCTCTGCAGTTTCATCATCATTAATGTAATTAAGTGATTGAATGATATCTTTATAATAATCTTGTATTTGCATAACTATAAAGTCTTCTTTCCGATTCATTTATACAACGTATTTCAAGTTATCAGAATTCAATACGTACAGCATACGAAATGATCGTTCATGCCGTTTGACCTGCGTAATTTCATGCTATTTTAAACCCTTAGTATTGGCCTGAAATTCTAACCGTAAAGCTTATGTTTACCTGACAATTTCTCTCTATCTTTTGATTCTGAACTGATAGCAACCTGATACATCTTCTTTTATGAGTAGCAAAATTTTTTACCCCCTGTTGATTCTTATTTTAATAGCAAGTGTTGGATTCTGGATTTTTATGTTTCAAGATTCTCATCAAGAGGCAAATAATGAGGTCGATTATTTCGACGGTTCATTCGAGTTAACGATGTATCACGGTGAAGGTTGCGAATGCTGTGTGGAGTGGGCAAAGTATCTTGAACGAAACGGAGTGAATGTAACCTCAGAATTGGTTCCGGATCTTCATGAATTAAAACGGGAGAAAGGTGTTCCCGGCCAACTCAGCTCCTGCCACACAGCCGTTACTGACGGATACATCATAGAAGGACACGTACCTGTAGAGGATATACGACAGCTGCTTGCAGAACGCCCGGCCGTGATAGGTGTGGCGGTTCCCGGTATGCCTCCAAACTCACCCGGTATGGATATCCCCGTGGAAAACACTTATCAATCCGTCATTTTCGACGAGAATAATATGTTTATCTACAACACCCACAACTAATCATTTTTCAAACGGAGTGGATCTGATATCCTACTCCGTTTAGCAAATTTACTCTTCCTTACGAGCCTTCAAGTAGTATACTCCACCGGCTAGAAAAACGAGAATACCAATCCAGGGCGCCCACTTCACGCTTGGCGACATTTCACCTGTGTCTACAAAACCTGAATATAGTGTGAATATAATTCCCGAGACAAGTACTACAAATCCTACAATTTTCATGATTTCTCTACATTTAGTTATATCCTAAATTTTCCAACTCTTTAAATCTACTGCAAAAACTTGAATTTTCGTACTCTCCAAAACTTACATTAAAAAAGTAGAGAAAACTTTTCTTTACTGTAAGCGGTTTTCTAATCGATACGTTACCAATTCATAACATATCAATGAGTTAGACAAATTTGTTAATCTTTCCTTCATGTAGATTTTGTATTTAATAGTAGGCTTACATAACAGAAAACTAAAGCTGAGTGAACATGAGCAAAAAAACATTCGATTTAAAAAATCACGAAATTAACGTAGAGACAATCATCAGGAATCCGGCTCCCGGAAAATTTTATGAAGACGCTATCAAGTATGATCCCGGTTCAGTAGTTACTGACAACGGAGCTTTGGTTGTTCGATCAGGTAAACGTACCGGTCGAAGTCCTGCCGACAAAAGGGTTGTAAAAACAGAGGGCATGAACGAAGATATCTGGTGGGGAGATATAAACATCCCGCTGGATGAACACACTTACAAAATTAACCACCGAAGAGCGATTGACTACCTGAATACTCGCGAGCGACTCTATGTTATTGATGGTTTTGCAGGATGGGACCCCAATTACCGTTTGAAAGTGAGAATCATAGCAGAGCGTCCTTACCACGGATTGTTTATGCACAACATGCTGATCCGCCCGACGCAGGAAGAACTTGCTGAATTTGGTGAGCCTGATTTTGTGGTCTACAATGCCGGTAAATTTCCGGCAAATACCTTTACCGAGGGGATGACTTCAGATGCCAGTGTGGATGTAAACTTTCAAACAAACTCAATGGTCATTCTGGGTACTGAGTATGCCGGTGAGATGAAAAAAGGTATTTTTACCGTAATGCACTATCTGATGCCGAAAAAGGATGTTCTGTCCATGCACTGCTCTGCTAACGAGGGAGAGGATAATGATGTGGCTCTTTTCTTCGGACTTTCAGGTACCGGAAAAACCACTCTATCTGCAGACAGCAGACGAAAGCTGATCGGGGATGATGAGCACTGCTGGAGTGATGATGGCGTGTTTAATATAGAGGGCGGATGCTACGCGAAAACCATCAATTTGACAAAAGAGCAGGAACCCGAAATTTTTGATGCGATCAAATTTGGCACTGTACTGGAAAATGTCGGATACGATCCGGTTACCCGAAAAGTAGATTACACTGATACAAGTATAACGCAAAATACTCGCGCCAGCTACCCGATTGAGTACATCTCCAACGCGAAAATTCCGTGCGTAGCGGGTCACCCGGAAAACATCATTTTCCTAACCTATGATGCATTTGGCGTCATACCTCCGGTGAGTAAACTTACTCCCGAGCAGGCAATGTATCACTTTATCAGCGGATATACGGCAAAAGTAGCCGGAACAGAAATGGGTGTCACTGAACCTCAGGCTACATTCTCTGCATGCTTCGGAGCCGCATTTCTCGTCTGGCCGCCGGCCCGATATGCCGAAATGCTCGCTGAAAAAATGAAAAAACACGGAGCAAAAGCGTGGCTGGTTAATACCGGTTTAACAGGCGGAGCTTATGGAACAGGCAAACGAATTGATTTGAAGAGTACGCGGGCAATTATAGACGCTATCCACTCCGGAAAACTGCATAATGCAAAAACCGTTCAGGATGATGTATTTGGAGTTCAGATTCCAAAAACCTGCCCGAACGTATCTCCGGATATCCTCATCCCCAAAAACACCTGGGATGATCCGGATGCGTATGATGCACAGGCTAAAAAACTCGGCACCCTTTTCAACAAAAACTTTGAAAAGTATAAAGGTGACAGCAGCATAGAGATCATCAAAGCCGGGCCAAATGTTTAATTTTTAAACCTAATTCTTTCGTTCAATCAACCGGGCAGTGAATCATCAAAAGTATAAGTATGATTCACTGTACCGGTTTTTTTGTAAGAATGCTTACTTTAAGGTTGATTCAAAAATCAACAGACGAAAAAATTATTATGAAAATCCTTGTCACAACACTCATTACGCTGATTTTAATTACAACAGGGTGCGGCCCATCTGAAAGAGAGCAGGCTCAACAAGATGAGCGCCGTCAACAACTTCAGATGCAGGCTGTTGAATCAACTACGGAGTTTGATGAACAGATGAGTATTGTTTTAGATCGATACTTTACCCTTAAAGATGCATTGGTTGAATCTGATGCTGAAACAGCCAAAGTACGCGCAAACACACTGAAGAGTGAAGCAGAAAGAGTTGATCCGGAAGGTTTAAATCAGGAGAGCCTTGCCCTGTGGATTTCGTTTAAAGAGATTATAGAAAACGCCTCTGATGAACTAATCCGAGAAGATGATATAGATGACCAGAGATACCATTTTGAGTTTATATCGGAAGCTATGATCGAAATGGTAAAAACTTTTCGGCCCGTCGGTTATACCGTATATCATCAAAGCTGCCCAATGGTTCGGGGAGGATCGGCCGACTGGCTCAGCCGTGAGGAGCAGATCGCCAATCCCTATCATGGCGACAGAATGATGCGCTGCGGTGAGATTATTGAGAGAATTTAATAGACCTTTCAGATTATCCCATTTACCTTTTTAAAACTGTGACGTTTTGTGTTAATTGAACTCAAAACAGCAATTAAACAAATTGGATCATGGAAAAGAAAATCCACAGCTACGAAAGTGAAGAGATCAAGGTCAATTATGATGTAAAACGCTGTATTCATGCAGCGGAATGTGTAAAAGGCCTGCCGAATGTTTTTGACCCTCAAAAAAAGCCGTGGATTGAACCCAATAATGCCTCAGCCATAGAAGTTGCTGATGTGATTGAGAAATGCCCTACCGGTGCACTTCATTACGAAATGAAGAGATCTGGCCGAACTGAAAAACCCTCCTCCAAAAACCGTATTAAGCTTACTGATAACGGGCCGGTTTACTTTTTTGGAGATCTCGAAATTCAGGATCACGATGGGAATACCGTACTTGAAGATACTCGTTTTGCCCTCTGTCGGTGTGGAGCTTCCAGCAATAAACCCGCCTGTGATAATTCGCACGAGAAAATAGATTGGAAAGCGGATTCCAACGCCAACAAGGAGAAAATGCCGCCCATCGAAGATGAAAAGCATGATAAGCTGCTCATCAAGCTGATGAAAAACGGCCCGGCGATATTGGAAGGAAACTATACGATGGAGTCTTCAGAACTGGGCGAACACACCTCCGATAAAGGTGTGGCGTTGTGCCGTTGCGGGAGATCGTCAACCAAACCGTTTTGCGACGGGACCCATAAGGAAATTGGGTTTGAAGGGTGAGTTCACCGCGGTGGCGCGGCGGACGCAGAGATAATTTGTTGCGTACCTGACGGCACGCCGATTATATGGGTTGGCTTTTATTCTTTTCTACCCATGTAGTGTCCTTACGGGACGTTGGAATCTATAGGGTTCTAAAATAAAATCCTCCAGCTATCTCCAAGTAATACGATTATGGAGAATCAAATTTCTATTGTTCAGACCCACCGTGCTAGCAACGGAATATGGGTCAAAATTCAAAAATCTTCCCTTGCCTCAGGTACAGAATATTAGATTTCTCCCCGTTTCAGAACCACTTATTCAATTCTTTATATCTTCGATAAGAACTTTCCACTCAGCAAAAATTTGCCCCGGATATCTAATGATTACCTAGTCTGCAAAACTAAGTTCTTACGTTTATGAGACTCCCTGTTTTTTCTTTATTGGCAACATTACTCTTTTTGTCAGGATGCGGACTCTTTAGCAATCCTGATAAGCGGATTTACAGCTTTTTTGAAAAATCACCGAATGAACTGGAGATTCAGTACTATAATCTTGCCGGTGCCTTAGCATCTGAAAAGCCGTGCTACTTAATTTCTCATGATAGTTATACCGTCTCACCTGGCGTAGCACCGATTAACACTTCAGGACACGTTGTAAGTTTGTACAGATCACAATGTTTTCACAATGTAGCCCGGCTATCGCTCAGGCCTGAAGTTTGTGAAAATGTAAAATCTGCAAGTACCTGGCTTTACTCGGGCAGTAATCTAAATTCAGTCAAATGTAGAGAAGATGTGGCTGCCGAACAGCGAATTAGTGGTGATCTGGCGAGTACAGACAAAGTTGTAGAGGAGGCAGACATTTCTGATACCGAACTAAACAGCGCGATGCTGGCATTGAGAATTTTTCCAAATCTAAATGTACTGGAAGCCTATAAGGCAGAAAGAGAAAGTCAGTTTTATCGTTGTGCAAATCGGTTTGTAATTTACTCGAAACTATTTTTTAACAAAATAGAGGAACTTCAAAATTTTGCCGGGGAAAAAGATATTGAAGAAATGAAAAATATTGAGTGGCGGGAACATCCCTATGTTAGTCAGCCCGGATTTACCACTAACTGTTTTTTGAGCGATGGAGCCACTCACTGGATTGACCGCGGAGTTAGTGCATATTCTGAATCGGAACCGGCATCAGGAATTCAAATTCCGGGTCAGTAATAAAGCAGAGTACTCACCTCACGGCACTCTTTTGGGATAGCATCTTAACGTTAGAACGACTTAAGAATCTTGAATATGATTCTCTCCTCCTGCTTGCCCTCGAAACGTCGGGGTGTTAGGAGGGGTTGGGGGAGGTAGACTTGATAATTTCAGGCTTCAAAACTGATCCGATTTTGGTTTCAACCACCCCTAAGTCCCCTCCTTGAAAAAGGAGCGGATTTTTCAATGCCTTTACATTCATTCTATATTGAACTCACTTTATCTTATCATTCTCCCCCCTATTTTATCTCTATGGAATATGACCTGCCTGTTTTGAACCCAAACGATTCTTCCTATCTTTCTTCATACTAATCCTTTCAACTAACTATCACTGACTTTTTGAATCTGAATGAACTCTAAAACCCTTCTCATAACCGGATCAATCTTGATGGCGCTTGCCGTAGCGTTCGGCGCATTTGGCGCACATATCGTTCAGGATATGCTTACGCCGGATCGCTTTCAGGTTTACCAAACCGGTGTTGAGTACCATTTTTACCATGCATTAGGCCTCCTCCTGCTTGGGGCTATCTCCTACCATATCCCCAACTCAAAATGGATTAGTTGGAGCGGCATCGCCTTTATAGTCGGAATTATCATCTTCTCCGGAAGTCTCTACCTGCTTACACTCATTGATGTTGGCCGTCTTGGGATGATTACTCCCTTTGGCGGAGTAGCTTTCATTCTCGGATGGATTTTTTTAGCAATTGCTGCAATAAAATCATCCTCATAGCAGATAAAAGCTGTTAAAGCTTGCTAAATCGAGAAATGGCATTGGATTAGTTTCTGTTTGAAGATTAGTTTAAAGGTCAATTCTCCTTATCAGACCACTATGAAATTGTCTAGAACAATACTTTTTTTAATTCTTGTATGGGTTCTTCCCGGGTGCGAACAATCAGATGATTCCGCTCCCTCAGGCGAACAACCCATGGCAGTTGCGGGCTATGAGCTTCAACCCATGGATCTCTCCAGAATTGTCCGGGCTTCTGCCACAGTTGAGCCTGAAAATATAATTACAATCGCATCCCGTATGGAAGGATTGGTCACTTCTTTGAATGTTAGGGAGGGAGATCAAGTTCAAACCGGCAACATTTTTTTAACATTCGACACACAGGAACTTCAGGCTGAACTTTCACGCGCAAAAGCTCAACTGGAACTAGCCGAAGCCTCGTTTTCCAGAACAGAACAACTTTTTGAACGCAATGCAGTTTCACGAGCTGAATTTGAGGAGTCGCGAGCAAACCTGCAATCAGCCGAGAGCGAAGTCAATTTACTTGAAACCCGTCTCTCTTTTGGAACTATCCGCGCAAATCAAAGCGTAACGGTTCTCAATCGCTATGTAGAAGAGGGCGATGCCATATCCGTGAATGAACCGCTGCTCAGGGTTGCTGATACAAATCGGCTGGTTGCCAGAGTTGGAATCCCCGAGCGGGATTATGTATTCCTTAATGAAGGTCAGACTGTTGAATTACAAATTGACGCCTATCCGGACGAAACTTTCTCAGGATCTATACAACGGCTCTACCCATCATCCAATGAGAACAGCCGGCTTTTTACAGTAGAAGTACGTGTTCCTTCCAATACAGAAAATAACAGAGTGATTCGGCCGGGCTTTTTGGCACGGGTTATGACCTATGCAGATCGTCGGCCTGATATTCTTGCTGTCCCAAGCGAATCACTGCTCGCATCAGAAGAGGATGACCGATTTGTATATATCATCAATGATGAAAATCGAATTGAAAGGCGTGATGTTACCACCGGCATAGAGCGAAGAAACTGGACTGAAATTCTGGAAGGGCTTGAAGCCGGAGATGTAGTAATCGGCGCGAACCCCGCCACATTAAGAGAAAACCTGCTTGTAAATGTATCTCGCTGGATTGAGAATGATTCACCTGAAGGTGCAGGAAGATAATGTCCAATATTTCGGAGAATACAACCCAAAATCAGCGCAAGGAAGGACTCGCCTCGCATGCCATTCGTCGACCTATCGGTACCATGGCGATTACTTCAGTGGTGATTGTTCTTGGTTTTTTCTTTCTGGATCGACTGCCTGTCGATCTTCTGCCTGATATCACCTACCCGCAGATACGGGTTACGGTGAACTACCCCGGTACAGCCCCTGAAGTGATGGAGCAGCAGATTACAAGAGTTCTGGAATCGAACCTTGCAGCAACCGAAAACCTGGTACGAATTACAGGGCGGGCATCCGAAGGCCGAACAAATATTGAGCTCTATTTTGATTATGGGACGGATATCGACGTAGCTCTACAGGATGCTTCCCGAAATCTGGAGTTTGCCCGAACTCAGATGCCAACCGATATCGATCCACCCAGAATTTACAAATATGATCCATCCCAAGATCCCGTTTTTGTAGCCGGTTTCAGCTCTCCGATGCGTACGCCAATCGAAGTACGTGACTGGATGGAGAATGAACTTTCTCCACAGCTACAAGCACTTCAGGGAGTAGGTGGTGTTCAGGTTGCCGGCGGACTCGTCCGTGAACTTCAGGTTGTAGTGGATGTCGATCGGCTGAACTCCTATGGGTTGTCTATGAACGATGTAACAACTGCTCTGGAAGAGGAGAACCGGGATATTGCTGCCGGACAGGTCACATCCGACCGTTTTGATGTGATGGCCAAAACCGATGGACGTTTTAATTCCGTGGATGATATTGCGTCTGTTCGACTTCGCCTGCCCGGAGAGAATCGGACCATCCGTCTGGATGAAGTTGCTGATGTGCACGACACTCATCGGGACCAGCGACTTTTTGTTCGCCTGAACGGCACGCCCTCGATGGAGCTCTCCATCACTAAGCTGCCGGAAGCCAACACTCTGGCCGTCATCGATCGCATAAAAGCTGAACTGGATCGGCTTGAAGGGAGTGGGTTTATACCGGATGATATTCAATACAATACTACAACAGATCAATCCTTTTTTATTACCAGCTCGATTGGTGCAGTAAGTTCGGCAGCGATTCTTGGCGGTGTTTTGGCAATGCTCGTTGTACTGCTGTTCCTTGGCAGCCTGCGTAAAAGTTTTGTAATCGGTCTATCAATCCCAATAGCAATCATGGCCACTTTTGCGCTAATGGGAATGAGCAACCTCACCCTTAATATCATGAGCCTGGGTGGATTGGCGCTTGGTGTTGGTCTACTGCTCGACAACGCCATCGTAATGCTTGAAAATATCTTCCGGCATAACGAAGAGCTGAAAAAGTCAGCGGAAGATTCTGCACATGAAGGTGCCGCTGAAGTATCCTCAGCTGTGGTTGCGTCCACCATGACTAACCTGGCTGCCGTTCTTCCATTTTTGTTGATTACAGGACTCGCCTCAATGCTCTTCAGTGAATTAATTTTGACTATTGCATTTGCAATCCTCGCATCACTCGCTGCAGCTTTAACTTTGGTCCCGATGCTTGCAGCACTACTCAGCAAACTAAAATATAGCAGTGGTCTGGAGCAGAGTCGATTCAACAGGTCATTCAATTTGGGACTGAGAAAATTGACAGAAATTTACGCCTCCACTCTCAAGAGTGTGCTCAAATTCAGATGGGGAATAGCAGTTGGCGCATTTCTGCTTCTCGCCGGAGTTCTCTATTTGATGGACGGCCTCGGCAATGAATTTTTACCACAGGTTGATGACGGAAACTTTGGAGTCAACTTCAGCATGCCCTCCGGTACCACTCCGGATGAAACCAACATTCACGCCTACCGGGTTGAAGATGCAATTCAAAGCATGCCACACGTGGAGAGTGTTTTCAGTTTAGTTGGTGGTCACCTCTCTGAAGGTGTGATTAACGAACGCCCGGGCACTGCACGATTCAGTGTAAACCTTATTCCCGCATCTGAACGACGTGAAATGTCACCCAACGAGTGGGTTGATATGATGCAGGCTAAACTCGACTCCCTTGAAATACCCGGTGCGCGTACAAGTGTGAGTCCGCCCAGTATTTCAGGAATCCGAACCAACCCTGCCGGATCAGAAATCTCAATCGGAATAGTGGGTGATGATGTAGAGGTCTTGGATGACATCGGTCAGGAACTGCTATATCTGCTGGATGACATCCCCGGCCTGATCAATTTTCAGCTCAGCCGCGACGACCGCAGTCCGCTGTTACAGGTTGATGTGGATAGGGAGCGTGCAACAGCTCTCGGTTTAAAAATTGGTGATATTGGAGATGCTATTCGTACAGCCGTTCTGGGAGCTGTCCCAACACGGTTTGCAACCGGAAGTGCAGAGTACGATGTTCGGGTTATGCTTTCCAGGGATCGGGTTAAACACGATGAAGATCTGAGTCAAATTTTGATGTTCCGCCCTGATGGCGGATCCGTTCCGCTTGCAGATGTAGCCACCTTTAGATTAACAGACGGGCCGGCTCATATCGAGCGGGAAAACCAAGTTCGTGTTTTGAGAATGGATGGCGAAGTGAATCCAAATATCACGGATGTTGGAACTGTAAATGATCATATACGGGAGCGCATGGCCGACTACGATCTCCCACAGGGCTACAGCCTCATTTTTGGAGGAGAGGAAGAAGTGATTCAAGAGACCAATCGTATTTTAATAACAGTTACCCTGCTGGCAATCTTTCTCGTGTTTGTAGTGATGGCAGTTCAGTATGAACGACTGGCAAACCCATTGGTCATTCTTACAGCCGTACCATTAGCATTAATAGGCGTGGGTGCCGGACTTTTAATTACCGGCATCAACTTAAGCGCTCCCGTCATGCTCGGTGTTATTCTTCTGGTTGGAATTGTAGTCAACAATGCCATTCTGCTGGTAGAGTACATCGAAATTGGGAAAGAGGAGAAAGGATTGAATGTATTTGAAGCTGTAGTTGATGCCGGCTCAATCCGTTTTCGACCTATTTTAATGACCACATTCACCACTGTATGCGGGATGCTGCCACTGGCCATCGGAATGGGTGAAGGTTCGGAGCTAATGAGACCGCTCGCGATCTCCGTCGTAGGTGGACTTCTCGTCTCCATGTTTCTGACGCTTTTTGTCGTGCCGAGTCTCTATTTGATCATCAACAGCTT